>PWTM01000366.1 GCA_003563855.1 PVC group bacterium | reverse complement strand
GTGTTCCGCGCCAGCGTAATCGTGGACCGCTTTCGCGTCGAGACGCCGAGCCCGCCAGCGAAAGCGCCGCCGCCGATTACGATCGAAAAGCGAAGGAAGAATCCCGTCGGAAGCAGGTCGGTGAAGAGTATGCGCTTAAGAAGGGCGGTTAAGTGTTCGGTTAAGCGTGGCGGTTAAGCGTTGGCTTCAACGCACCCTTGATCGCACCCCTTACCCGTATACTCTTACCCGAATCCCTTACCCGTTGCCCAACCGTTCCGCATTCCGCATTCCGCGTTCCGCATTCAGAACGTTCCGCATTCCGCGTTCCGCATTCGGATCATTTGGCATTCGTGACTACTCAGGTGCCCGGGGAATCGCGATTCCACTCCCGGCCGCGCCGTGGCATAATCCTGCCGGAAACGGAGGGTGCCATGCATGTTCGCCCGGTCCTGGTCCTTGCCGCGCTGTCGAATGCCGCGGTCGCCGTGCCGCTTCTCGCGGGCTCGGCCGATCCGCTCGCGCCCTATCGCGGGCCCAGCGTTCGCGACGTCGATACCCGGACGCTGGAGGGCAAGGTCATGGCCGGCTACCAGGGCTGGTTCAACGCCGAGGGCGACGGCGCGGGCCTGGGCTGGACCCACTGGGCGCGCGACCGGAGGCAGCCGTTCGGTCCGGGCAACGTGACCGTCGATCTCTGGCCGGACCTGTCGGAGCTGGGCCCGGCGGAGCGCTTCGCCACCGGGTTCACGCACGCCGACGGCCGGGTCGCCGAGGTGTTCAGCTCCTATAACCGCGACACGGTCCTGCGGCATTTCGAGTGGATGCGCGACTACGGCATCGACGGCGCGTTCGTGCAGCGCTTCGCCAGCGAGCTGCACGTCCCGGCGCTGGCGCACCACCGGAACACGGTGCTCGCGCATGCCCGCGAAGGGGCGAACCGCACCGGGCGCGCCTACGCGGTGATGTACGACCTGAGCGGACTGCCCGCCGGCGGGGTCGACCGGGTGCGCGCCGACTGGACGCTCCTGCGGGAGCGCATGCGTATCGGCGAGGACCCCGCCTACCTTCACCACCGCGGGAAACCGCTCGTCGCCGTCTGGGGCATCGGCTTCGGCGGTCGGCGTCGGTACACGATCGAGGAATGCCGCGCATTGATCGAATTCCTCAAGGCCGACGGCTGCGCCGTGATGGTCGGCGTGCCCACCGGCTGGCGGGAACTGGAACGCGATGCCGTCGCCGACCCCGCCCTGCACGAGCTCCTGCAACAGGTCGACGTGATCAGCCCGTGGACGGTGGGCCGCTATCGCAATCCGGACGAAGCCCGGCGCCACGCGGAACGGTACTGGGCGCCGGATCTCGCCTGGTGCCGCGAGGCTTCGATCGACTACCTTCCCGTCGTTTTTCCCGGCTTCAGTTGGCACAACCTCAAGCCGGACTCGCCGCTGGACCAGATTCCACGGCGCGGCGGAGCGTTCCTCTGGTCACAGTTCGTCGCCGCGCAGGCGGCCGGGGCCGGAATGATCTACGTGGCGATGTTCGACGAGGTGGACGAGGGCACGGCGATCTTCAAGTGCACGAACGATCCGCCCGTCGGGCCGACCCGCTTCCTCACCTACAAGGGGCTTCCGAGCGATCACTACCTGTGGCTGACCGGCGAAGGCGCGCGCCTGCTGCGCGGCGAACGCCCGCCGCAGGACACGATGCCGGTCCGCCGTCCATAACGGGCGGGGACCGGATGGCGTTCGGTGTTCAGCGGTTCCAGGAAATCGGCGATGCGGTTCATCACCGAATGGCCGCCGGTACGCCCGACAGCCCCCATGAGGAGAGTTTCAGACTCTCTCTTGCCACCGTTTAGGGTTCCGCTTCGCATGAAAGACGGACAGAACGACGATACGTTCCTTGTTTTCCACAAATAGCACCTCGTATGGAAAGCGACGTGTGAGTGCCCGTCGAACGACTCGATGCACGAGTGGGAACTGCTGCGGACTCCGGACGATTGCACTGAAGACGGCATCGAGACACATCAGGAATTCCGACCCGAGACCTGAGAACCGCTCCTCGTACCAGTCAAATGCGTCACCCATCTCCGCCTCTGCTTCCGGGCGGATGATGAGTCGGCGCGTCATCGTCCGCTCCGTATCCGCTGTCGTACCACCCCCCACGGAGACCCTTCGTTTGGATTCCGGTGGTACGCTTCCAGACGGCGGTCGAGTTCGGCTCTTTGCGCGTCCGTCAGCCTGACTTCCTCTGGCACTTCGACAATGGAGTCCCAGATGTCCTCGACCAACTGGATGCGCTCAGGAACACTCAGGCTCAGCACGTCTGCTTTAGTTAATGTGTTCATGAAGCCACCGTACCATACCGTTCTTTCGTTATCACTCCGTTACCTCGAACATGCGCCCTTTGCGGCGGCGCACAAGCGCCGTCCGCAGCAGGGCCGTGGTAGAGCCGGTCGTCTCATCCTTCCGCCCATTCCGATCGCGTTCGCCGCCAAGACGGCGCCCCGCGCCGTATCCCGGTAGGTCTCCGCCCCTGGTCGCGATCCGCCGCCTCTTGCGATCCATCGCTCGACGCCTCACCGATCCTTGCGCAAAGTCCAGCAGCTATCCCGACCCCTGTCAAGCGCCCTGTCAAGCGCTGTCGCGCGGCCGATTGGGTGTCCCCACCCCCGGGAACGCCGAGCGTCCGCTCGGCATCCTCTGGTCGCGGTCCTCGTCCCTGTCCTGCCGACCGGACGGTCGGCGCTCCCGGCGGGTCCCTCATCGCCCATCCCCGCCCCAGGCTCCCCGGCGCGACACACGTCTCCCGCGACTGCTCCCTCTCCCATCGCCGAGCCAGGCGGCGACGCGCGCTTCATCCTCTTCGGTCCATCCGGTGAAGGCGTTGTTCATGAGGTCGCGGTAGTCGGACGATGGCTTCTCCCGCAGGGCGTACGACCGATCGTGGTAGAGCCCCCGTCGGGCCTGGCGCTGGAATTGGGCGAAGCCGTGCCTTCGCCATTCCTCCCACGTCCGGAGCGTGGCCTCGCGATCGACCTCCGCGTCGAGCAGGGCGAGCAGGGCCGCCGCCGTGTCCGGCTCCTGCCCGGCGATGTCGTTCAACTCGCCGGGGTCATCGCGGAGGCTGAACAGGCGCGGGGGATAGCCCTCGTTCACGATCAGCTTCATGTCCCCCTTGCGAAGCATCCAGGACATCGTATCGGACGTCACCCCGGCGTAGCTCGCAAGGGCCCAGCCCCGCCCCTCCGTCGGCTCCCCCCGGGCCGTCGGCAGCAGCGATTCGCCGTCAAAACACGCGCGCTTTTCAATGCCCGCCAGGTCACAGATCGTCGGCGCCAGGTCGACCAGCGACACCGGACGGTCCACGCGTTGCCCCCGCGCGATCCCCGGCCCCTTCAGGATGAGCGGCACCCGCACCGATCCCTCGAACATGCTCATCTTGTAATACTGCTGGTGCTCCAGCGCCAATTCGCCATGGTCGCTCGAGAATACGACGACGGTCTCGTCCGCCAGGCCGGACGCCTCCAACGCGGACAGGACGGTCCCGACCACGGCATCCGCTTCGGCGCACATCGCGAAGTAGATCCGGCGAACCGATCGGACGGTTTCGGGATCGAAGCCATGCCTCCACGCCTTGGACGCCCGCTGGTATTCGTCGGCCGGGTGACCGCTCACGTCCACGGGCGGGACGTCAACCAGCGCTTCCGGGATGCGGTCGATCCAGAACCGGTTCGTACGGAACGCGGCGTGTACCAGGCCGGGGTTGAGCGAGAGGAAGAAGGGCCGGTCGCCGGCCTTTCGCGATCGGATGAAATCGATCGCCTGATCGGCCATCGTCCAGTCGCCCCGGTGATACCGCTGCTCGTTCCCCGCATCGATGTCGAAGTGCTGGGCGGGATCGGCGTTCATGACCGGATGGCGTTGGGTATTCAACGGTTCCAGGAAGTCGGCGATGCGGTTCATCACCGAATGGCCGCCGGTAAGGTGATCCATGTGCTTGCCGAGCAGCCGCACCTCGCGACCCTGGCGAAGGGCATCATGATAGGTCCACATGCCCTGTTCCAGCCCCTTGAAATTGCTCCAGCTTTCGCAGGTGTGCGTATAGGTGCCGGACAGCATATTCGCCCGGGAAGGGCAGCAGATCGGATTCGTGCAGTAGGCGTTTCGGAAGAGCGTCCCCTCCGCCGCCAGCCGGTCGATGTTGGGCGTCGCTTCGGCCAGGGCCGGATGGAATCCCTGGCACCCGAGCATGCGCCCGTCCCAGCTCTCGGTGTGAACGTGGATGATGTTGCAGGTGCTCATCGTCGTCTCCCTTGCGAATCTTGCGGACTCCTCTCAACCGGGCTGGTGACGGTCTGCGGCATCCCCCGGTCCGGCCATCGAATCATACGACTTCCAGTCCGTCACGGTCCGGCAGCGCGGGGAACGGGGCGGTCGGCAGGGTTTGGTACCAGTAGGCGACGGAACAGATGTCGTGCTGGCCGGGGAAGTACCGGCCTTCACTGCGCCAGCCGAGGGATTGGATGGTGACGCGAAGGGTCCGCTCGAAACGAACCGGATCCATGATATGCCAGCGATACATCGCATGCCGGTGCTGGGAGTTGTACGTGCCGTCGGGGCGCAGCACTTGGTGCATGCCCATGAACGGGGTCGAGTACTCAATATACTGCCCGTCGCACTCCCAGTTGTACGCGCCACCGAAATAGTCTTCCGTTCCGGTTCCGCAGATAGTGGGGAAATCGGTATCGCCGTCCATGTAGAACTTGATTTCGCCTTCGCCCCACCAGCCGTTGTTGTTGATGCCCCAGCCCATGGACGTGCCCACGTAGTGCCCGCGGCCCTCGATCCCGTCGAGCAGGGTGTAGGGCGCCCCGTACGGGACCGGATGGGTTCGCCGGAACTGGGCGTGGAAATAGGCGCAATCGGCGGGAACGTCGGTCCGCGTGTAGTTGATCTGGTGGAAGCACCAGCCCGCCTTCTTCGGGTGAGTGTTCTGCAGGGTGATCCGGCAGGATTTCCGGAACGGCATTTCCCAGAAGCAGTTCATCCCGCGGTTCGGGTTCACGCAAACGGGCAGGGAGTGCAGCCGGACCAGGGGGCCCTTCGTCCCCCCCTCGTCATACCTGATCCAGGGCGCCCCGAAGAAGTCGCACAGGGGCGTCTCGACGGAGGGCTGTGCCTGGCCCTCCCAGTAGATCCGGAGAATGAAATCCCGGGTAACCGTCCCGCCGAACCACAGGCTTTGAATCGCGCCGGGACCGGCCAAATCGGCCAGCACACAGGTCTCTCCCGGCGGAATGCCCATGCAGGGACGGCATTTCCAGCCAACGCCCAGTTCGCGCGCGGGCCCCTCCGGCGCGGGTTCCGCCATACCGCCGGCGCCCTTCTCCCCGGTGGGATTCTCCGCGCTGATCGACCGCGTCTTTGCGTTCGACAGGCGCGCCAGGTTGCCGAGGCCCATGCCGAGCCCATTGAATGCCGTCATTCCGTTTCCCTCCTATCTCCGTGCCGAACGTCGGTGCTCGCCCTCAACGCCCCCGCCTGCGGGCGGGCTGCAGGCGCGGATCGCGCTACCGCCGATGCAGGCATCCCCGGCGATTCCTGCGCGCGGTGTGAATCGGCGCACATGTCGAACCGGGCCGGGGAGACCGGCGGGCGTCACCGGCCAACCCGTCCCCATGAATCAGTGCGTCAGGGCGTAGGCCAGGATGTTGATGTTGATCTCGCGGGCCGAGCGGATTTCGTTGCCGCCGCAGCAACAGCAGCCGCGGCCGGCGTTGGCCGTGTCGTTGAGGCCGTCGGCCGAGAAGATCAGCGCGAGCCGGCCGTCGACTTCGATCCCGTACAGCTCCGGGAACCGCGTCTGGCCGCGGCGGTCGCGCGCGGCGCCGATCGCGTGGACCGTGTGGAAGACCGGGTGCTCGGGGGTCAACCGGGTCATCGACCGGCCGGGGAAGATGGTCTCGATCTCGCGGCGGAAGCTCTCGGCCCACGGGCGCGAGCTGCACCCGGCGGAGGCGATCAGGAAGCCGCCGTTTTCGAGGTAGTGGCGCAGGTTGTCGCGCTCGGTCGGCGTGAGCTGGAACGCGCCCTCGCCGGTCATGACGGCGAACGGGTGCCGGTACAGATCCGAGGAATCGGCGCGCACCTGCACGAACGTCGGGCGCACCCGGACGCTGGTCTGCCGGTCCATGTCGGCCAGGAACCGGGTGGCGAAACAGCGCGAGGTGCGCGTGCCGGCATAGACCAGCACCGCGCACTGCACGGCGTCGGGTGCGGCCGGTTCGGGTTCGGCCTCGGGCTCAGGCGTGGCTTTCGCCTCGGCCGCCGCGTCCAGGTCGCGGAGCAGGTCGGGATCGATCGATGCCGGATGCGCGGTCGCGGTCGCCAGTCCGAACGCCAGCGCGGCCAGGAGGCCCCGGGAGGCCCGTCGTGTTCTCATGGCATGATCCTCCCCTCTCCCGCCGGCTCGCCGGCCGCGTCGCGGGCGAGCCGCCGGAAGTACGCCTCGGCCAGCTCGCGGTAGGCGGCCGGGACGCCCGGCAGCGGGCGCGCATCGCCGGCCTCGGCCAGCGTCGTCTCCGTGCGGACGACATCGACGCGGCCCCGCTCGGCCGGCGCGCTCTCCGTCCCGCCGCGGCCGCGGCCGGCGTCGGCGTGCGGGCTGCGTCCGGCGACGTCGGCCGCGGCCATCGTGTCCAACCCGGGCAGGGCCGGGCCGGTCATGCTGACGGTGGGCATGTGGCCTGCCTGGCCCGCGCCCATCCCGCCGAAGCCGCCGAAGCCCATGGCCATCGCCAACTGGAATCCTTGCGTCATCTGCCGGATGCTCGCCGTGACCTGCGGCCGTGTCAAGACGATACACCCATCGGCGGCGCCGTCCCCGGCGCCCATGCCCTGGCAGTCGGAGAGGAGCGTCTCGAGCTTCCGGGCCGCGAGCTCGGCGTGTTTCGCGGCCTCCGCCGGCCGCGCCGGACAGGCCGCCGCGGCGGCGGCCTGGTCGTCCCAGGCCGCCAGCGACTCGGCCGCCTCTGCGAGGCGCCCGGCCGAGGCGGCGAGGTTCGGCAGGCGCTCGGCGTGCTCGACGGCGGCCTGGGCGAGGTCGGCCACCGCGCTGCGCAGTTCCTCTTCGAGCCGGAGCTGCTCGCGGCCGAGCGCGGTCAGCCGCGACTCGCCGCCGGCGATCCCGTCCGCGGCGGCCAGGCGGTCGGCCAGGTCGCGCTGGCGCTCGATGACCGACTGCAGGCGGACGGCCTGCATGGCGATCCGACCCGCGCGCTCGAGGGCGTCGAGGTCCGCGGCCAGCTCCGCGCCGTCGGCCGCGGCGCCGAACGGATCGTCGTTCGCGCGGAACCGGCCGGCGGCCGCGACGGCGGCCTCGCCCGGCGCCGCGCCGCGCAAGGCATCCGCGTCGGCGGCCTGCCCGTCCCGCGCCGCGGCCAGCTC
>PWTM01000035.1 GCA_003563855.1 PVC group bacterium | reverse complement strand
TTACGGGGAAGGCGATGCCGGGCCCGGGGGCGTCGGTTGGGTCCGCCACCGCTTGTGCATCCAGAGCCAGTCTTCGGGCTTTCGGCGCACCTCGTCCTCGATTGCCCGCGTGTAGACCTGGGTGGCTTCCCGGATCGACTCCGGATCCCGTCGGAGCGGCGGCGGGATGGGGTCGTGGACGACGAGGCGATGCCGGCCCTCGCCGGTCCGGTGGATGAAGACCGGGAGCACGGGCGCGCGCGAATGGGCGGACAGGTAGGCGAGGCCGGGGGTTGTTGCCGCCGGCTTTCCGAAGAAGTCGACGAACACGGCCCGGGACGCGGGCCGGTTGATGTCGAGCATGAATCCCAGGAGCTCGTTTCGCTTCAGCACCCGGAGACAGTCGCGGTACGACTGCTTGGGCGTCAGTATGCGGACGCCCGTTTCGCGGCGGATTCGCATCGTGCACTCGTTCAGGGTCCGGTTCCGGATCGGTTTCGCGAGGAAGGTCAGCGGATAGCCGAACCTTGGGGCGGCCATGCCCATCAGTTCCCAGTTGCCGATGTGCGCGACGAGGAACAGGGCGCCCCGTCCGTCCTTGAGCGCCCCGCGCAGGCGATCCTCGCCTTCGACGCGGACGCCCCCCAGGATCTCGTCCAGCCCCCCCCCCGCAACCCGGAGGAACTCGACGAGGTTCAGCGCCAGGTTCCGGTACATGCCGTCCGCGATACGCCGGCGCTCGGCCGGCGTCGTCTCTGGCAGCCGTTCCGCCAGCGTGCGCAAGACGTACGCCCGGCGCGGGCGGACCACCCGGCCGAAGACGAACCCTATCGCCCGGCCGAGGCGATAGGCGCTCGAAAGACGCATCCGTGCCACGCGTCGGGCTACGAAATCCAGCAGAGAGGCCATGGGGGGGCGTCCTTCGCCTTTTCCACGCCCCAGGATGCGGCGCGAGTGAGCAGTGTCACGCCGACGAGCATGGCGCAAGACGCGGTGCATTGTCCATACCCTCGGTAAGCCTGTCCCCTTGACGAAGCCCCCGGTCCCGGCCGTAGGATTCGGGTGCGAGCCGAGGGTGCGGGAGGATGCCGGATGGCGGGTAGGGCGGTACGGGGCGCGCCAGAGGCGGGGAGCGAACGCCGCGCCCGGGGACGGGCGCTTCTGGCGCTGGCGCTGCTGGTGCCGGTCCCGACGCTCGGTGCGCTGGCGGGGATGGTCTGGCTTCCGGGTACCCGCGTGGGGGCCGGGCTCTTCGCGTTCGCCAAGGTCTGGATCCTGGCGCTTCCGCTGGCATGGCACGTGGCCGTAGACCGCGCGCCGCTGAGCCTCTCGCCGGCGCGTCGCGGGGGCTTCGGGATGGCCGTGGGTTCGGGCATCGCGATCTCGCTCGTGATCCTCGCGGTCTTCGCGGGGTGGGGGGGGCGGCTGATCGACGCCGCGATCCTGCGCGAACGGGTGGCGGCCATGGGACTCGGCGATCCTGTGCGCTACGCGCTGGCGGCGCTCTACTGGACGCTGGTGAACGCGCTGCTGGAGGAATACGTCTGGCGCTGGTTCGTCGTGCGCAAGTGCGCCTTCCTGCTGCGCTCGTCGTGCGCGGCCATCGCGGCCTCGGCGGCCTTCTTCACGCTGCATCACCTCTTCGCCCTTCGCGTCTACTTCGGGACGACCGCCGTCGCGGTGGCCGGGACCGGGGTCTTTCTCGGCGGGGTGATCTGGTCATGGATGTACCTGCGCTATCGCTCGATCTGGCCCGGCTACGTAAGCCACGCCATCGTGGACCTCTGCCTCTTCGCCCTCGGCGCGCACCTGCTCTTCTTTGCGGCGGAGCACAAGCGCCCGGTGAGGTCGGGTGTGGGAGCCGCGATCTCCGCCTTGGAACGGCCGCAGGGATCATGCCCGGAGGAACTCGATAAGGGTGGGGGTTGACAAGATCACGGAATGCTGGCACGCTGCGGGCTGTGTTGGGCGAGGCTGGCGCAGGACCATGGGGGTTTTGCAAGAGCCTCCAATGTTAAGTGGAATCGCGAATCCCGGACGGTTTCACGCGGGTAGGGTGCCCGCGCCGGCTGGAAAGCGGTTTCCGATCAGGTGACATCATGACCACCAATCGCATCCGCAGTCATTCACGAGCTGTCCTCAATCCCTTTGTCCGCGCGATCGCGCTGGCCGTGGGACTTGTCGCCGTCAATGTAACGGTTACGCCCGCGGCCACCGTCGTGTGGAATATCGCCGGCGGAGGCGACTGGGATCTCACCACTGGAAACTGGCTCGATCAGGTTTCCGGCCTTCCCGCCGTTTTCGCCAATGGCGACGCGGTGATCTTCGACAATGCCGCGGGCGGCACGATCACGATCGCCTCCGACATGTCGCCACTGTCCACCACCGTCAACGCCGAGTCCGGCACCTATCAATTCATCGGCGGACCGATCGCCACCGGGTCACTCGTCAAGGATGGCGGCGGCACACTGCACCTCCTGTGCGCGGCCAGCATCCCCGAGTCCGGCATGGCCACCCCGCTTTCCCACACCTTCGATGGTGGAACCGTCGTCGACGGTGGCAACTTGATCCTGGGTGGCCTGGTCAACGGCCTCAGCCATCCGGTCACCGATCCGGTGGGATCAGGGCCGGTCACACTCAACGCCGGCACCATCACCCTGGAACGGGTGACCGCGTCGAACGCGCTGACTGTGAATGGCGGAACGCTCTCTGCCATCAACGGATGGGGCGCGACATGGAGTGGTCCGGTCACGCTGAACGGCGATGCCACCATGAATGCCGGCTTCCCCCTGACCCTGAGTGGGGACATCACCGGGACCGGCGGAATCATCAAGACCGGGGGCAACACTCAGGATTGACAGGCCGGAAGCCTTAAGCGGCAGCAGTGACATCAGCATCAGCGGCACCGGCAAGATGGATCTGAACTATGACGGAACCCAAACCGTCGCTTCGTTGACGCTCGGCGGCGTGGAACAAACCACCCCCGGCACCTATGGCAGCACTAGTTCCGACGCCGACTTCATGGATGACGACTACTTCCTGGGCACCGGCACCGTGACGATCGGCGGCGACGCTACTTCCGACTATGACACCTGGCTCAGCGGCTTCACCTTCCCCGATGGCGCCGACACCTCGCCGTCCGGCGATCCGGACAACGACGGCATGACCAACCAGCAGGAGTACGCCTTCGGCCTCGATCCGACCGACAGTACATCGCGCAACCCGATGGTCGCGCTACTGGATCCGGCCACCGGCAATTTCCAATACACCCGCCGCAATCCGGCCTTAACCGGCCTCACCTACACCGTGTTCACCTCCAGTGATCTGGTGGAATGGACGGCGGGCAACGCGACTGAAACCGATATCACCACCGATGGCGATATTCAGACCGTGACGGTCAATGTCACCGCCTCTCCGGTCAACGGCAGGCTGTTCGTCCGCGTGCGAGCCGAGCCAGCGCCATGAAACACCGGCCCGATCGTCGCTGGACGAAACGGACGGAGAAACAGATTCATCGGGTCCGAGCAAGAGGGGCAAGGAAGGGGTCGCGCATCTAATTCCAGCGTGTGGGGCCTATAGAAAAGCAGACAGGAAGGTGTGGACGGCGTCGCCGAGGATATCCAGGTTGTAGCCGCCTTCCTGGCAGATGAGGGTCGGGCAGTCCAGCGCGGCGAGGCGGCGGGCGATCTTCGCGTAGTCGCCCGTTTGCAGGGCGAAGCCGCCGATCGGGTCGTCGGCATGCGTGTCGAACCCTGCGGCGACGATGAGGTAGCGGGGATCGAAGGCGGCGATCGCTTCGAGGATCCGCTCGATCGCCGCCAGGTAGCCCGCGATGTCGGTGCCGCGGGGCAGGGGTTCGTTGCGGTTGGTCCCCTCGGCCTGGCCGACGCCCGTTTCGTCGGCGTAGCCCCAGAAGTAGGGGTACTCGACCGCCGGGTCGCCGTGGATCGAAGCCGTGAAGACGTTCTTCCGCTCCTGGAAGAACTCCTGGGTGCCGTTCCCGTGGTGGTAGTCGAGGTCGAGGATCGCGACGCGCCCGCCGGCGGAGAGGAACTCGGCCGCGGTGGCGGCGTTGTTGAAGTAGCAGTAGCCGCCGAAGACGCGCGGCCCGGCATGGTGTCCGGACGGCCGGCAGAGCGCGTAGACGGCCGATTCGCGGCCGGCGGCGAGGTGGTCGGCGCCGGTCAGCGCGGTATCCGCCGAGGCCTTCGCCACTTCGTAGGTGCGTGGCGCGATCGGGGTGACGGCGTCCGTGCACCAGAGGCCGCCCTGCAGGGGGCGGTCGACGTGGCGCGGCAGGCGCGCGCCCTCGCCCGGAAACAGGTCGGGGAAGAACTCCTCGCCCTCCCGCAGCGAGGCGGCCGTGTTGCGGATGTAGTCGTGGTAGGGGTGCAGCCGCGTGAGCCAGTGCTCGGGCCAGGCGCCGGCCTTCTCGCGCGCGAACCGCGGGTCGGCGGCCAGCCGGTCCTTGATCGCCTGCACGCGCCGCGGCGTGTCCTTGACCTCGTACGACTCGGGGCCGAGCTGGAACTTCCAGTACGGGTTGTGGAGGCTGTCGTTGTATTTCTCAATGACGCGCATGGGCGTGTCTCCCTTCGGCCAGCAGGCGGAGGATCCGGTCCTGCGGCACGGGCGGGCAGACGCGGCCCTGCCGCCCGTCCATGCCCTGCGAACAGAAGATGGCGTTGAGCACCGCCTCCTCGGTGGCCTCGATTACCGCCTCGTAGAGCGTGTCGACGTGCGGGTCGGCAATGTACCGCAGGTGCGCGAAGCGCGAGGCGCTGCGCGAAGGGCGGGCGGACCGGTTGGCCGTGCTGAACGCGATCAGGATCTCGCCGCTCGTCGACGCGGCATGCGAGCCGGTGCGGCCGAGCCCGAGCGCCGAGCGGCGGGCGACCTGGTGGAGCTGGCTGCTGAGCAGGGGGACGTCGGTGGCGATGACCACGATGACCGAACCCCCGGCCTCCACGCGCCGGGCCTCCTCGGGGTAGAGGGGGGCGAGCTCGCGCCCGACGACGCGGCCGTCGACCGTCAGGTTGCGCAGGCGGCCGAAGTTGGACAGGACAAGGACGCCGAGCAGGAAGGTGCCCTCAGGCAGCGGGAGCGCGCGCGAGGCGGTCCCGATGCCGCCGGCGAAGTCGAACGTGGTCATGCCCGTCCCGGCGCCGACCGACCCCTGCGGTACGGGTCCCGCGGCCGCCGCGTCGATCGCCCGCTGGGCGTCCTGGGCCGTGCAGACCCCCGCGCGCACGTCGTTGAGGAACGAGTCGTCCGCCTCGCCCACGACCGGGAGCACCACGTCGGATTCCGTGCCCAGCTCGGGATAGCGGCGGCTCATGTGCCCGATGACCCCGGCATGCACGCGTCCGACCGAGTGCGAGTTGGTCAGCAGGATCGGGGTCTCGAGCCAGCCCTGGGCCATGACCTGGGTGAGGCCGGCCATCTCGCCGACCCCGTTGAGGATGAAGCCGCCGGCGACGAGCCGGTTGCGGTAGGGCCGGCCCGCGGGCAGGACGGCGGTCACGCCGGTGCGCACGCAGGCGGTCTCACGGGTGCCCGGCACGGGCACGTCGTTGGCGATGCGCGTGAAATGCCCGACCCGAACCCCGGGGACGTCGGTGATCGCGTTGTAGACGCCGGGCCGGAAGTAGCCGATCCGTATGCCCAGGTCCCGGATCGCGGGGCGGGCCGACTCGGCCGCCGTTTCCGGCGCGGGACGCGCCTTGCGCGGCGCGCGGATCGCCAGGCCGTACCGCCGCGCCGCGGAGCGGATGATCAGCCGGAGCACGTCGCGGAACGAGAGATCGCGGGTCCGCGCCGCGGTCATCATCGAGGCCTCGGGATGCAGGCTGGGCAGCGGGTTGAGCTCGATGAAGAACGGCTTCCCATCCTTGCGCAGCCGGATATCGACGCGGCCCATGTCGGGGCAGGTCATGACGTCGAAGACGTTGCGGGCCATCTGCATCACGGCGCGCTGCGCGGCGGGCGTGAGCGGCGCGGGGCAGACCGCCCGGACGGCGGCCGCGCTCGCCCCGCCCTGCTTCATGTCGTAGTCGTAGATGTTGTACTTCGCGCCGATGGCCGGAAGGTCGAAGGTGTGCTCGACGATGCCGAGGAAGCGGCCCGGGAAGCTCTCGATGAACGGCACGCTCAGTTCGCGCCCGACGATGAAGGATTCGACCACGAGTCCGGCGGGATACGACTGCAGCAGGCGGCCGATGACGGCGGCGGCCGCCTCGGGCGTTTCCGCGACCGAGTCCTGCGTGATCCCCTTGCTCGATCCCTCGGAGTTCGGCTTGATGATGACCGGGTAGGCCAGGTTGCGGGGCAGCGCCCGATCCTGGGCCGTCACGAGAACGCCGCCCGGCACCCGGACGCCCCGGGAGGCGAGTACGGTCTTGGCCAGTTGCTTGTCGAGGTTCAGGTGCAGCAGCGAGGCGTTTCCGCCCGTGAACGGAAGGCCGAGCTGCTCGTAGAGCCCGGGGTAGAAGGCCTCGCGCGAACTGCCGATGGTGCCCTCGGCCAGGTTGAAGACGAGATCCGGCTCGCTGTCGAGCAGGCGCTCGACCACCAGGTTCGGCGCGCCCGAGACCTCGACCGGCGTGACCTGGTGCTGCAATTCGGCGATCGCCCGTACGATGCGTTCGACATCGGCCTCGGCCAGCAGCTCCGCGGTCGACTCGCTCTCGTCGGTGCGCAGGTTGTACGCGACGGTGATGCGCATGCGAATGTCCTCCGGGGCGGAGTCTACCCGATTCTTGGCCGTCCCGCGAGCTTCCACGCGATTCGGTCCCCCGGGAACGCCACGCTCCAGCGTGGCACGGTCCTGGTCCTCGGTGTACTCGTCGCCCGCTCTCGCCTGCCGCGCCGAAGCGCGAAGCGCGTAGGCGGGTCGTCCGCTCTCGTCGCCCGAGCGCGCGGGGCTGGCGCTCGGTTCCCTGTCGTGGCCGGTCCTTGCAGGTGTCTTTCGTGCGACGATAGGGGCGACGATAGCGGTGCACGATTGGAGCCCGGGCTCCTCCGCTCGTCCTCGTCCTCGGATATCGAAGGACGAGGACGAGGACCGCTCGCTTCGCTCGCTGAGGACGAGGACGAGCAGGACGGTCGGCGGCGCAGGGCTCGTGTCCGCGCCGCGCCGCCGCAACGCCGCTCACCGCGTGCCCGCCGAAGCCTTGGCGAAGGCGGGGGGGGCTGCCCGGACGCGAGCGGCACGGCCTGTCGCACCACGCCGCCCGGGCAGATGCCCCCCGCACGCCGAAAACTAGGGAAAGGGGCGCATTTCACTTCGGGCGGTGCATCACCCGCATGGACGGGGCATGGCAGCCGATGTAGTTCGCGGCAACGTTGACGGACACGTTAGATCCGGTGGAGTTTACGAGGAAGTTGACGCCGTAGTTGATCGTGGGAAGAAGGGTCGCGATGTCGTTTCCGCACGAGAATCCATTCCTATA
>PWTM01000298.1 GCA_003563855.1 PVC group bacterium | reverse complement strand
GGGGCGCATTTCACTTCGGGCGGTGCATCACCCGCATGGACGGGGCGTGGGAGCCGATGTAGTTCGCGGCAACGTTGACGGACACGTTAGATCCGGTGGAGTTTACGAGGAAGTTGACGCCGTAGTTGATCGTGGGAAGAATGGCCGCGATGTCGTTTCCGCACGAGAATCTATTCCTATACGGAAGCGCCCACCAGGCGTTTGAAGGTTGTCCTCCTTCGTTAACTGCCTCGACAACTCCTGCGAGACTAACTCCAACGCTATCTTTGCCGCGAACTCCACCGAGTCGGGGCCAGCAGAATCGTCTCCGTCGGCCTCTCGTGCGCCGGCGCATGGCCATGCGCACATGCTACGATAGCCGCCGCCAGGCATTTCGGGCAGAGACCGCCAGAAGTGAGATGCGCCCTCCGGCGGGGCTGCCGCGCCGCAAGAGTAGCGCGGCCGCATGGACGGTGTTACGGTAGGCAACGGGCGCCGTACGGCGACCAGGGAGGTGTGCCGACATGGCGAGAAACCGGAAACGGGCCGACCGTACGGCCCGGGGCGTGGTCACACTCATCGGCGTGCTGTGCCTTGTGGGCGCGTCCGCCACGATGACGGCGAAGGCGGAGAGCGCCGCCGAGGCGATCGCGGCCGGCGACGCCGCCGTCGAGGCCTTCGATCTGGATGCCGCCCTCGCGGCCTACCGGCGGGCGCTCGACGCGGACCCGGAGAGCTACGAGGCCGCGTGGAAGCTGGCACGCGCGCGGCTCGACGAGGCCACGCTCCTGTCGGCGGACGAGGACGAGGGGGAGATCCTCCAGGAGGCCGAACGGCTTGCGCGCCGGGCGATCGAGGCGAACCCCGACGGCACGATGGGACGCACGTTTCTCGCCATAGCCCTCGGAAGACGCGCCCAGGCCGCACGCGGGCGGCGCCGCGTCGAGCTCTCCCGCGAGGTGAAGTCGCAGGCCGAGGCGGCCATCGAACTGGATCCTGACGTCGACCTGCCCTACCACGTGCTGGGCGTCTGGCACCGCGAGATGGCCGGACTGAGCGCCGTGCTGCGCCGACTGGCCGAGTGGATTTACGGCGGGCTTCCCAGCGCCAGCTTCGACGAGGCCGCGGCCAACCTCCGGCGCGCGGCTGAGCTTGCGCCGGAGGTCGTGGCCCACCGGGTCGAGCTGGGCATCACCCTGGCCGCCATGAACCGGCGCTCCGAAGCGCGCGAGGTCCTCGAAGGGGCGATCGAGATGCCGCAGACCTGGGTCACCGACGACCACTTTCGAAAGCTCGCCTCCGACGAACTCCGGCGCCTGCGCTGAACGGAGGGCGACAATGATCGTCGGGGTCACGGGGGCGGGCGGGTTCATCGGGCGGGCGGCCGTGCGTGCGCTCGCCTCGGCGGGGCACACGGTCGTTCCACTCGTTCGCGCGGGCTCCGCGATGCAGGGCATCCCCTGGCATCCGAACCGGCCGGCGCCGCTGCCGGGGCTCGACCGGCTGGATGCAGCGCTTCACCTCGCCGGCGAACCGGTCGCGCCCGGCCGCTGGACCGCCCCGCGGCGCGCGCGCATCCGCGGAAGCCGGGTCGACGGCACGCGTCACCTGTGCGCCGCGCTCGCCGCGCTGCCGCACCCCCCGCGCGTCCTGCTCTGTGCCTCGGCCACGGGCTATTACGGGAATCGCGGCGACGAATGGCTGACGGAAACCAGCGCGCCCGGGGAAGGCTTCCTGGCAGGCATCTGCCGCGACTGGGAGGACGCAGCGGTCACCAGCGTACCGGCGGGCGTCCGCGTGGTCCGGCTTCGGTTCGGCATGGTGCTCGGGCCCGACGGCGGTGCGCTCGGTCCGATGCGGCGGATCTTCCGGCTGGGACTCGGCGGCCCGCTCGGCAGCGGCCGTGCCTGGGTGCCGTGGATCGGCCGGGACGACGTCTGCGCGGCCATCCGAAGGCTACTCGAAGACGAATCGCTGGAAGGCCCGTTCAACCTCGCGGCGCCCCACCCCGTCCGTCAGCGCGATTTCGCCCGCGCGCTGGGCCGCGCGCTGCGCCGGCCGGCCATCCTGCCGGTCCCGCGCCTCGCGCTCCGGGTGCTCCTCGGCCGGATGGCCGACGAGGTCCTGCTGGCCAGCGCGCGGGTGCGACCCGCCGCGCTCGAGGCGGCCGGGTTCGCCTTCGCCTCGCCCACCCTCGACGCCTGCCTCGCCGGCATCTTCCCCAAGGCGTGACCGCGCACCCGGCACCCGAAGCGGCCGCCCGTCGCCTGCCCTGCCGCCGCCACCGCCGGCCCCGTTGCCGGGGTTGCGGGCTCCACCTCGAACGCTGCCTCTGCGCCTCGCTCCCCCACGTGCCCCTGCCCTTCGAGGTCTGGCTCGTCCAGCATGCCGTGGAGCGCGACCGTCCGACCAATACCGGGCGCATCCTGCACACGATACTGCCCGGAAGCCGGATCCTCCCCTACGCGCTTCGCGGCCAGGCGTTCGACCCCGCGCCTTTCACCGACGCCGGGTACGCTCCGCTCCTGCTCTTCCCAGCACCCGGCGCGCCCGTCCTGACCGCGGCGGACCTGGATCCCGGGCCGGGCCGACGCCGCGCGGTCGTCCTGCTCGACGGCACCTGGGCGCAGGGTTCCCACATGCGGCGCCGCATCACGGCGCTCCGGGACGTTCCCTGCCGGCGGCTGCCCGACGGCGCGCCGGGCCGCTGGCGGCTGCGCACCCCGCACACGCCGGGCCTGCTCTGCACGCTCGAAGCCGGCGTCCGCCTCGTGCGCCTCGCCGGCCTCCACGAAGCCGCCGCCCGGATGGACGCCGCGCAGGACCGGATCATGGACGCCATGCTGGCGATGAAGGGGCGGCGGTCGGATTCATGAAGAACCGCGCCGCCCTCCCCCGCGGGAAGTGGACGCCCATTTCATTTCGCACCCAAGAAAAGGCGCTTTGAAATCGTCCCATGGGTATGCGATGACGCCATAGAGCCGGACGCGATCCGTCCCGGGAGAACGACATGAAGAAAATACTGCCCCTGCTGTGTTGCCTTTCGCTGTTCGCCGCCCACGCGAATACGCCGGACTCCCTGGAGTTCCTCGAGGCGTTCGCCTGGGGCGACCGGGCCAAGGCCCTCGAAATGCTGGTGCCGAACACCGACGACTTCTATTTCTACACGGCACTGCACCACCAGCTCCTGGGGGACCGCCCGGGGGTCGAAACCACCCTGCGCGACTGGCGGCAGTTCATCGGAAACCGTTCCCTGCCCGCGCGCTACCGCGAGATCGACCGCCGTCAGAAGCTCCTGGACTTCGACCGGGAGCCGGGCATGGCATGGGACATGATCCGCAGGGACCTGAACCTGCGGTTCGACCACCGCCGCCGCGACGAGGCCCGCGCCTCCACCGCCCCCTCCGCGGTCGACCCCGACGCCTACAGCGTGGACGCCTTCCGCCGCGGCCACCTCGGCAACGCCTTCCCCGGCTACACCACTCGGGGGCTGGAGATCCTCGACGCCAACCGGCTGAGCGAACAGCACCGCCGGGTGTTGCTGACCCGGATCGACCGCCCCGATTTCCCCGGCCTGCTGGATCTGATCCTCCTCGACCTCGCCTGGGAACGCAGCGAAGGCTTCGGGTCGATCGCCATCCACAACCAGCTCGCCAGGTCGCAGTTGGAGGAGCTTGCCCGCCGCCGCCCCGAACTGCTCCGCAACGGCCCCTACGTGCTCCAGCGCCTCGCCCGCATCCCCGCGCCGGACACCGATCTCTCGCAGGACCATCCCGCCGCCGCGGCCCATTTCGCCGAGGTCTGGGCCTTCGTGCGCACCCTCGAACCCATGCACAACTCCCTCAAGGCCAGCGTGGCCTACCGCCTCCTCCACCACCAGTGGCATCTCGGGGACGTGGACGAAGACCTCTTCCGCGCCTACCTGGAACTCCCCCGGCAGGTCCCCTACATCCCCCGTCCCCGCCGCGAGGAACTGCAGCGTGCCCGCACCGAATGGGTGGATTTCAGCTTCCGCGCCGGCCCGGAGATCCCCCTGCCCCCCATCGGCGACGAAACCCCGCTGGTCCGCGACCTGCTGATCCACTTCCTGCGCGATGCCTCCAGCCCCGCCGCCTTCGAGCGCTGGTTCGAGGAAGGCTGGCTCAACGCCGTTTTCGCCGAGAGCAAGATCCTCCACGGCATTGGACGGCCCGAGGACCAGCGCCCGCGCCTGAGCCCCGCCCAGTACCGCGCCATCCTCGAACGGGTGGAACTCGATTTCGCCCCCACCAACCCCCGCTATCTCAAGCCCGGCGACGCGGTGGAACTCGACGTGGACGTGAAGCGCGTGGACGAGGTCCTCGTAAAGATCTACGAGCTGCAGACCTTCAATTACTACGCCACCCGCCGCCAGCCGGTGGACCAGGCCGTGGACCTGGACGGACTCGTGGCCACCCACGAGCGCACCCTCGACACCGCCGCCGCGCCCGGACGCCGCGTCCGACACACCCTCGCCTTCCCCGAAATCGCCGGCCCCGGCGTGTACGTGGTCGAACTCATCGGCGGCGGGGTCAGCTCCCGCGCCCTGCTGCACATCGGAAGCCTGGAGTCCGTCTCCATGGCCACCGCCGTCGGCCAGGCGGTGATGATCCTCGACCAGGACGGCGCCCATGTCTCCACGGCCACCCTCTGGATCGACGGGCGCGAGTTCACCCCTAACGAGGACGGGGTCATTCTCCTGCCCTGGTCGGAAAACCCCGGCGTGCGTTTCGCCATCCTCCGCCACGGGGACTTCAGCCATCCCGAACAGATCGACCACCTCGGGGAGGTCCACGCGTTCACCGCCGGCATCCACGTGGACCCGCAGAACCTGCCCCGCCGCCGTCGCGGACAGCTCACCCTGCGTCCCGATTTCCGGATCCACGGCATTCCCCTCGACCCCGCCCTGCTCGGCGAGGTTACGGTGTCTATCGCCTCGGTGGACGCGCGGGACACGCGCACCGAGCGCGAGTTCAAGGCCGCGTTTGCCCGCAACCGCGAGTGGACCCGCGAGTTCCACGTGCCCGATGACCTGCGGCGAATCGAGGTGACCGTCACCGCGAAAATCCGCCGCCAGACCGACCGGGAGGAGATCACCCTCACCGACACCCGCGCGTTCGCCGTCAACGGCGCCCGCACCGGGGCCGCGCTCTCGCAACTGTTCCTCCAGCCCAGCGCCGAGGGCTGGTGGATCGAGGCCCGGGGCCTCAACGGCGAGCCCATCGGAAGCCTGCCCATCAACCTCCGCTTTTCCCATCCCGCCTTCACCAACCACACGCATGCCCGGGTGACCACGGATGAGGCCGGCCGGGTGTTCCTGGATCATCTGCAGGACATCCACGAGGTTCACGCCCAGGCCCCAGGCGTGGCCAACCTGACCCTTCCCGTTCGCGTGGCCCACGCGGCCTTGCCGGAGCGGATCCACATTCGCGCCGGGGAACACGTGTCCCTGGCCCATCCCTGGGCCGACACCGCCGGCCTGGCCCCGGTCACGCTGCTGCGCGTGGAGCGCGGGGCGGTGCAGGAGATCGTGAACGACCGCGCCCGGTTGGGCGACGGCGAAATCCGCCTGTCCGCCCTGCCGGCGGGCGAGTACGAATTGCGCCTGCACGAGGCGGGCACGGTCCTGCGCGTCGTGGCCGTGGACGGCGACGTGCGGCTGGGCTACCTGTTCGGGGAACGCCAGCGCCGCCAGGAGACCGTGGCCTCCACCCCCTCGATACGGGAGGTGCGTCGCGACGGGGACCACCTGGTCGTCCAGGTGCGCAACCGCACCCCCAGCACCCGGCTGGCGGTGCGCCTCGCGCGCTACGCGGGCGACGGATACGCGTTTCCCGAGGGCCTGGGCTTCACCTCCCCGCTCTCCCGCCGCGTCCATCCGCCCCACGTGCAGTACGTGAGCGGACGCAATATCGGCGACGAGTACCGCTACGTGCTGGATCGCAAGGGCCTGGAGGTGTTCGCGGGCACCCTGCTGGCGCGGCCCGGGCTCATTCTCAACCCCTGGGAACTCCGCGAGACCGTGGCCGAACGCGAACGGCTGCGCCTCGACGAGGCCTACCGCGCCGGGCGCCGCCGTCTCGCCGACGCGGCGGTTGCGGAGCGTTCAGCGCGTGCGCCTGCGAGGCGGGCCCGCGTGGCCGAACCGCCCGCCCCCTCCACGGATATCGGTTTCGATTTCCTGCCCCAGGGCAGCCAGTGGATCGCAAACCTGGCCCCGGACGAAAACGGCGAGGTCCGGATTCCGCTGGAAGGCCTGCTGGAACAGACGTTCGCCGACGTGGTGGTGCTGGACCGCTTCGGCACCAGCCGTTCACGCCACGCGCTCCCCGACACGGGCTTCGAGCCGCGCGAGGTGCGGCTGATGGCGGGGCTGAACCCGGAGGGCTCCTTCAGCCGCCAGAAGACCATGCGCGCCCTCGCGCCGGGCGAGGCCGTGACCCTGCCCGACCTGGCCACCTCCCGCTACCAGCTCGTGCGCAGCTTTGGCCAGGCGTACGATCTGCTGCGGGCCCTGGGCGGGCAGCGCGAACTCGACGACTTCGCGTTCTTGAAGGACTGGCCCCAACTGGACGACGACGCCAAACGGGCCCGCTATGGCGAATTCGCCTCCCACGAACTGCACCTCTTCCTGCACGAACGCGATCCGGACTTCTTCGAGGCGGTGGTGCGCCCCTATCTCGCCAACAAGAAGGACCCGACCTTTGTGGACCGCTGGTTGCTCGACGCGCTCACCCCCGAAGACCTGCGCCTCGACAACGTGCAGAACCGCAACGCCATGGAACTGGCCCTGCTCGCCCGGCGCGGGGGTGACCGCGATGCCGTGCTCGCCTCCCTGCGCGAACGCGTGGAACTCCTTCCCCCCGACCCCGAAGGAGACGCCCGCCTCGTGCGCACGGCCCTCCAGTCCGCCGACCTCGACGAAACCGTCGCCGCCCTGCGCCAGGAGGCCCGACAACAGGCCGTGGGGGAATCCCGGCTCGTGCGGGGGGTGGCGGCGGCGCGAGAAGCGGGCCGTCCCGCCCCGCCCCGCCTAGAGGCCCCGCCCCAGGTGGTGGTCATGGAGGAGGGCGAGTCTCTATATCGCATGATCCCCCGCTACCTGGACGATCTGGAGCCGGTGCACGTGGAGACGGTCCAGGAGGCGCGCTATGCCGTCGAATCACAGGCGGCCGTGGCCCTGGTGCTCAACGAGCCTTCCTCCACCGTTCCCCAGACCCTTGCGCAACTATCCGATATGGATTTCGACGTGCCCATCATGTCCTGCTGGGTGCCCGAGCAGCGGGGAGCGCTCGAGGAACTGGGGGTGGAGGGCTACCTGGTCAAGCCGGTGGACCGGGAGGATCTGCTGGCCAGCATGGAGGAGGTGGCCCCCGACGCGCGCTCCATCCTGCTGGTGGACGACGATCCCGAGGCGCGGCAACTGTTCGGGCGCATGTTGTCCGACGATGATGGGGAGTATGGGATACTGCAGGCCGGC
>PWTM01000045.1 GCA_003563855.1 PVC group bacterium | reverse complement strand
GCGTCAACTTCCTCGTAAACTCCACCGGATCTAACGTGTCCGTCAACGTTGCCGCGAACTACATCGGCTCCCATGCCCCGTCCATGCGGGTGTTGCACCGCCCGAAGTGAGATGCGCCCACGGGCGCGGTCCTCGCTGATCCGTCCTTGCCCGCGCGCGGGGGCGGAGGTACGATTACCCACGGCGCGCCCATGAACCGGCGCCGCCGGAAACGGATGCGATGGAACCGATCATCCTGATCATGGCGGGCGGAACGATGCTCCTGCTGGCGGTGGGGGCAACCACCGTGCTCGGCTGGGCGAACCGCGCCTTTCACGTCGAGGTCGATCCCCGGATCGACCGGGTGCTGGCCGCGCTGCCGGGGGCGAACTGCGGCGGGTGCGGCTACGTCGGCTGCGGGCCGTACGCCGAGGCGGTCGTCGAGCGCGGCGAGGCGGTGGACAAGTGCCCCGTGGGCGGCGCCAGCGTGGCGGAGGCCGTCGCGGAGGTGATGGGGATCGAGGTGGCGCAGTCCTGGCCG
Source organism: PVC group bacterium (assembly GCA_003563855.1). Classification (GTDB taxonomy): domain Bacteria; phylum Verrucomicrobiota; class Kiritimatiellia; order PWTM01; family PWTM01; genus PWTM01. The sequence goes on along the minus strand of PWTM01000045.1, from coordinate 7,025 downwards.
AAGCGGCCCGCGGTCCACTGCCGCGCCCGCACCGAACAGCGGCTCGGCCGGCATCCCTACACGGGCGAAGCCACCTGCGCGGCGGCCAATTTCGTCGCCGGCGTCCAGGGGTGCACCTACGGCTGCCTCGGGTTCGGCGACTGCGTCCGTTCCTGCGCCTTCGACGCCATCCACATCGTCGACGGCGTGGCCGTGGTCGACTACGAGGCCTGCACCGGCTGCGGCGCCTGCGCGCGGGTCTGCCCCCGGAATATCATCTCGATGGTCCCGTTCAAACGGTCGCGGATGCTCGTGGTCGCCTGCTCGAACCTCGACATGGGCAAGGACGTGAAGAACGTCTGCGCCACCGGCTGTATCGGCTGCAAGGCCTGCGGCCGGCGCAGCCCCATCTTCTCCTTTGCGGGAGAGGGCGATCTGCCGCGGATCGACTACGAGGCGTACGAGGAAGCGGACGCGGACGGCGTCCGGACCGCGATCGAGAAGTGCCCGATGGAGGGCCTGGTCTTCGTCGGGAAACCGACGTCCCGCGACGTGGCCGCCGCGGGCGACGAAGAGGTGCCGGACGTCGTCATGGCCGATTTCAAAACGACGGCCGACGATGCCGAGTGGCGCGGGTAGTCCACGGAGACAAGGGAAGGACGGCGACATGGCGATGATCGATTTCGGCGGGGTCCGCGAGGTGGTGGTGACCCGCAAGGAGTTCAGCCTGGCGAAGGCGCGGCGCGTGCTCAAGGACGAGACGATTGCGATAATCGGCTACGGCGTGCAGGGGCCGGCCCAGGCGCTGAACCTGAAGGACAACGGGTTCCGGGTCATCGTCGGGCAGTCGCGCGCGTTCAAGCGCGACTGGGACCGCGCGGTCAAGGACGGGTGGAAGCCGGGCCGCACGCTCTTCGACATCGAGGAGGCGGCCGAGCGTGGCACGATCCTGCAGTTCCTGGTCTCGGACGCCGCGCAGCGCGCGGTCTGGCCGACGCTGAAGAAGCACCTGACCGCCGGCAAGGCGCTCTACTTCTCGCACGGGTTCTCGATCGTCTACCGCAAGATCACCCGGGTCGCGCCGCCGGCGGACATCGACGTGATCATGGTCGCGCCCAAGGGCTCCGGGACGTCCGTGCGCCGCAATTTCCTCGCGGGGCAGGGGATCAACTCGAGCTATGCCGTCGCGCAGGACGCCACCGGACGGGCCGAGGAGCGGTGCATCGCGCTCGGTATCGGGATCGGCTCCGGCTACCTGTTCCCGACGACCTTCGAGCACGAGGTCTTCAGCGACCTGACGGGCGAGCGCGGCATCCTGATGGGCGCGCTGGCCGGCGTGATGGAGGCGCAGTACGACACCCTGCGCGCGCACGGCCATTCGCCCAGCGAGGCGTTCAACGAGACGGTCGAGGAGCTGACGCAGAGCCTGATCCGGCTGGTGGACGAGAACGGCATGGACTGGATGTTCGCGAACTGCTCGGCGACGGCCCAGCGCGGCGCACTGGACTGGAAACCGAAGTTCCGCCGGGCGACGCTGCCGGTATTCCGCGAGTTGTACAATGCGGTCAAGACGGGCAAGGAGGCGCGGCGTGTCGTGTCCGCCTGCGGGCGCAAGGGCTATTCGGAGCAGGTCACGCGCGAGCTGCACCGCATCCGCGATTCCGAGATGTGGCGCGCCGGCGCCGCCGTACGGTCGCTGCGCCCGAAGGAGAAGGCGCGCGTCTCCGGCCGCGGCCAGGCGCGCGGGACCGCGGGCCGCGCGGTCGACTAGCCTGCGCCTCAGGGCTCGAAGTCGGCGGCCAGGAAGGTGTGGTCGGACGGCTTCGGGCCGCGGCGCGGATCGAGGTCGATGAAGCAGTCGCGCGCCCGCTCCGCCATCGGACGGGTGGCCAGGATGTAGTCGACCCGCCAGCCCCGGCCCCGCTCCAGCGCGCGCGGCACCCGGTAGTCGTGGAAGGTGTAGTGGCCCGGACCCGCGTGGAACCGCCGGAAGACGTCCTCGAACCCCCAGTCCAGCACGGCCTCGAAGGCGGCCCGCGCATCGGCGTGGAAGCAGACGTGGTTCGCGTTGCCCTTCGGGTCGTGCAGGTCTTCCGGCGCGCGCGCGACGTTCAGGTCGCCGACCCAGAGGAGCGGTTCCGACGGCCGGTGCCGCCGCGCGAAGAGCCGGCGCAGGCGCGCGAACCAGGCCAGCTTGTAGGCGAACATGGGGTGGCCGAGCGCGCGGCCCTGCGGGACATAGGTGTTCGCGATCCAGAGATCGCCGAACCGCGCGCGCGCCAGCCGGGTTTCGTCCGCCGGCTCCTCGCCGTCGTCGAAGCCGAAGATCGCCTCGTCCGGCGGCTGCCGCGAGAGGATTGCGACGCCGTTGTAGGCCTTCTCCCCGCGAAAGACTGCCGCGTAGCCCTCCGCGGCGAACGCGTCGGCCGGGAAGAGGTCGTCGGTCACCTTGGTTTCCTGCACCGCCAGTACGTCCGGCTTGTTCGTCCGCAGCCAGGCGAGGGTGGGTTCGATCCGCGACCGGATCGAGTTCGCGTTGAAGGTGGCGACCCTCACGTCCCGTCCTCCCGCGGCCCGTTGTCCCGGTCCCCGTCGGCCTCGTCGTCCGGTGCGAGCACCTCCAGGCTCCGCACGTTCAAGTGCGTGCGTGTCCGGCGCCGCAGGTCGCGGACCTCGAGATCCTCGGCCGTCCAGAGCCCGTCGACGCGGCGCAGGCTTCGGACCGAAAGCCGGCGCACGGGTTCGCCTTCGGCGTCGTAGGTCTCCGCCTGGAGCAGGGCGTAGGCAAAGGCATCGATCCAGAGTCGGACCGACGCCTGCGCCTCCGTCGGTTCGGGGGCCTGCACATCCACCACGAAACAGCGCCGGCCGCGGCGCGACTGGAATCCGCGCATCTCGCCCCCGGGCCACCAGAGGAAGCCGAGCGCGAGATCGCCCCAGGTGAAGTCCGTATCGAAGACCCGCGCCTCCATCGGCGGCGTCGGCGCGGGCTCGGGCGGGTCGCCTGCGCGGAAATCGATGAGGGCGCCGCCGGGAAGGTAGACGATGTCCATCTCGGCAAGCGGGCTCCCGAAGGCGTCCTCGATCTCGAAGCGGGCGGTCGGCGGGAGCGCCCCCCAATCCATGCGGAGCCGGGCGTTGAGCGTGCGCACCGGCTCGGCCTCTTCCGTCCGCCGTTCGAGCCGGGCCGTGATCGCGACGGGGTGGGGCGGGAAGGCCTGCCGCGCGCGCGCCAGGATCTCCGGCCCGGTGGGTATGGGCTCGTCGTCCTCGTCGAACCGGTAGGTCTGCGCCGCGGCTGTCGCGGCCGCGGCCAGGACGGCGGCCGCGGCGAGCGGAAGAACGCGGTGGCGGAAGGAAAGGGACTTCATGATGCGCTCCTCTGCCGGCCCGGCTTCCGTCGCCGCCGCGGCGCCGCGGGGCCGAGCGCCAGGCGGAGCGCCGCGTCCACGGTGCCGGCGAACCGGAACTCGATGGCCCGCGCGGCCTCGGGCGGTACGTCGGCCAGGTCCGGCCGGTTGCGCAGGGGCAGCACGACGCGGCGGATACCCGCGCGGGCCGCGGCGAGCACCTTCTCCTTGATGCCGCCCACCGGCAGCACGCGCCCGCGCAGCGTGATCTCGCCGGTCATCGCGAGGTCGACCGGCACCGGCACGTCGCGCAGCAGCGAGGCGAGGGCGACCGCGACCGCCAGCCCGGCGGAGGGGCCGTCCTTGGGAATGGCGCCGGCCGGCACGTGCACGTGCAGGTCGGTCCGCTCGGCCAGGGCCTGCGCCGGCCCGTCCGGCCGGTCGTGCGCGCGGATGTAGCTCAGCGCCGCCATGGCCGATTCCTTCATCACGTCGCCGAGCGAGCCGGTCAGCGTCAGCCGGCCCTTGCCGGGCATCCGGCTGACCTCGACGAAGAGCAGGTCGCCGCCGGCCGGGGTCCAGGCCAGGCCGGTCGCCACGCCCGGCGCCGCCGTGCGTTCGCGGGCCTCGGGCGTGAAGCGGCGCGGCCCGAGAAGCGTGCGGACCCGGCCCGGCGAGATCGCCCGCGCCGTCCGGCGCCCCTCGGCGACGCGCAGCGCCGTCTTGCGGCAGACGTTCGCGATCTCGCGCTCGAGCTGGCGCACGCCGGCCTCGCGCGTGTACTCCGCCGCCAGCGCGGCGAGCGACTCGTCGGGGAACCGCAGCCGGTCGGCCGCGAGCCCGTGGGCGCGAAGCTGCTTCGGCACCAGGTGGCGCCGGGCGATCCGGGTCTTCTCCTGGAGCGTGTACCCCGGGAGCTCGATCACCTCCATGCGGTCGCGCAGCGCCGGCGGGACGGGGTCGAGCACGTTGGCCGTCGTGATGAAGAGCACGCGCGAGAGGTCGAAGGCCACGTCGAGGTAGTGGTCGACGAAGGCATGGTGCTGCTCCGGGTCGAGCACCTCGAGCAGCGCCGCCGCCGGGTCGCCGCGGAAGTCGGTGCCGAGCTTGTCGATCTCGTCGAGCATGAACACCGGGTTCGCCGTGCCGCAGCGCTTGAGCCCCTGCACGATGCGGCCCGGCATCGCCCCGATATACGTGCGGCGGTGGCCGCGGATCTCCGCCTCGTCGCGGACGCCGCCGAGCGACATCCGCGTGAAGCGCCGGTCCAGCGCGGCGGCGATCGAGCGCCCGAGCGAGGTCTTGCCGACGCCCGGCGGGCCGACGAAGCAGAGGATCGGGCCCTTCATGTCGCGCTTGAGCTTCAGCACCGCGAGGTACTCGAGGATGCGATCCTTGACCTTGCGCAGGTCGTAGTGGTCGCGGTCGAGCACGCGCCGCGCCCGCGCGAGGTCGAGCCGGTCCGGCGTGTGCGTCCGCCACGGCATCTCGAGCAGCCAGTCCAGGTAGGTGCGGATGACGCCGAACTCCGGCGAGGCGCTCGGCACCGCCTGGAGCCGGCGCGCTTCCTTTTCGGCCACCGCGCGCGCCTCCGCGCTCAGGCCGGCCTTCTCGATCCGCTCGCGCAGGTCCTCCTCGTCGAGCGCCTGCGGGTCGGGCTCGCCCAGCTCCTTGCGGATCACGCGGAGCTGCTCGCGCAGGTAGTACTCGCGCTGGTTGCGGCCGACGGCCTCGCCGACCTGGTGCTGGATCGCGTTGCCCAGCTCGAGCACCCGGTATTCCCGGTCGAGAATGCGCGCGAGCGCTTCGAGCCGCGCGCGGACCCGCCGTTCCTCGAGCACGGATTGCCGCTCGCGCAGCGACATCGGCAGGTTCGCCGCGACCAGGTCCGAGAGCCGCGCCGGATCGCCCGTGTTGAACAGCGCCACTCTCAGCTCTTCGGGCAGGGTGGGGGAGAGCGCGATCACGTCCTGGAACCGCTGCGAGACGTGGCGGCCCAGGGCCTCCATCTCGAGCGAGGTCTCGCCCTCGTCCGCGACGATCGTTCCGCGCGCGCGAAGGAACTCGCCCCCCGCGGCGAACGGACCGAGCGCGAACCGCGCCTCGCCCTGCACGAGCACCCGCGCGCTCCCGTCGGGAAACCGCAGGCGCTTGAGCAACCGCGCGAGGCAGCCGAGCCCGTGCAGGTCCGGCGGGCCGACCGCGTCGTCGGCCTGCCGGGCGTCGCGCTGGAGCACCGCGGCCAGCCGGCGGTCGCCCGCGGCCGTGGCCTCGACGAGCCGCAGCGAACGCTCCGTATTGACCGTCAGCGGAGCGATCATGCCGGGGAACAGCACGAGATCGTTCAGCGGAAGCACCGGGACCGGTCCCGCCGGTGCGGCGGGCGCCGGGGCGCCGGGCGCGAGCTCGGTGTCCTCGGCGTCGGAAGAGGAAGTGGCGGCCATGGCTTTATTCAACCGGTCCGCCGCCCGTTTGGCAAGGGCCGTCGGCCCGCCGGTCTGCCGAGCGCGCGCGTTCTGTGGGGACTTCCCAGTTTTCGCCAGCCGGTTTGCGTAGAGTGTTGGAGTGGGTCGGCTTAGCGCGTCTCCAAAGCGCGAAAGCCCGCAGGTGGTGCGCGGCGTGATTCTCGGGGTGGTTCTCGCGCGGAGGTGAGGCAGGCGTGGGGTGTCCGCCTTCGCCCCCGAAGCGGGGGCTACGGCGCGACATGCCGGGCATCGCGGCTCGCGCGCCCGGCTTGCCCGACGTAGCCTTTGGCGAAGTCGGGTCACCCCGTGCGCGGCGTTATCGGGCCGGGGGCGGGACATTAGGAAAAAAGCTGAAACGCTGAAATGCTGAGACGCTGAAAGGGGAAGGCCGGAGGCCCTCGTGATCCGTAGTCGTCGGCGTAGTCGTCCACCGGAAAGGGACGAGCCGGTCGACGGCTACGGCGACGACTACGGCTGACGACGGAACAGGCTCGGGGCGGGCTAAACGTTTCGCCGCGGGACCGCCGCCGCCGGCCCCCGCCAGCCGCGTTTCCGCAGCGGGTGCGCAGCCCCTGCTGCACTGGAGGCCCGGTTCGACGCCCGTCCGTACAGCGGGACCTACGGGACCGCTGCTCCCCGTCCACGCAAGCCCCACCTCCACAGCGGCGCTGCTGCCGAAGCTTCGGCGTATGGAGTGCGGTGGCAGAGTCCCGGGCGCGCCCCGCGTCCGGGACGGCGACACCGCTTTCGCCCCCGCCAGAGACCGTTTACCCCCGCCAACCAAAAGCGGCGTCGCCGGGCTTCGCCCGCTGCCGCCGCACTCCATATCGCGTCACCCTTTCGGCAGCGTACGAGCCCTCCGTAGAAGCGAAGAGGGTGGATGTCCGCCCCGGCGAAAGGAGGAATCTTTGCTGCCTCTCGGCATTATCGCCGCCTCGGCTCGATCCCCGGGGCGGCACGGAACCTTTACGAAGCCGCCCGGGAGACCACCCCCAGCACGCCGAAAACTGGGGAAAGGGCGCATTCCACTTCGGGCGGTGCATCACCCGCATGCATGGACGGGGCATGGGCGCCGATGTAGTTCGCGGCAAAGTTGACGGATACGTTAGCTCCGGTGGAGTTTACGAGGAAGTTGACGCCGTAGTTGATCGTGGGAAGAATGGTCGCGATGTCGTTTCCGCACGAGAATCCATTCCTATACGGAAGCGCCCACCAGGCGTTTGAAGGTCGT
>PWTM01000285.1 GCA_003563855.1 PVC group bacterium | reverse complement strand
CATTTCCCCGCCCGAAAACCGCATGCTAAGCCCCAAAACACCCTGCCTGGGGCTCGCAACCCATGGTGCGTCAGCATGTTAGTTAGGTCCGACCCCGGTCCAATAAAACCGCATGCTAAGCCCCAAAACACCCTGCCTGGGGCTCGCAACCCATGGTGCGTCAGCATGTTAGTTAGGTCCGACCCCGGTCCGCCGGTCCGCAACGGTCCGCCAAGTCCCCGCGCCGCCACCTTTCCCGCTTGCCCTCCCGGCAGCGTCGAGGGTATCGTCGGCGCGGTTCGGATCTTCAGGGCCGGGTGACGCGGAACCGCGAGGTTCCGGGGATTCCCTACCGGCGGTGGAAGCCCGCGAACCCCGCGAGAGCGGGGCCGATGCGGTAGTCCGGGGCGGCATACGCGCCGGGTACCCGCAGCCGACCGTACAGTCGGGATGGAAGAAGATCGCGCGTTCCGCGCAACCGCGGCCCTTTGGATTCCCAGGCATCGGTCCGGCCGTTCACACGGTCCGGATCGGGGAAAGGCGCGGGGCGATGGACGAGCGCGAGCGGGTGACGGCGGCGGTGCGCGAGGCCGTGGCGGCCTTCGAACGCGGCGAGATGCTCGTCGTGGTCGACCACGAGGGGCGCGAGAACGAGGGCGACCTGATCGTCGCGGCGGAGAAGGCGACGGCGGCCCACGTCAACTTCATGATCCGCAAGGGCGGCGGGCTGGTCTGCGTGGCGATGACGCGCGAGCGCCTCGCGCACCTTGGCCTTTCGCGCATGTCGCCGCAGGGCGGCGGCGATGCCTACGGCACCGCGTTCATGCAGTCGGTCGACGCGCGCGCGGGTGTCTCCACCGGGATCAGCGCGGAGGACCGCGCGCGAACGGTCTCGGTGCTGATGGACGAGGCGGCGCGGCCCGAGGACCTGGTGCGGCCCGGCCACCTCTTTCCCCTCCAGGCGGTCGAGCACGGGGTCCTGCGCCGCCCGGGCCATACGGAGGCGGCGGTCGACCTCGCCCGGCTCGCGGGGCTGAAGCCGGCGGGCGTGATCTGCGAGATCCTGCGCGAGGACGGCCGGATGGCGCGCGTGCCGGACCTCGAGGCCTTCGCCCGCGAGCACGGGCTTCGCCTGCTGCGGATCGCGGACCTCGTGATGTACCGGCGCGGCACGGAGCGGCTGGTCGAACTCGAGCGGGCGGTGCGCATGCCCGCGGCGAGCGGCGAGTTCCAGCTCCGGATGTACCGGGTGGCGCCGGAGGGCGAACACCATCTCGCACTCGTGCTCGGGGATCCCGCGCGGGTGCCGGCGCCGCTGGTGCGCGTGCACAGCGAGTGCCTGACCGGCGACGTGTTCGGTTCGCTGCGCTGCGACTGCGGCTCGCAGTTGCGCCGCGCGATGGACCTCGTCGCCGCCGAAGGCGCGGGGATCGTGATCTACCTGCGGCAGGAAGGGCGCGGGATCGGGCTCGCGCACAAGATCCATGCCTACGCGCTCCAGGACGGCGGGCTTGATACGGTCGAGGCGAACGTGCAGCTCGGGTTCGAACCGGACCAGCGCGACTACTGCGCCGCCGCCCAGATGCTCCGGGACATGGGCGTGGACCGGGTCCGGCTGCTCACCAACAACCCGGCGAAGGTCCGGGGGCTCGCCCTGTACGGGGTGGAGGTCGAGGCGCGTCTTCCGCTGGTGATCCCGAGCACGCCGCACAACGAGCGGTACCTGCAGGCGAAACGGGCGAAGATGGGGCACGCGCTTTGAGCGGGGGAACGGGCATGGCAGGCAAGGGCATGACATGGGACGCGGCGGCGCTGCCGGCGCCGGAGGGCATCCGGATGCGGCGCGGACGCGCGCAGGGCGCCGGACGGCGGTTCGGCCTCGTCGTCAGCCGCTTCAACGAAGCCTTCACGGGCGCGCTGCTGCGCAGCGCCGTGCGCGCGCTGACCGCGCACGGGGTGGCCCCGGAGGCGATCGAGGCGGCGCAGGTGCCGGGCGCCTTCGAGATTCCGCTGGCGATCGAGCGCTGGGCGGGCGCCGGGCGGTTCGACGCGCTGATCGCGCTCGGCTGCATCGTCGAGGGGGAGACCCCGCATGCCGCGCTGATCGCCGGCCAGGTGACCCGCGCGCTTTCCGAGATCTCGCTGCGTCACGGCGTCCCGGTCATCGACGGCGTCGTGGCGGCGCGCACCGAGGCGCAGGCCCAGGCCCGCTGCCGGCCGGGCCGCGAGGGGCGGGGCTGGCACGCGGGGCTCACGGCGCTGGAGATGGCCGACCTGGTCGCGGAGCTCGAAAGGCGGGACGATGACCGGCCGGCGTGAGGGCCGGCTGCTGGCCGTGCAGTTCCTCTTCCAGCGGGACTTCAACCCCGGGGATTTCGCGGAGGCATGGGCGGCCTTCCAGCAGGCGCTCCCGGCAGGTGCGCGGGCGGAGGCCTTCGCGCGCGCGCTGGCCGAGGGCGTCGAGTCCGAGCGCGCGGCGCTGGACGAGCGGTTGCGGCGGTACGCGGAGCACTGGGACGTGCGCCGGATGAGCGCCGTGGACCGCAACGTGATGCGCGTGGCGCTCTACGAGATGATGCGCCGCGACGACATTCCGCCGGTCGTCTCGATCAACGAGGCGGTCGACCTGGCGAAGTCGTTCGGCGGGCCGGAGGCCGGCCGGTTCGTCAACGGCGTCCTCGACCGCGCGCGCCGGGACCTGGACCGGCCGGCCCGCACGCCGCGGCGCGTTCCAGCCGCGGACGGGGCGGGGAGCTGAGGCGATGGCGGGCTGGGCGGCAGCTTTGCGGAGGACCCGGGCGGCACTGGCCGGCGCATTCGCGCGCGCCTTGGGCCGGGGTGGACCGGACGAGGATACGGTCGAGGCCCTCGAGGTCGCGCTGCTGGGGGCGGACGTATCCGCCGTGCTGGTGGACGAGCTGGTCGACCGGCTTCGGGACGAACGAACGCGCGGGGCGGAGGGCGCGCGGGCCGCGGTCGCCGACGTCCTGGCCGCCGCGTTGCCGGAGCCGTCGTTCGACTGGGCGGCGGCGCCGCGGCCGATGGCGCTGCTGGTCGTGGGCGTCAACGGCTCGGGCAAGACGACCACCTGCGCGAAGCTGGCCCGGGCCGCGGCGGCGGCGGGCCGGCGCCCGCTGCTGGCGGCGGCCGATACCTACCGCGCCGCGGGCGCCGAGCAGCTTGCGCTCTGGGCCGAACGGCTGGACTGCCCGGTGGTCGCGGGGCGGACGGGCGGCGACGCGGCGGCGGTGGTCTTCGACGCGGCCGCCGCCGTGGAGGCGCGCGACCGGGATGCGTTGCTGGTCGATACGGCCGGCCGCATGCATACGCGCGAACCCCTGATGCGCGAACTCGAGAAGTTGCAGCGCGCGCTCGCGAAGCGGATGCCCGGCGCGCCGCACGAGACCTGGATCGCGCTGGACGCGGCCATGGGGCAGAACGCGATCGCGCAGGCGCGCTTCTTCCACCGCGTCACGCCGCTGACCGGCGCGGTGGTCACGAAGCTGGACGGCTCGGCCCGCGCGGGGTTCCTCTTCTCGATCGGGCGCGAGCTGGGCATCCCGGTCTGCTACGCAGGGCTCGGCGAGGGGCCGGACGACCTGGCGCCGTTCGATCGGACCGCTTTCGTTCAGGCGCTGCTGGACGGGGAGGGAGAGGGGCGCAGTGACGGCGGCGGATGACGCCTGGATGGCGCGGACGTTCGCGCTCGCCCGGCGCGGGGAAGGCCGGACACGCCCGAACCCGCCGGTCGGCGCGGTGGTCGTCGATGCCGCGGGGCGCCCGGCTGCGGAGGCCTGGCATCGCGGTGTGGGCCGGCCGCACGCCGAGGCGGCCGCGCTGGCGGCGGCCGGCGACCGCGCACGCGGCGGGACGCTCTTCGTGTCGCTCGAGCCGTGCAGCACCTGGGGCCGGACCCCACCCTGCACGGAGCGCATCCTCGCCGCGGGCGTCCGCCGCGTGGTCTACGGGGTTCGAGATCCGAATCCGGACCATGACGGCCGTGGGCTGCGCCGCCTTCGCCGGGCGGGCGTCGCGGTGGAACGCGGCGGCGACGCGGCCGAAGCTACTGCGCTGGTTGGCCCCTTCGGCCGCTGGGTGCGCACGGGCCGGCCTTGGCTGACGCTCAAGCTGGGTGCCACGCTCGACGGCCGGATCGCCGATCGCACCGGGCGTTCGCGCTGGATCACCGGGCCGGAAGCGCGGCGGCGCGTGCAGGCCCTGCGCCGCTCGGCCGACGCGATTCTCGTGGGCGCGGAAACCGCGCGGCGCGACGATCCGCGGCTCGGGCCGCGGCCGGCGCTGGGCCGGCGGCCCTGGCGCGTGGTGGTCGACAGCCGGGGCCGGCTGCCGCCGTCGTTGCGGCTCCTCTGCGACGGGCGGGCGGGCGAGACGATCGTGGCGGTGACGGCGGCCTGTCCGGCGGCGGTTCGACGGCGCCTGGCCGCGGGCGGAGCGCGGGTCTGGGTCTGCCGCGCCCGCGGCGGGCAGGTCTCGCTGCCGGACCTGGCGCGCCGGCTCGGCCGGCTCGGCCTGCTGCACGTGCTCTGCGAGGGCGGTGGGCGGATGGCGGCCTCGCTCCTGCGCGCGGGCTGGGTCGATGCGGTCGCCTGGTTCGCCGCGCCGCGGCTGATCGGGGGCGACGGAACGCCCGCCCTGGCCGCGCCCGGCTGGCCCCTGCGCGGGGCCCCGAGGCTGCGCTTCACCCGCGTCGAGCGCCTGGGCGCAGACCTGCTGATCCACGCGACGCCGGCCGGCCAACGGGCATGTTCCGCTTGAGCCGGACGCCTGGGCGCAGTAGCGTGGGGCTATGAACTCCGATCCGGGACGGGAGAAGGCGCGGTTGTGGGCGGCACATCCGCGCGTGGTTGGCCTGCCGCGCGCGGCGAATCCACCCCGGTTCGCCTCCAAGAAGTTCGATTCCTACGAAGCCTTCGATGCCTGGAAGACCGAGTTCCAACGGGAATGGATCCGGCGCGGGGGCGTGCAATGGACTCGCTGATCGGTAGACTCGATCGTTCCGGGGTGCGCTACCTGGTCATCGGCGGGCAGGCGGTTCGGCTTCACGGGCTACCCAGGTTCTCGATGGATTGGGACCTGTTCGTTCCGCCGCGCGATGAACCGATCAGGTACCCGCGCCAGGGCGGACGGGTACCTGAGGCGTTACAACCGGGGAGGATCGAGACTGTGCGGCCCGGCCTCCATCCCTTGATCCTCAGACCCCTCTTCGGGGGTCCAGCCGAAGGGGCCGCGCCTCCCGCCCCAAATCTGCGAAATCTGCGAAATCTGCGGACCATCCGCTCCCCGAGGAATACGAAGATCCTGTAGAGATCAGGACCGGGAGACCCGGCCTCCACCGCTGCTCTTCCTACCCATCCTATCCTGGCTCTCTTCTCTCTTTTTTCGTCCGCAGATTGCGCAGATTTTTGGGACGGAACAGACCATCAGTCTCTTCCCCGGGTACCTGGTCCTTGCGGCCCTCGTCCCCTGGGTCGGCCAGGCTGGAGCCTGGCGTTCCCGGGGGGGAGTGATGCCTTGGAAACCAGGGCTGGGAGGATCGGGCGACGACTGCGCCGACGACTACGGATTACGACGGCGATCGGTCCCATCGTCCACCGTAGTCGTCGCCGTAGTCGTCGACCGAGAAGAAGACGCCACGAAACTGCTCAGGTCCCGCCTGAACAATGACCACTCCAGTTTCCGCCTCCGCTTTCCGCGTGACAAACGGGGGCGGGGCGGGTAGGGTACGGCGCGTCTCCAACGGAGACCCCACGGATTCCTAGCCCAACGAAAGGACGAGCGAGCATGAGCAACGCAGCCGCGGACTGGACCCCACCGAGCGATTGGCGACCCTACAGCAAGGGCAGCCCCGGTCGGGGCCGGATCAAGACCATGGGGCCGGACGGCAAGAGCTATTCGCGGCCGCGCACGCCGGAAGAGCAGGCCGAGTGGGACCGGCGGCGGAAGCCGGCCGGCGCCGCAGGCGGCGGCGGCAGCAGCGACGTGCGCCTGACGATCCCGCGGCTGGCCGAGGCGATGCGCGACCACATGCAGATGAAGGAGAAGTTCCTGGCGGTCATGGACGAGGCCAAGCTCTCGCCCAAGGCCGTCGAGAACCTGGCTGCCTGGCTGGCCGAGTGGCGGTCCCAGGCGGCGCAGCGCGAGCTCGACCGCAAGGAGGCGGACCTGCGCAAGCTGCAGTCCGAGATCGCGACGCTCCGGCGCGCAGCGCAGCCGGAATGAGTCGGGCTACCGGAAGGAGACGGGTATGACAGCCAAGGGGACGAAGAAGGGCGCCGCCGCACGGCGCAAGACGGCGGGCCGGCGCGGCGATTTCGCGGTGCGCGATCTCTCGCTGGCCGCCTACGGGCGCCGTGAAATGGCACTGGCCGAGCACGAGATGCCCGGCCTGATGGCCCTGCGCGAGAAGCACGCGGCGGAGAAACCGCTGAAGGGCGCGCGGATCGCCGGCTCGCTGCACATGACGATCCAGACGGCGATGCTCATCGAGACGCTGGAGGCGCTCGGGGCGAAGGTCCGCTGGGCGAGCTGCAACATCTTCTCGACCCAGGACCACGCGGCCGCGGCCGTCGCGGCGGCCGGCACGCCCGTCTTCGCCGTCAAGGGAGAGACGCTCGAGGACTACTGGGCCTACACGGACCGCATCCTCGACTGGGGCGGCGGGAAGGGGCCGAACCTGATCCTCGACGATGGCGGGGACGCGACGCTCTTCGTCCACCTTGGCTACACCGCGGAAGAGAACCCGGCCGTGCTCGACCGCAAGCCGGGCAGCGAGGAGGAGAAGGCCCTCTACGCCCAGGTCCGCCGCTCGCTCGCGCGCGACGCGGAGCGGTTCCACCGGATCGCGCCGGGAATCCGGGGCGTAAGCGAGGAGACGACGACCGGCGTACACCGGCTCTACCAGATGCGGGATCGCGGCACGCTGCTGTTCCCGGCGTTCAACGTCAACGACTCGGTGACCAAGTCCAAGTTCGATAACATCTACGGGTGCCGCCATTCGCTGGTCGACGGGATCATGCGCGCCACCGACGTGATGCTGGCCGGCAAGGTGGCGGTCGTGGCCGGGTACGGCGACGTGGGCAAGGGCTCCTGCCAGTCGCTGCGCGGGCAGTGCGCGCGGGTGATCGTCACGGAGATCGACCCGATCTGCGCGCTGCAGGCGGCGATGGAAGGCTACGAGGTCATGCCGATGGACGAGGCCTGCGCGATCGGCGACGTCTTCGTCACCGCGACCGGCTGCTGCGACGTCATTACCGAGCGGCACATGCGGCGGATGAAGCACCAGGCGATCGTCTGCAACATCGGGCACTTCGACAGCGAGATCCAGGTCGAACGGCTGCGCAAGTACCGGTGGGAGGAGATCAAGTCGCAGGTCCACCGGATCACGTTCCCCTCCGGACGCTCGATCCTGCTCCTGGCCGAAGGGCGGCTGGTCAACCTCGGCTGCGCGACGGGCCACCCGAGCTTCGTCATGTCGAACAGCTTCACGAACCAGGTCCTGGCCCAGATGGAGCTCTACCGGAACCCGGAGCAGTACCCGGTGGGCGTCTACACGCTGCCGAAGACGCTGGACGAAGAGGTGGCGCGCCTGCACCTGCCGCGCGTGAACGCGCGGCTCGACCGGCTGACGGCGAGCCAGGCGAAGTACCTGGGAATCCCGCGCGGCGGCCCGTTCAAGCCGGAGCATTACCGGTACTGAGACGTCGCGGCGGGCGGGGTGGCGGGTGTCGGGTGTCGCGTGTCGCGTGTCGGGTGTCGGGTGTCGGGTGTCGGCAGGACCGGTTTCTGAGTCGCGAACGGGGTGGGGGTGCGCGGGTCGTTGAGCGCGGAGCGTCGCCGGCGACGGCGTGGTTGCCGGGGCGGCGGGGCGGGCCTATAAACACGCATGGACCCGGCCGGCCACATACGGATCCCGTTCCGAACGGCCCTCGCGATGGTCGGCGCGTACGTTCGCGCGCGGCTTGCCGAGCAGTGCTGGTCGGTCGCGTTCCTCGTCGGCTACCTGGCCCTCTTCCAGGCGCTCGTGGTCGGGGCGCCACCCGCCGCTGCGCTGCGGATCGCGGTGGGGCTCGGCCTGCTGCTGGTCGGGCTGACGTGCTTCCTTGAAGGCCTCTGGCTCGGCCTGATGCCGCTGGGCGAACAGGTGGGCCTGCAGCTGCCGCGGCGGACCGGCGTCGCCGTCATCGCAGCCTTCGGCCTGTTGCTTGGCTTGGGCTCGACGCTGGCCGAACCGGCGATCGCGGCGCTGCGCGTGGCCGGTCTGAACGTGACGGCCTGGGACGCGCCGCTGCTGTTCCGGCTGCTGGAGCTGGACACGGAGAAGCTGGTCGCGGCGATCGGGATCGGGGTCGGCGTCGCGGTGGCGGCAGGGATGATCCGATTCGCCTTCGGCCTTTCGATCAAGCCTTTCGTCTACGTGCTCGTGCCCGTGCTGTTGGGCGTCTCGGCGTGGTGCGCGCGGGATGCGAACCTCGGCGCCCTGCTCGGGCTGGCTTGGGACGCGGGCGCGGTGACGACGGGCGCGGTGACCGTGCCGCTCGTGCTGGCGCTGGGCATCGGGGTCTCGCGGGCGGCGGGCCGCCAGGAGGGCGCCGGGGGCGGGTTCGGGGTGATCATGCTGGCCTCGGCGCTCCCGGTGCTGGCGGTGCTTCTCCTCGGGATGACCCTGAACGCGTCGACCCCTCGCGCGACGGCGGAGACCGCGTTCTTCGCGCCGGCGCACCGGGCGGAGGCGTTGCGGCTCTTCCCGGACGACGACGCACTGGTCCGGCATGCGTTCCGACGGGGAAGCGCGGAGGGTCGGCGTGCGTTCTTCGGCGACGAGACCGCGCATGCGCAGGCCATTCGCGCGTTGGCCGATCCCGCGATGCGGCGACTTCGGCTGGGCGACCTTTCGCTGGCCGTCTGGGCGGCGCAGCGCGCGTCCGACTGGGAGCGCGCGCTGTTGCCTTCGGGCGCCGCGCTGGACGCGATCGCGCGGGAGGATTCGCGGCTGCCGCTGGCCGGCGTCCTGGGGCGCGAGTCGCTGGTCGCAGCGCGCGCCGTGGTGCCGCTGTCGGCCCTTCTGCTCGTGGCGTTGATGCTCTTCCTTCGCGTGCGCCCGCGGCACGGCGACGAGACGGCACTCGGCATCGGCCTGGCCTTGGTCGGGATGACGCTGCTGACGGCGGGCATCCGGCTCGGGCTCGTGCCGCTGGGCGACGAGGTCGGCCGCCCATTGCCCGCGGTCATGCACGGCGAGGCGATGGAGCGCGGCCGGGTGCGCATCGAGCCGTTCGATCCGTCGGCCGTGTTCACGGCGTACGGGGAGGATGGGACCCCGGCGCCCCATTTCTTCCTCCGGGATGGCGACGGGCGGCTGCGCCCGGAGCCGTTCGATCCGACGCGGCTCGACGCGGAGTCGGGCCGGTACGAGCACGTGCTGCGCCGCCCGCCGGCGTTTGCGTTGCGCTGGGCGGCCGCGGGGGCCGCGCTGGTACTGCTCTTCGCCTTCGGGCTCGGGTACGGCACGACGCTGGCGGAGCCGGCGCTGGCGGCACTGGGCCGCACCGTCGAGGAGTTGACGGTGGGCACGGTCCGCCGTGCCGGCTTCGTGCGCGCCGTTTCGGTCGGGGTGGGGCTTGGCCTGGTCGCGGGCGTGGGGCGCATGCTCTTCGGCATCCCCAATCTCTGGCTGCTCGTTCCGCCCTACCTGCTGCTCCTGCCGCTGACGTACGGGAGCGGGGAGGACTTCGTCGGCATGGCCTGGGATTCGGGCGGGGTCACGACGGGGATCGTCACCGTGCCGCTGGTGCTGGCGATGGGCCAGAGCATCGGCGGCGAGCTGGGGGTCGTGGATCGGTTCGGCATCCTCGCGATGGCGTCCGTCTACCCGATCGTCAGCGTGCTCGTCTACGGGCTGATCCTGCGCGCGCGACAGCGCCGTAGTCTGAACATCGCCGCGGGGGAAGGAGGCAGCGGTGGCTGAGCCCGCACCAGGCGGCCGGCCGGCGGCCCGGATCACCTGCATCGCGCACCCGCGCTTTCGCGGGCGGATCGCCGAGCGGCTCGCCGCGCTCGGCGTGGCATCCGTGCGGGTCGAGAACGCCCGCTGCGTGCGGCAGCGCGTCCGAGCCCGGCGCTGGCGCCTGCCCGAGCCGAAGGTGCGGCTGGAAGACGCGCCGGCGGAAATCTACCGCGCGACCGTGGCGCGTCCGGCCGCGGTCGGCGTTTTGGGCGCGCTGACGCGGGCGGCGGACCTGGACACTCCGGGGCGCGGTTCGCTCTTCGTGCAGGATATTCTCGAGTTCGGCCCCGACACGCCGCTGGCCGCGGCGGGCGGGGCGCCGGCGCCGGCGCGGATGCTCCTCGATCTCGCGCTGGTTACCGCGATCGTCTCGAAGGCGGGCAGCGGGGAACAGGTCGCGCGCAGCGCGCTGCGTCTCGGCGCGGGGGTGCCGGTGATCGGCCTGGGCGAAGGCACCGGTATCCGCGACCGACTTGGCCTGCTGCGCGTGACCATCCCGCCGGAAAAGGAAGTGGTGCACCTGGTGGTGCCGCGCGATGACGCCGGGACCATCGAGCGACTGCTGATCGAGGACGCCCGGATGGACCGGCCGGGTGGCGGCTTCCTCTACCGGACCCCGATCCGCGCGGGATTGACCGACCCGATGCTGCGGATCGGTCCGCAGGACCGCGCCGCGAGTATCGAGCAGCTCGTGGCGGCGATCGACGAGCTGAAGGCCGGGACCGGCTGGCGGCGCCGTCATGCCGATCCGGCAACCGCCGCGGGCGAACTTCCCGGCCGGCCGGACGGCTACCGCGAGATCGTCTTCGTCTGTCTCGAGGGGGAGGCCGATAGCCGGATCCGCGCGGCGATGCGGGCCGGCGCGGGTGGGGCCACGACGACCCGGGTGCATGGCCTCGGCGGCGGCTTCGAGGGCGGGGCGGCCGCCCTGGAGCGGGGCGTGCTGTGCGTTCCGGCAGGGGCGGCCGAGCGGGTCGTCGATGCGCTCCGCGCCGACGGCCCCGTCCAGGTCGAGATGCTGGAGGCGCCGTCCGCTTTCGCGTATGCGCGAATGCGGGCGTGAGGCCGGCGCTTTCGCGGGGGGCGCGCCTGTGGCATCATCGGGGCGGCCGGCGGGACCGGGGACGGACCGGGCCGGGCTGGATGGCGGAGGGACCATGGCCGGCGGTGGGAGCGAACGCGGAACGCGCACGTTCGAGCAGCGACGGCTGCGGTTGAAGCTGCGCTTCGCCCTGTTGCTGGGCGCCACCGTGCTGACCGTCGGAACGCTCGGCTACCGGCTCCTCCAGGGATGGGGCTGGCTGGAATGCCTCTACATGACCGTCATCACGATCTCGACGGTCGGGTTCAAGGAAGTCGGGGAGCTGAGTGCCGCGACGCGCGGCTTCACGATCCTGCTGATCTTCGGGGGCATCGGGTCGGTGGCGCTGATCGGGTCGAGCCTGATCGAGTGGATGATCGAGCAGCATGCCAGCCACCGGGGGAGGAGACGGAAGATGACGCGCCGAATCGACGCGCTCGAAGGGCATATCGTGGTCTGCGGCTACGGCCGGATGGGGCGCTACGTGAGCAACGCGCTCGTGGCCTCCGGCGCCCCGTTCGTCGTCGTGGAGCAGGACGCGGAGATCTGCGCGGCGCTGGCGGAGAAGGACCTGCTCTTCGTGCAGGGCGATGCCAGCGACGAGGCGGTGCTTGAGACCGCCGGGGTGAAACGCGCCGCGGCCCTCGTCGCCGCGCTGAGCGCGGACGCGGAGAACCTCTACCTGACGCTGACGGCGCACGGGATGAACTCCGACGTCCGGATCATCGTGCGCGCGGAGGAGCAGGCCAGCCACGCGAAGTTCGTCCGGGCCGGCGCGGCAAAGGTGATCTCGCCGTACGCGATCGGCGCCGACCACATCGTCCAGTTGCTGCTGCGGCCCAGCGTGGTGGATTTCATCGACCTGGTGGCCCACCACGAGGACCTCGAGCTCGATATCGAGCAGATCCGGGTGGACGAGGACTCGCCGCTGGCCGGCAAGTCGATTGCGGCCTCGCGCGTCCGACAGGCGCTGGGCCGCATGATCCTGGCGATCAAGAACGCGGACGGCACGATGCGGTTCGACCCGCCGCCGGATACGGTCCTGAATCCGGGCGACTGCCTGGTGACGGTCGGACGCGGGAAGGGAACGGGCGCGGGACCGGACGGGGACCCGGACGCCTGAGAGGAGCGGGGGCCGCATGGCGGACAGCGGACAGGATGCGGGAGCGGGCGCGGACCGGCGCCGGGCCGGACGGGGCGCCGGGCGTCGCGCGCCCTACGACCCGGGCCGCTGGCGGACGCAGCGGCAGCGGTTCGGGCTCGACGAGACGGCCCGACCGCCGGCGCCGGACCGGTGTGCGCGCATCTCGGCGCTGCTGCCCTCGCTCATGACCGAGATCCAGGGCACGGCCTATCTGCACATCGAGGAATTGCAGCGGCTCTGGCCCGACCTGGCCGGCGCCCCCGTTGCCGGCCATGCGCGGCCCGGGACGCTCAAGAACGGCGTGTTGACCGTCTTCGTCGACCATTCCCTCTGGCTGGCCGAGTTGCGACCGCATGTCCCCCAGCTCCTCGCGAAGATTCGGGCCGCCTACCCGCAAGGCGAAGTCCAAAGGCTCGTCCTCCGGCTCGACCCCGACTTCGAGCGTCCGGGGAGGAGAGGAAGACGCTGAAACGCTCCCGCCGAAAACGCTTCGGGGCCGGCGGGGATGCTGTCCCCCGCCGGCCCCGTGCTTCCGCCGCGGCGATGCGCAGCTTCGGGTAGTGACCTTAGCGCTTCCGGAGGCGACGGCGCAGCAGCAGGGCGCCGAGGCCGATCCCGAGCACCGTGACCGTGCCGGGTTCGGGGATGATCTGGAAGCCGGCGATGCCCCCGTGGTTGAAATCGTGCCCATAGAACTCAGCGGAGAAGGACGAGCCGGTCACGCCTTTGTACATGATGTAGTTTCCGGTATCGCCGCTGTTGACGATTTCCGTAAAGGTCGTCGGCGGCTGTCCGGAGGGGATGAACCATTCGGTAGTGTCACCGCCGTTGAAGCTGATGAATCCGCGACCGGCATTGCCTCCGCCGCCGAATTGCGCCGAGTTCATGGACAGGTAAATGATCACGTCATAGGTGTCCATCGTCAGGCCGCTGACCGTGATGCCGCCAACGAGGTTGTCGCGCTCCGTCCCGACCAGTTTGGCGTCGAGCAGCGTAGCATTCCCGTCGGCCATGTAGGCCTCGTTCTCGGTGGGATCGGTCGTCCCATCGCGGAGCGTGGTCCAGTTGTAGGGGCTCTGGTTGCGCTCGGCATCGATCGTAAAGGTCGCCGTGGTGCCTTCCGATCCGGTGAAGGTGGTGGAATTTCCCGCAGCTATGGTCGAGACATCGATGTCAGTCCAGTCGTCGGTCTCCCAGACGCCGCCCGTCTTGCCAGCCATGCGTACCGTATCCCGCCAGGATTCCTGTTGCCACTCTTCGGCCCAGTTGCGCCCCGGCGACCACAGGTTCACACTGAACAGTTCCGCGCCCGCCTGGAGCACCCCGCCCAGCAGGAACGCCGCCCCCAGCACTGCCCCCAGCATCCGTTTGGTCTTCATCCCTTGCTCTCCTTACTTGTGCGTCCGCCTCGCTCCGAACACAAGGTGGCCTTTGTTTCATCCCGCCACCGGGGTTTCGAGAACCCGCTCGCCGCCCCGGCCATTCGGCCCTGCGCTCTTCCTGCCACGCATACTCCCCCAGGCGCGGCGAGAAGGACGGACGGTTCTACTGGGCCTTTTCCGAGGTCGATCACCGGGCCGGCCGGATCCAGATCGGCATGGTTGCCGCCGACAGGCCCGGCGGCCCCTGGCGGGACGAACTCGGGGCGCCGCTCCTGCCCACCGGCTGTGTCGATACCAGGGTCTACGATCCCTGCTTCTTCAAGGAAGAGGACGGCGCGGTCTACATCCTGTTCGGCTGCTTCGAGTTCTTCATCGCCCGGATGGCGGAGGACATGCGGTCCGTCGTCGGGACGCCGAAGCGGATCGAAGTGCGGGATCCGGTCGGTCCGTACGGACCGGGGAAGATGGACGACAAGGTCTCCCTGCACAAGCGGGACGGCCTCTACGTCCTCTCCTGGGGCGCCTACTATGCCACCGCCCGCAGGCTGGAGGGACCCTACCGGTACCGCGGGTGCGTCATCGACCCCGAACGGATGGAGGCGCGCTTCCGCGAGCGCACCTGGCCGCACGGTCCGACGCAGGGGCGGCACGGCAACTTCTTCACATGGAAGGGGCAGTGGTACTTCACCTACTGCGAAATGTGCTTCTCGAACAACCGCTTCTACCGGGATTTCTGGATCAGCCCGGTCTTCTACCTCGAGAACGGCGACATGGCGCCGGTCGTGGTGAACTCGGATGCGATTCATGCGGTAGCGCCGGAGGGCAAGGGCACGGGTCGAGCCCGTGGGGGCCGGCCTGCTCCCGAGTGAAGCGAGCGGTCCGTTTCGGATGGCGTCGGCGGTGTCGCTTGCGGCATGATGACGCCGTGACGGTGGCAACAACAGCGGGTTGGATACTGGCGGCGTACCTGGCCGGGTCGATTCCGTTCGCCTGGCTCTTTGCGCGGGCCAAGGGGGTGGACATCCGGCGCGCGGGCAGCGGGAACGTCGGGGCGACGAACGTGTTCCGCTCCGTCGGTCCGGCGTGGGGCGTCGCCACGCTCGTCGGGGACGCGCTCAAGGGGTTCCTTCCCGCCTGGGCCTTCCCGCGCCTGGCCGCCGGGCTTGCGGGCGCGTCCGCGGCGACGTGGCCGCACCTGGGGCTCTTCTGCGGGGTGGCGGCGGTGGCCGGGCATACATGGCCGGTGACGCTGCGCTTTCGGGGCGGGAAGGGCGTCGCCACGAGTCTCGGGGCGCTGCTGGGGGTCGCGCCGGCCGCCGCTGGGTTGGGCGTGGCCGTCTGGGTGGCGCTGTTCGCGGTCCTTCGCTACGTCTCGGTCGCCTCCATCGGCGCCGCGGTCGCGATCCCGGTCGCCGCGTGGACGCTGGCCGCCGCGCGGCCCGGCTTCGACCCGGTTCTTCCTTTGGTGCTGACCGCGCTGGGGTTGCTCGTCGTGGTGCGGCACCGCTCGAACATGGTCCGGCTGTTGGCGGGAACCGAGAACCGGGCGGGCCGTCGCACTGCGGGCGGACGGGTCCGCGCCACCGGGGACACGCGCCCGTGAGGCCGGTCTGCGTCATCGGCAACGGCGCCTGGGGGACCGCCCTCGCGCTGCACCTCCACCGGGAGGGCCACGCGGTCCGCATCTGGGGCCCGTTCGAGGCGGAGATTGCCGACGCGCGGGAGGCCGGCGAGAACCGGCGCTACCTCCCCGGCTTGCCGCTTCCGGCGGAGATCGCGTGGACTTCCGATCCCGCGGTGGCGGCGGCGGACGCCGGTACCGTGGTCGCGGCCGTGCCCTCGCGCTTCTTCGGGGCGACCGTGGCCCGCTTCGCGGCGCCGCTTCCGGCGGACGCGCTCGTCGTTAGCGTGACGAAGGGCCTCGACCCGGAAACCGGCGCGCGGATGAGCGAAGTGGCGCGCGCCGCGCTGGCGCCGCGCGCCGTGGCGGTGCTCTCCGGGCCGAGCTTTGCCGAGGAAGTCGCCCGCGGGCTTCCCGCGGCGCTCGTGGCGGCCTCGCCCGTTGCCGGCGCCGCCGAGACCGTCCAGGCGCGCTTCGGCGGGGAGCGCTTCCGGGTCTACACCTCGGACGATTGCGTGGGCGTCGAGCTCGGTGGCGTGCTCAAGAACGTCATCGCGATCGCAGCCGGCGCGAGCGATGCGCTGGACTTCGGAACGAACGCGCGCGCCGCGCTGATCACGCGCGGGCTGGCCGAGATGACCCGGCTCGGCGTGGCGCTCGGTGCACATCCGGCCACGTTCGCGGGGCTGAGCGGACTGGGCGACCTCGTCCTCACCTGTACCGGGCCGCTGAGCCGGAACCGGCGGGTCGGCGAGCGGATCGGCGGGGGCGAATCCGTCGAGGCCATCCTGACCTCGATGACCCAGGTGGCCGAAGGGGTGTCGAACTGCGCGACCGTGCGGCGGCTGGCGCGGGCGCACGGAGTGGCGGCGCCGATCGCCGGTATGGTATACCGCGTCCTGTTCGAAGGTTTCCCGCCGCGGGATGCGCTGGCCGCGCTGATGCGCCGCGACCCGCGTCCGGAACGCGACGAAACCACCGGCGCCGATGAGGGCGACCGGGAGGAGTCCGAAGCATGAAGGCATCCCGCGGGGCGAGTTGGATCCCGGTTCTCTTCCTGGCCGCCGTCCTTGGCGGCTGCGCCGCGCCGCGCGGCGCACAGGTCGAAGTGCTCTCGGAACGGAGAGTCGACGCCTTCGTCCGGCGCGGACGCAGGCCGAGCGCCTTCTTCATTTCGCGGCGCGACGGACCGGAGGGGCGGCCGGTCTGGATCGACGCCCATCGGCACCGGACCGATTTCGCCACGACGGTGGCCATGGTGTCCACGGGGCCGCTCGCGGTCCCGCTGATCGAGGCCCGAGCCGAGGCATCGGGCCGACCCTACCGGGTCCTGCTCGACACGACCGCCGCCGAAAGCTGGACGGGCATTGACCGGGCGCGCACGGTCGGGTTCGCGGCGGTCGGGCCGCCCTTCTACGAGGACGAGCCGGCGCATGTGGCCGACCCGATCCCGGGCATCTTTGCCGCGGCCCCGAGCGTCTACGTCGGTCTGCTGCGCGTGGACGGCGTGCTCTTCTTCGCGCGTCAGACGCGCGGCCCGCTCTGGCCGCTGACGCGGGCGGACGCCGCCGAACGCGCGGATGCCATCCTCGGCGTGCCGTTCCTGCGCAGCTTCGCCTACGTCCAGTGGGACTTTCCACGTCGCGAGGTGGTGCTCTCCTCCGGACCGGCCTACGAACCCGACCCCGAGGCGGTGCTGGCCGAGGTCGACGTCGCGTCGATGGCCCGCGGCGTCGAATTCACGGCCTACCTGGACGGGCGCGCGCAGCGCGTGCTGCTGGATACGGCCGGGCCGTTTGCCGTTGCGATGCCGGACCCGCCGGCCCCGCTCCTGCGCCAGGTACGGATTGGCGACCTCGTGCTGCGCCGGGTGCGCGCGGTGCCGACCGGGGAGATGAACCTCGGCCGGCCCGACGTCACGCGCATCGGCATCGAGGCCCTTGCGGGCTATCGCGTGACGCTGGATAACCTCCGGCGGGTGCTCGTTATCGAGGAGCCCTGATCGTGGCGGTGCGCGTCGAGATCGAGAGCGTCGAAAAGCGGTTCGGCGCGGTGCGCGCGGTCGACGGCGTCGATCTCCGGATCGAACCCGGCGAACTCTTCTTCCTGCTGGGGCCGAGCGGTTGCGGGAAGACGACGCTGCTGCGCTGCATCGCCGGCTTCTACACGCCGGATCGCGGCGCGATCCGGATCGGGACCGAGGACGTTACGCGCGCGCCGCCGCACGCGCGCGATACGGGCATGGTCTTCCAGAGCTACGCGCTCTGGCCGCACATGACGGTGCGCGAGAACGTCGCCTTCGGTCTTCAGCAGCGGCGGATCGACCGCGCGCAGATCGCGCGGCGGGTCGACGAGGCGCTGGCGATGGTGCGCATGGCGGACTACGCGGACCGGCGGCCCAACCAGCTTTCCGGCGGCCAGCAGCAGCGCGTCGCGCTGGCCCGCGCACTCGTGATCCATCCGAAATGCCTGCTGCTCGACGAACCGCTCTCGAACCTCGACGCCAAGCTCCGCCTCGAGATGCGCGGCGAGATCCGGCGCATCTGCAAGACCGCCGGCCTGACCGCGATCTACGTGACGCACGACCAGAAGGAGGCGCTGTCGATCGCGGATCGGATCACGGTCATGGATGCGGGCCGCGTGCGCCAGTGCGGAGCGCCGCGCGACGTCTATCTCCGGCCGGTCGACCGCTTCGTCGCCCACTTCATCGGCGAGGCCAACTTCGTTGAGGCCGTCGCGGAGAGCGACGCCAACGGACGCGCGCGGTTCCGCACCCCGTTCGGTCGGGTCGAGGTCCTGGCCTCCGGCCCCGCGCCGGGCGCGCCCGCCGTGCTCTGTATCCGGCCCGAGTCGGTCCGCCTCGCGCCCCCGCCGGCCGGCGCGCCGAACGTCTTCGACGCCGTCCTCCACGATACCGTCTACCTGGGCGAGATGGCGCAGCACCGGCTCGACCTGCCGGTCCCCGGCGGCGGCGCGGCCGTGTCGTTCAAGGTCTTCGAACTCCCGCCCGGGATCGTGGCGCGCGACGACCGGCGCGAGGCCGTTCGCGCCTGGTTCGATCCGGCGGATGTGACGGTGCTTCCGGGCTGAGCGGCGGGCGTAACGGGAGGCGCGGATGGCAAAGCGGATCGGCATCCTGCTCGCGGCGGCCGCCGTGGTGGCGCTGCCCTTTCTGCTGCGGCCGCCCGCGCGGGGGCCGGATGCCGGCGTCGCCGGTCCCGGCGCGCCGGTGCTGACGATCGTCTCGCCGCACAACGAGGCGATCCGGTTCGAGTTCGAGCGCGGCTTCTCGCGCTGGCACGCGGCCCGCTACGGTACGCCCGTGCGCGTCGAGTGGGTTTCGATCGGCGGCACGACGGAGATCTCGCGCTACCTGACCGCGGAGTACAGCGCCTCGGCCCGCGCCTGGTGGCGGCGCCAGGGGCGGGCCTGGCCGCCGGGCGCCGGCGAGGCGATGCTCGCGGCGCGCCCGCCGGAGCCGGTGGAAGAGCGCGAGGGCGCCCGGGAGCACGCGGCGGAGCTTCGCGCCCTGCACGAGGCCTTCCGCGCCATCGACGATCCCGCGGCGTTCGGCGCGCGCGTCGACCTCTTCTTCGGCGGCGGTCAGTTCGATCATGCCCGCGCCCACGCCCAGGGCCTCACCGTTCCGCCCTGGCCCCCGGACAGCCCGCCGCCCGGCCTGTTTCGCGACGCGGACGGCCGGCTCCTGTTCCCGGAGGCGCTCGGCGGCGAGTCCTGGCGGAGCGACACCTACTTCGGCTGCGCGCTGAGCACTTTCGGCATCGCCTACAACCCCGACCGGCTGGCCGACCTCGGCCTGGCCGCCGCGCCCGCGCGCTGGGAGGATCTCGCCGATCCGGCCTACGCGCGCCGTGTCGCGGTGGCCGACCCGACCAAGAGCGGCAGCATCGCAAAGGCCTTCGAGATGATCGTGCACCAGCAGTGCGCCCGCGCCGTGCGCGCGGCCGGCTTCTCCGAGGCAGACGTCGACCGCTTCGAAGCGGCGATCGCCGCGGCCGGCCTTCCGCGCGGCGAGATGCCCCCGGAGGTTCCGTCCGCCTACCAGGCGGCCGTCGAGCAGGGCTGGGTCAACGGCGTCAACCTCCTGCGGCGGATCAGCGCAAACGCCCGCTACTTCACCGACAGCGCTGGCCAGGTTCCGCTCGATGTCGCCGCCGGTCGCGCCGCCGCGGGGTTGGCGATCGATTTCTTCGCGCGCTACCAGGCGGAATACAGCATCGGCCCCGACGGGCAGTCGCGGCTGCGCTACGTGACGCCGGTCGGCGGATCGAGCGTCAGCGCCGACCCGATCAGCCTCCTGCGCGGCGCCCCGAACCGCGAGGTCGCCGTGCGGTTCATCGTGTTCGCGCTGGGCGAGGAGGGCCAGCGGCTCTGGACCTACCGGCCGGGCACGCCCGGCGGACCGGAACGCTTCGCCCTCCGGCGGCTACCGGTCCGGCGCGACTTCTACCCCTCCGAGGATCCCGTGCTGCACGCGGCCCACCGGCGCCACCTCGAACACGCCGCCGACGACCTGGCCGATCCCGCCGTGGACCCCTATGTCCTGGCCGAGACTTTCATCTACCGGCCGCGCTGGACGGGGCGCCATTTCGGCGTCCACCGCGACCTCGTCCGCGCCATGGGCCTCGACGCTTCGGACGAACTGCGCCGCGCCTGGGAGGCGATCCGCGAGGCCGGCGGCCCCGAGCGGGTCCCGACAGCTGTCGCGCTCTTCGACGCGCTTCCGGACCGGCCCGAGCCGCTGACCTGGCGGAACGCGCCCGACGTGTTGCGGCGCCACGAGCGGCTGGACGTTCTGCGCGACTGGACCGCGTTCTTCCGCGCCCAGTACCGCGCGGCCGAGGCCGCCGCGCGGCGCGGCGCGCCCTAGCCGCGCGGGCGAGGGCATTCCCCAGACCAATGCCAGCCTGGTGTGACCGCACCGTTCAGGTGCAGATCAGGGCGAAAGATCAGGGCGAAAGATTAGGGTGGGTATCGCTGTTTCCTTCGTCTTTTGCCCTAATCTTTCGCCCTGATCTCCTCGTCGAGCTCGGCGAACTGCTCTTTCCAGGCTTACCGCTTGTGTGCGGTGATCAACTGCGTGCCCGCGACTTCGTCGTGCGGCTGTACGGAAAAGCCGGCGTCCTCCAGCCACGCCTCGTACTGGGCGAACGTCCACGTTCCCCCGGTCTCCGTGTTGACCAGCATGTTCACCGCGAAGACGGATGCGTCCGCTCCGGTCCCGCGCAGAAAATCGTTGATGACGAGCCGACCGCCGGGGTTCAGGTGTTTCGCGGTCCTGCCGAAGAGGTCCCGGTTTTCTGCCTCGCCGTAGATGTGGCAGATGTTGCCCAGGTACGCGACGTCATAGGTCCCGTCCGGCAGCGCCTGCGTAAAGTCGCCGCTCACCAGCCGGACAGGCAGCGCTGGATCCAGTTCCGGCCGCATCAGGTCCAGCACCTCGGGTCTGTCGAGCACGGTTACGGACGCGCCCTTTCGCGCGAAGGCGACGGCGTAGGTCAGCGGTCCTCCGCCGATGTCGAGGACGTGCGGGCGTCCCTCGAGGTCTCGCAGGCCATACGCCGCGACGGCGTCGGCGGACGCGCTCGCGTAGCGGCGCATGGCGGACACGAAGAAGCGGCGGTCGAGCGATTCCGCCTCGTGTTCGGGCATCTTGGGCCGGAGCAGGTCCGGGAGCCGCAGCCATTTCGCGAACAGATCGTAGGTGTGCATGAAGGCGAATCCCCGGAAGGCCGGGCTGCGGTCGTCGTAGAACATGGCGAACGCCGCGTCCGTGAGTCCGTAGCGCCCATCGCCGCGCACCAGGTACCCCAGGTCGGCCAGCGCCTCGAGCACGGTCCAGAGGACCCTCCGGCTGCTGCCGGTGCGTTCGATGAGGGCCTCCAGCGGTATCGGTCCGGCCCGCAACGCCTCAACGATGCCGGCGCGCACGGCCGCGCCGACGATCAGGAACTCCTCCGGAAGTTCGAACGTATCGATGGCGGGTCCGCCGTTCTCTCCGGATTCCGGTTTCCGACAGCCTTGCGTCTTCTCGCGGCCCATGTCGCGGCTCCTTTCGTGTTGGCGCCGGACCCGCAATCGGGTCCGGCAGGCGGTTGAACTGCGCCCGCCAGGCGCCGATGGCCTCCGGGCTCGCCCGACCGTGGACGACATAGCAGCGCCGCCCCCCGCTGACAAGGACGGAGGCATTCGTGGTCCAGAGTCGGGCGTATCTCACTTCTGCCGGAGCATTTACCGCATTGACGGGGCCGGGGGCCGATGTAGTTCGCGGCAAAGTTGACGGATACGTTAGCGCCGGTGTAGGTTGCGAGTAAGGGGACGCCGTAGTCGATGGTGGGCAGTATTGTCGCGATGGCGTTTCCGCACGAGAATCCATTCCTATACGGAAGCGCCCACCAGGCGTTTGAAGGTCGTCCTTTTTCGTTAACTGCCTCGACAACTCCTGCGAGACTAACTCCAACGCTATCTTTGCCGCGAACTCCACCGAGTCGGGGAAGCAGAATCGTCTCCGTCGGCCTTTCGTGCGTCGGCGCATTGCACAATGCGCACATGCTAAGATAGCCGGGGCCAGGCATTTCAGGCAGAGACCGCCAGAAGTGAGATGCGCCCATGCGAAAGGACGCCTCGGGCGGGTTGCGGCGGCGCGGGTTCGTGGTAGTGTGAGGGGAGCCTCTTGGAGGGGGGCGCGGAAGGAGGACCTATATGCCGGTCAGGAAAGCAGAAGCGGAATGGAGCGGTGACCTGCAGAGCGGTGGGGGGACGATTCGGTTCGGCGACGGGCGGTTCGCGGAACCGTATGGCGCGTCGTCGCGTTTCGGCGAGGGCAAGCAGACCAATCCGGAGGAGCTGATCGCAGCGGCCCAGGCGGCCTGCTATGCCATGGCTCTGTCCGCCGGCCTGGCGAAAGAGGGGTACGACCCCAAACGCGTGCGCGCCGAGGCGGAGGTCGATCTTGCGAAGACGGGCGACGGGTTTGCCATTGCCGTTATCACGCTGCACGTCGAGGCCGAGGTCCCCGGGATCGCGGAAGACGCATTTGCGAAGCAGGCGGAAGCCGCGCGGGTCGGCTGTCCGGTCGCGAAGGCGCTGGCCGGTTGCGAAATCCGTCTCGACGCCCGGTTGAAATAGCCAGGGCGACGGCACGAACCCGGGTGATGTCCCCCCCGTGGGGAACGCCAGGACCCAGTGTGGCACGGTCCCGGTCTACGAGGTTCCCTTTCTTCTGGTCGGCCAGGCTGGAGCCTGGCGTTCCCGAGGGGCACGCTACGGCGTGGCACGCCAGGCATCGGGGCTCGTGCGCGACCACCCAGCCCGTTCCATGCCGACCGCTGAAGGCCGGCCTGTACCTATGGCGGGGCGGGACACATGAGGAACGCGAAGTCATCGGCCTGCCGCACCACGCCGCCTCGGGAGACCCCGCATGCCGAGAACTGGGGAAGTCCAGTCCAGCCGCAGTTGACAGTACCCGGCCTGCGGAAGAGAATGATGAACAGGGCCCAACTTGAGCATGTCATCCGGGCGGCCGGCGCCGTGTGCGGCGAGGACGAACTCGTCGTTATCGGAAGCCAGGCGATCCTGGCAAGCATCGATGCGCCGCCGCCGGAGTTGGTTCAGTCCATGGAGGAAATGGCCTCGGAACACCGTCCGGTGCTGCTCGAACGGATCGGCCGTCTGCGTGGCTGAATCACGCGATCCATCGCCGCCTGACGTTCAGCAGACTGGCGGCGAAGAGGAGCGCGCAGAACGCGGTCAGCAGGGCGAAATTCAGCGCCGGGGACATGACCCCGCCGCCGATGGTGAGTTTGCGTTTCATCCCCTTGGAGTAGCCGCCGAACTTGCGTCCGCCCGCATCGGCGAGGTCAAAACGGTCGAGCAATTCCTGAGCACGGGTTTCCCGGCTACGCCGGTCGATGCCGTAGAGGGCCCCGCAGAAGCACAGGTTGTCGAACCCCGTCAGTTCGGGATAGAGATTGCTCTCGTCCGGCACCACGCCCATCAGGTGCTGGGCAGCCTTGGGGTTCTTCGAGCAGTCGATCCCCGCGATGCGAATCGAACCCGCGTCGGGCCGGGCCAGGCCGATGAGCATGTTGATCGTCGTGCTCTTGCCCGCGCCGTTGGGGCCGAGGAAGCCGAACAACTCGCCTTCCCGCACGTCAACGTCGATGCCCGCGACGGCCTGCACCTGGTCAAACCGCTTGGCCAGGCCGCGCACTTCGATGGCCGTCTTCACCTGTTCAGCCGTCAGATGCCGCCTCCTTCGTGAATCGCAGCCACCAGGTACACCTGCCCGGATCGCCGCAGAACGCGAGCACATCCGCAGCGACCGTCGGGAAATAGTCGGGAAGCGCTTCGGTTATTGCGGGCGCTCGCACGGGTGGTCCTGGGCATCGCCGTGGCACTCGCGGACCTGCTCGGGCGAGCAGTCGCCGGGCTTGCCCTGGAGCCGTTCGGGATGTTCGCAGCCGGTCGTTTCAACGCAGGAGTGTGCGTTCGTGTCGCCGTGGCACGCGCGGACCTGCTCGGGCGAGCAATCGCCGGGTTCGCCGGTCAGCTTCTCAGGTTTCCGGCAGCCTTGCGTCTTCTCGCTGTACATGTCGGGGCTCCTTTCGTGTTGGCGCCGGACCCGCCATCGGGATCCAGCAGGTGGTTGATCTGCTCCCGCCAGGCGGCGAGGGCCTCCGGGTTCGTCCGGTAGTGGACGAAATAGCCGCGCCGCTCGTCGCGGACGAGGTCGGCATCGCGCAGGACGCGCAGGTGCTGCGAGGCCGCGCCCGGGGTGATCCCCAGCCGGCGGGCCAGGGCGTTCACGCAGAGCGCCCGGCCCTTGAGCAGGGCGACGGCACGCACCCGGGTCTCGACGGCCAGCACCTTCATCCGCCGCGCCAGCGTCTTCGGGTCGGCATTGTTTGATTCAGTATCCACGCGGGTACCATATCATGAGAATCCCGGTTGTCAACGGCGCCGAAGGCCAGAATCATGGGGGGCCGGTCCTGCGCCGCGCAGCGGCTTTGATGCGGCCGCGCGAGGCCGCTTTCGCCCCCCGCCGCGGCGAGCCGCGGCGAACAGAGCGGCGGCCCGTCCTTCGCTGAAGCTCCCGACTTCGCAAAAGCTTCGTCGGGCAAGTCGGAGGGCAAGCAAGCCGCCGCACTCCAGGGCGCCTGCGGCGCGGGAAGAGGATCCACTCGCGCCGGTCCCGCGCCGCGCAGCGGCGCCTTGGAGTGCGCGAGCTTGCTCGCGCTTTCCGCGGCGCGGCT
>PWTM01000129.1 GCA_003563855.1 PVC group bacterium | reverse complement strand
GCGGCGGCGCCTCGCCCCCCCGGCACGTCACCGGTATCCGGGCGCGGCCCGGCCCGTGGTGGGCGCCGCGGACCGAGAGCGTCACCGGCTCGCCCGCCGCCGGCAGCGCGGGCTCGACGGTCGGGGCCGAGAGCGCGGCGTTCGCCGGCGGCGCGCCGGCAACGGGGACGAACGTGACGGCGACGCCCGGCGGCAGGGCCACCCCGCGCGCGGCGAGGTCGGCCCAGTTTGACCGCTGGCGGTCGCTGAGGATGACCAGCCGCCGCGGGCCGTCGTGGGCGGCGAGCAGGCGGCCGGCGAGCGCGAGCGCCCCGCCCAGGTCGGCCCGGACCGGCGCCGGCTCGAGCGCCTCGACCTCGGCCGCGACGGCCGCGAGGTTCGCCGTCAGCGCGGGGAACGGCGCGTCCGCGCGCGCGCTGGCGACGACGAGCGCGGCGCGGTCCAGGCCCGGGACCAGCGCGCGCAGCGTCCGCGCGGCCGAGGCGCGGAGCACGGACATGGCCGGCGTCCCGCCGCTGCGCTGCGCCATCGAGGCGCTGACGTCGGCGACGAGCACGAGCGCCGTCGCGCGGTCGGGCGGCGCATCGGCCGCCCTCGACCGGCGGACATAGGGCCGGGCGAAGGCGAGCGCCAGCAGTGCGACGGCGAGCGCGCGCAGCAGGAGCAGGAGCCAGCGCCGGGGGTGATGCAGCCGGGCGTGCTCGGCCTGCGTCGCGGCCAGCAGCCGCAGCGAAGGGAAGACGAACCGGTGCCGGGCGCCGCGGCGCAGCCAGTGCGCGATGAGCGGCAGCGCGAGCAGCGCCAGCCCGGCGAGCATCGCGGGGGCCGAGAGGGCGATGAAGGCCAGCGCCGGCGTCACGGGCTCACCTCAGGCGCGCGGCGCGCAGGCAGAGGTAGCCGCGCAACGCCTGCTGGAACGGCTCGTCGGTGCGGACGCGGTTGAAGTCGATGCCGCGCGTGCGGAACGCCGCGCGCCAGGCCTCGACGAACCGGTGCAGCCGCGCCTCGTAGAGCTTCCGGACCGCCGCGGGGTCGACGCGCAGCTCCTCGCCCGTCTCGCTGTCGACCAGGATCGTGTCCTCGAGGTCCGGCAGCCGCAGCTCGTCGGGGTGGAGAACGTGAAAGACGATCACCTCGTTGCCGCGGTGCGTGAACCGCGCCAGCGCCTCGAGCACGCCGTCGAGGTCTTCCATCAGGTCGCTGAAGACCACGACCAGTCCCTTGCGCGAGGTGCGCGCGGCCAGGTCGCCCAGCGCCCGCGCGAGGTCGGCCGCGGCCGGTCGGCGCGGCGCACCCGCTTCCATCGCGGCCAGCAGCCCGCGCAGGTGGGGGTGGGAGCTGTGCGGCGGCCGGTAGTCGGCCAGCCCCCGGCGCGCGATCCCGAGCGACACCTGGTCCTGCTGGCGGATGGCCAGGAACGCGATCGCGGCCGCCAGCCGGCAGGCCTGGTCGTACTTCGAGGGCGGCGCGGCCGCCGCGGGCTCGCGCGTCAGCCGCTGCGCCAGCACGAGGCCACGCCGGGCGGCGGAGGGCGGCCGCCCGCGGTAGGCCATCGAGGCCGAGCCGTCGATCAGCAGGCAGACCCCCATGTCCGACTGGTGCTCGTAGCGCTTTACGACCCAGCGGTCGCTGCGCCCGTAGACCTTCCAGTCGATGTCGCCCAGCTCATCGCCGGGCGTGTACTCGCGGTAGTCGGTGAACTCGACGCTGTGCCCGCGCTGCGGCGAGGCGTGGCGCCCGGCGTAGAGGCCCGAGACCGGGCGCCGCGTCGTGAACGCGAGGTGGCGGAGCGAGCGCAGCTCCTCGATGCGCAGGTACGGCGACGTCCCTGTCGGCGACCGGGTCACGGGACGCGCCGGCGGGCCGGCGGGATGGGCGGCGGACGGGCCGGCGCGGGGGCGGACGGATCGGTCTCGCGCAGGAAGCGCCGGACCAGCTCGGCCGCGTCGATCCCGTCGCCCGCGGCCTGGTAGTTCGGGATCACCCGGTGGCGCAGAACGTGCGGCGCGATCTCGCGCACGTGGCGGATGTTCGCCGCCGGCTCGCCGTCGATCGCGGCCAGCGCCTTCGCCCCGAGCACGAGGTACTGGGCGGCGCGCGTGCCGGCGCCCCACTCGACGTAGCGGCGCGCCGTCTCGCCGGCCTCCGGGTCGGACGGCCGCGTGACGCAGGCCAGGTGTACCGCCGCCGACACCGTGTGGCGGCCGGCCGGCAGGCGGCGCACGAGGCCCTGGAAGGCGAGCATGTCCTCGCGCGCGCAGACCGGCGCGACCGACACCGTGCGCGCGGCGGTGGTCTCCGCGACGACCCGCTCCTCGTCCGCGCGCGCCGGGTAGTCCATCCGGAGGCTGAACATGAACCGGTCGAGCTGCGCCTCCGGCAGCGGGTAGGTGCCCTCCTGCTCGACCGGGTTCTGCGTAGCGACGACGACGAACGGCGGTTCGATCGGGTGCGTGCGGCCCATGCTCGTCACGTGGCGCTCCTGCATCGCCTCGAGCAGCGCCGACTGCGTCTTCGGCGGCGTGCGGTTGATCTCGTCGGCCAGCAGCAGGTTCGTGAAGACGGGGCCGGGCACAAACCGCAACTGCCGCCCGCCGCCGGGCTCCTCCTGGAGCAGTTCCATTCCCACGATGTCGGCCGGCATCAGGTCGGGCGTGAACTGGATCCGCCGCCACTGCCAGCCGAATGCCTGGGCCAGCGTCTTGACCAGCAGCGTCTTGGCCAGGCCGGGCACGCCGACCAGCAGGACGTGGCCGTCGGCGAAGATCGACGCGAGCAGCGCGCGCACGACGGCGTCCTGCCCGAACACCACGCCGCCGATCTCCCGCTGAAGCCGCGCGCAGGCGTCGCGCGCGCGCTCGAGCAGCGCCAGGTCGTCGGCCGCCAGCGGCGTTTCGTCCCCCGCGGGGGGTGCGTCCGGTTCCCTTGTCGGTTCGTTCATGCGGTCCTCACGGCTCCGGGGTCTGCGCATCGCCGGACGGACCCCCGTCCCCGACCGGCCGGTTCAACCAGGCGATGTAGGCGGCGCCGGACTCGACCGCGCCGACGATCGGGGGGCGGCCCGGACTCCAGACCACCGGCAGCCGGCGGTCGCCCGGGCTTCGCGCCGGCAGGCGGCCGAAAGCGGCGATATTGCGTTGCAGCACGGCCTCGACGCGGGGGTCGGCCAGCGCGGCGTCGGGCGGCGCGCCCAGCAGATCCTCGGCCTTCGCGCGCGCCGCCGCCGCCGTGCGCGGCGTGGCCGGCTCGAAGAGCCAGGCGTCGAACGCCGCCCAGCGCTCCGGCGCGGCGAAGTGGACGGCCAGCGAGAGGCGGGTCAGCGCGCAGCTTTCCTCGAAGCCGCGCGCCGTCCGCACAATGTGCGGGTTGCAACTGGCGTCGAGCGCGGCCGGCAGCGCGACGGCCAGCAGGTCCACGCCGCGCGCGATCAGCGCCTGCGTGAACTGGTGCACCCGCCGGCAGTGCGGGCAGGCGTAGTCCATGAGCAGCACCACGACCGTCGGCGCCGTCTCCGAGCCCAGCCGCGGCTCCTCGCCGACGACCAGCCGGACCTGCCCGTCCTGGACGCCGATCTCGCGGCGGCCGCCGACCGAGCGGTCGTAATCGCCCGCCGTCGACTCCGCGAGTTCCGTCGGCGGGCGCGGCTGGACGATCTGCGCGCCGGCGAGCAGTGCGGCGAGGCCGAACCCGACGGCGAACGGGAGGAGGCGGCCGCCGCGCCCGGCCCGGACCAGGAGCAGCGCCGCGGCAACGAGCCCGAACGAGTGGATGGCGAAGCAGTAGCCGCAGAAGGCGCGCAGGATCGCCGCCTGCAGCAGCGTGAACCAGGCAAACGCCCCGATCGCGGCGCCGGCCGCGACCGCGCCCAGTCGCCGCGCGCGCGCATCGCCTCCGCGCAGGGCCGCAACGAACAGGCCGAGGTAGAGCAGCGCGGCCGGAAGGGCCACCGGCACGCCGAAGACGCGCGACCAGGAGCTGGCCAGCACGTCGCCGCAGGAGGAGCCGGCCCCGCAGCCCGCGGGCGGCGCGTCGAGCGCCAGCGCGACGAACGCCAGGTAGCCGGAAAGCACGGCCGCCGCCAGCGCGGCCACCGCCGCGATCGCGGCCGCCGCCGATCCCCGCGTTCCGTCCCCGCCCGTCTGCCGCGCCTGCGCCGCCATGCCGCACCCCCTGCGCGCCGCCGCCGCCCGCGCAGCGCGCGCCGGAGCCTAGCAGCGGCCCCCTGCCCGGCGCAAGATCAGGGGCGCGGGTTGAGCCGACCGCGCAGCGAGCGGCGAATACGCACCGCGCTGTTGCTCGGGGCTCATCATCGCTGGTCTAGAAACGCATCTGCCGTCAGGCCGATGTCCTTGATGATCTGTCTCAGAATGATCGGGGAAAGGTCGCGAGAACCATGGTCGGGCACCGTTGTCTGCCGTCCGTCAGGATGGCGAAACTGGCGATGGGAGCCTCGTTGACGAACCTGCACGAAACCGAGTCGTTCAAGCACGCGCACAGCTTCGCGTGGTTTGAGAACGGGCAGCGATCCCATCGCGCGCTACACCATGACCGCCTGTGTACCGACAAATTCGGCTTCCATCATCGGTTCGCCATCCTCCAAGAGCATCTGAACGACCTCTCGAAGATTCTCGCGCAGTTCCTCAAGCGTTGCGGCCTGGGAATGTGCGCCGCGGAATCCGGGGATGTAGCCCACGTAGAGCTTCGTTTCGGGGCATCGCTCAACGACTGCCGTGTACGCTCTCATGCAGATACCCTATCATGCCGCCGTGGCCGTGGCTACTGTTCTTTCTCGTCTCATCTTCTTGCCCCGAGCGTCAACCCTTTGCGGCGGCGCGGGAGCGACGTCCGCAGCATGGCCATGTTCGAGCCCTTCGTCTTCCATGCCTTGGAGACCCGGTCAACCCTCCCGCTCGCCAGATTCCTGTCCGCTGCCCCCCCGGCCGAGAACCGTGGGATCGGCCGGCGGGGATTCCCGAAGGACGTGTATGCCTGAGGGGAAGCTTGATGACCCGTTCACCCGCGTGCCTTCAGTCCCAGCCTTTCCCGGATGGAGGCGAAGTATTCGCGTCCAGCATCAGGCCATCTTAGACGACCATTTCCCCGCCCGAAAACCGCATGCTAAGCCCCAAAACGCCCTGCATGGGGCTCGCAACCCATTGCCCGCCCGCATGTTGGTTAGGTCCGACCCCGGACACCCCGGACACCTCTCCTTCCTGGCGTGTCGCACAGGTTCCTTTCTCCCTGTGACCGCCGGGCGGGTCTGCATCCATCCGCGCCCATCCGCGGTATCCGCGGTCCAAACAGTTCTTCATTGGCCTTGCCGTCGACCGGCGCGGCCTTCAGCCTGGCAACCCGCGTTCCGTCCCCGGCGTCGGGCGTCCGGCGTCCTCCCGCACCGAGGAGGGAAAGAGGCGAGAACGCCGGGGACGAGCGGAAGCGCCCCTGGGCGCCGCCCCCCCCCGGGGGGGCCGCCCGGAGGCTGCGGGCCGTATCGAGCGACCGTTCGTGCTTGACGCGTCCAGGCCCGTTGGCTAGCGTTCCACCGATGAAGGACCCCTTTCAGACCGGCTCCGGCGGGCAGGCGCCCGCGCCGTCGGCAAAGGGTTTTCTAATCGACGCCGAACCGTTCCCTGACACGGCCCCTGTAGGTTGCGCGGAGTGGCGCCGCGTCGCCGGGCCGGAGTGAACGACGGAGAACAGCCGGCATGGATGTCGAGGCGGATAGCGTAACGAGGGTCGAACAACCCCATGAGGAGAGGAGCGTAGCAGAGATGAACGATCAACCCTTCGGTCGACTTCGCGCCGGGACCGCAACCCGTCTGTCCCGGATAACCCGCCGGCTCGCCTTCCCCGCGGCCATGGCCGCCGCCCTAGTCCTCGCCAGCCCGAACGCGATGGCGGAGACCTTCTCCGGCACTTTCGATCTGTCCGGTGACGGAAACAACGTCACCAGCTTCGAGTACAACGGCGATGCGATCACAGACCTGACCGTCAGCGCGCTCACCAAAGTTGGCATAACCAGCACATCAAGCCAGAACAATTTCAGGGGCAATAATTGGCCCTTGGGCGCCACGGGTGGCAGCGACGACTTCGAGGGTTCCGTTGACCTGGGAAAATACATCGAGTTCACGTTGACCGCCGCATCCGGCAAGGTGATCAACCTGCCCTCCGTGAGTTTCGGGCTGGGACGAAGCGCAACCGGTCCCCGCCAGTGGCAGTGGCGCAGCAGCGCGGATGGCTTCGCCAATCCGATCCCTGTCACGACCGTGCATGCGAACCTCGATCACGACGCGGGTGTGCTGACTAATCCAGACCTGAACTCAAATTGGACCGGCAATGTGGTCCAGACCTCCGGCGCCGCTTACGAAGGCCTCGCAAGCATCACTTTCCGCCTCTATGGCTACAACGCTGAACAAAGTGGCGGCACCGGCGGCTTGCAGGGCAACCTGACCTTTGGCGGCACGCTTGAGGACGAGGGCGACCCCGTTCCGGCCCCCCCCACGCTCGCTGCCACCACCGTGTCGGACATTGGCCTGACGCAGGCGGATGTCGCTTCCTCGGTGGTTTCCGAGGGCTCCGCCGCCGTCACCGAGCGCGGCTTTGTTTACGCCATCGACGCAGAAAACCCCTCCCCCGAAATCGGCGGGGATGATGTGACCGACGTCGCCGTCGGCGACGGACCCGGCGCGTTTTCCACCACCATCTCCGGGCTTGCGTCCGGCACGACATACGCCGTGCGCTCCTATGCCGTCAATGATGAGGGCACGGCGTACGGTTCGATCCAGACGTTCACCACCCTGGCGCCGCCGCCGACGATCACGGGCATCGGCGCGGCCAACGGCTATCCACTCCAGGATTTCTCCACGTTCGTCTCGGCGGATATGCTTCCCGCCGGCTGGACCGTGGATGCCGACGGAACCGCCGCCAACAAGCTTGACTACAGTCAATGGAGCACCAGCACCGCGACCGGAATTAAAGGGGGCGCCTCCGTCCTCGGCTACCAACATACCGGCACCACTGGCGTCGCCACCTTCACCCTCACCCTGCTGAACGACACCGGCGGTGTAATCAACGAGCTCTTCGTTTCCTATCTCGGCAAGGTCGCCCGCACCACCGTAGGCCGCAGCCCCGAATTCACGGTGAAAGTCGATGGTGACGAAGTGGACGCGCTTGGCTACTCCACCACAAGAGAAGTTGATGAAATCCGCTATACCCTCGTCCAGGGCCTTGCCATCGCCGACGGCGCATCGTTCTCGGTAACCTGGGAGAGTGAAAGGGGAGACGGTTCCGGCAGCAGCAAACAAATAGGCATTACGAATGTGCAGGTCTATGTTCCGGAAGTAGGCGAGGCCTGGTTGCCGGTCGTGACCTCCCCCACGGTAAGCGAAGTCACGGCCAATTCCGCGACGCTCTTCGCCGAGGAGTTGTTCGACGGTGCCGACGTCGGCCTCGCGCGCGGGTTCGTTCTTTCCGAGAGCGCTCTCAACCCGAACCCGGAGATCGACGACGAAGACGTCATTCTGGTCCCCGATGTCGGCTTTGACTCGACCATGATCG
>PWTM01000336.1 GCA_003563855.1 PVC group bacterium | reverse complement strand
GAGCACGGCGCCACGGAGGTCCTCGGCCTCGAGGCCGACGCCCGCCCCGACGGCCGCCTCGTCTTCACGCGCGGCCGCCTGCGCGGCGCCGACCTGCTGCTCGACGAAGCGAGCGTGACCGCCACGGAAAACCTGCTCATGGCCGCCGTCCTGGCCGAAGGCCGCACCGTGCTTTTCAACGCGGCCTGCGAGCCGCACGTGGTCGAGCTCGGCCGGCTGCTCGCGGCGATGGGCGCGCGTATCGAGGGCCTGGGCACCAACCGCATCGTCATCGACGGCAGGCCCGCGCTCGGCGGCGCGGAGGCCGCCGTCGGACCCGATTTCGTCGAAGCCGGCAGCTTCCTGGCCGCCGCGGCCGCGACCGGCGGGGAGCTTCGCCTCGAGGGGCCGCCCGAACCCGGCCTCCTGCGGGGGATCGCCCGCTCCTTCGCCAAGCTCGGCGTCGCCTGGACCGTCGAGCCTGACGGCGCCGTCCGGCTGCCGGCCGCGCAGGAACGCCGCGTGCGGCGCGACCTCAACGGGGCCACGCCGAAGATCGAGGACGGGCCCTGGCCCGCGTTCCCCTCCGACCTGATGAGCGCGACCATCCTGCTCGCGACGCAGGTGGAGGGCGCCGTGCTCTTCTTCGAGAAGATGTTCGAGAGCCGGATGTATTTCGTCGACGAGCTGATCGGCATGGGCGCCGAGATCATCGCCTGCGACCCGCACCGCGTGCTCGTCAACGGCCCCTCGCGCCTGCACGCCACGCGGCTGACCAGCCCCGACATCCGGGCCGGCATGACGCTCATCCTCGCCGCCCTCTGCGCCGAGGGCCGCAGCGTGATCGAGAACGCCGAATCGATCGACCGCGGCTACGAACGGATCGAAGAGCGGCTCGGCGCGCTCGGCGCCGTCATTGCCCGCGAGGCGTAACCGGGGCCCGACCGGGGCCGCTCAGGACTCGGCCGCGCTGCCCGTGACGATGTAGCCGCCCGACTTCTCGTCGCGCTCCAGCGTCAGCAGCTTGCGCGCGCGGGCCTCTTCGAGCAGCGCGTTGAAGGACTTGAACCCGTAGGCCGTCTCGCTGAACCCCGGGCGCCGGCGCTTGAGCGTCTGCTTCACCATCGAGCCCCAGACCCGGTCCTCCTCGCCGCGGTCGGCCAGCAGCTCTTCGACCGTGTCGAGCACCAGGCCGATCGCCTCGCCCTGCGAATCCTCGTCCCCGCCGGCCGGCGCCTCGCCGGCGCCGCGCCCGCCGCGCCCGCCCTCCGGCTTCCGCGGCGCCCGCCGCCGCTGCCCGCCTTCGGGCGCCCGCGCCCGCGCCAGGTCGTCGTAGTAGATGAACTCGTCGCAGTTCGCGATCAGCAGGTCGGAGGACGAGTTCTTCACGCCGACCCCGATCACCACCTTGTTGTTCTCGCGCAGCTTGCTCACCAGCGGCGAGAAGTCCGAGTCGCCGCTGATGATGACGAACGTGCGCACGTGCGGCTTCGTGTAGCAGAGGTCCAGCGCGTCGACGACCATGCGGATGTCGGCCGAGTTCTTGCCGGACTGGCGCACGTGCGGTACGTCGATGAGCTCGAAGGCCGCCTCGTGCATGGCCGTCTTGAACTCCTTGTAGCGCGTCCAGTCGCAGTAGGCCTTCTTGACGATGATCGTCCCCTTGACCAGCAGCCGCTCGAGGACGAGCCGCATGTCGAACTTCGCCACCTTCGCATCGCGCACGCCAAGGGCGATGTTCTCGAAATCGCAGAACAGCGCCATGCTGCCCGTTTCCGTAACCGTACTCATGATGTCCGACCCCCCTCCGTTTCTTCCTCAAGGAAGAGCTTGTACTCGACCCCGTCGACCAGCGCCTCCCACGAAGCCTCGATGATGTTGTCCGAGACGCCGACCGTGTCCCAGCTCCGGCGCCCGTCGCTCGACTCGATCAGCACCCGCGTCTTCGCCGCGGTCGCCTCCTCCGGGTCGAGGATGCGCACGCGGTAGTCGGTCAGCACCACGTCGGCCACCTGCGGGTAGAAGCGCGCGAGCGCCTTGCGCAGCGCCTGGTTCAGCGCGTCCACCGGCCCGTCGCCCTCGCCGACCGTGTGTTCGATCTCGCCGTTGACCTTCAGCTTCAGCGAGGCCTCCGAGATGCAGGGCTCGTCCGGGTGCCGCTTCTCGACGATCACCCGGAAGCCCTCCAGGCTGAAGAACGGCCGGTGGTCCTTGAGCACCTTCTTGACGAGCAGCTTGAAGGAGGCCTCGGCGGCCTCGAACTCGTAGCCCGCCCGTTCGAGCCGCTCGAGCTCGCGCAGCACGTCGCGCGCTTCGGGCGAGTTGCGGTCGATCTGGAGGCCCAGCTCGACCGCCTTGAGGAAGACGTTGCTCGCGCCCGAGAGCTCGGAGACGAGAATGCGGCGGCGGTTGCCGACCGCATCCGGGTCGATGTGCTCGAAGCTGCGCCGGTTCTTGCGGACCCCGTCGACGTGCATCCCCGCCTTGTGGGCGAAGGCGCTGGCGCCGACGAACGGCGCCTTCGGCCAGGGGCGCAGGTTCGCCATCTCGGCGACGAACTCCGACACGTCGCGCAACTGGCGCAGCGCGCCCTCGGGCAGGCCGCGCCGGCCGAGCTTCAGTTCCAGGTTCGGCAGGATCGAGCAGAGGTTCGCGTTGCCGGTCCGCTCGCCCAGCCCGTTGATCGTGCCCTGCACGTGCACGGCGCCGGCCTCGACCGCCGCGAGCGTGTTGGCCGTCGCCAGGTCGCCGTCGTTGTGCGCGTGGATGCCGATCGGCACGTCGAAGGCGGCCGCGACCGCCCGCGTGATCTCGGCCACCTCCCCGGGCAGCGTGCCGCCGTTCGTGTCGCAGAGCACCAGGACGTCGGCGCCCGCCGCCCGCGCCGCCTTCAGCGTCGCCAGCGCGTGGGCCGGGCTGTCCTTGTAGCCGTCGAAGAAGTGCTCCGCGTCGTAGATCGCCTCCCGCCCCTGCGCCTTCAGCAGGCGGACGCTGTCGGCGATCATCGCGAGGTTCTCCTCCGCGGTGGTGCGCAGCACGTCGCGCACGTGCAGCGCCCAGCTCTTGCCGAAGATCGTCACCGCGGCGGTGCCCGCGTCGAGCAGGGCGCGCAGCCCGGCATCCGCGGCCGCCGCGACGCCCGCGCGGCGCGTGCTCCCGAACGCCGTCAGCCGCGCATGCTGCAGCGGCGCCTTCGCCAGCTCGCGGAAGAGCGCCATGTCGCGCGGGTTCGACGCCGCGAACCCCCCCTCGATGTAGTCGACGCCGAACTCGTCCAGCCGCCGCGCGATCCGGACCCGGCCCGCCGGCGAGAACGAAACGCCCTCGCCCTGCGCGCCGTCGCGCAGCGTCGTGTCGTAGATGGCGATGCGGTTCATCCCTCGCCGGCGTCGAGCCCGAACGCCGTGTGCAGGCGCCGGGCGGCCTCCCCCGCAACGTTCTTCTTCACGATCACGGCGATCTTGATCTCCGAGGTCGAGATCATCTCGATGTTGATGCCCGCCGCGGCCAGCGCCTCGAACATCTCGAACGCGACGCCGGAATGGCTCTTCATCCCGGCCCCGACGATGCTCACCTTCGCCACGTCCTCGTCGAAGGCGAGCCCCTGCGCGCCCAGCTCGCGCACGTGCCCCTCGAGCGTCGCGCGCACCTTCGGCAGGTCCTCCTCGCCGACGGTGAAGGAGAGGTCCGTATGCCCGGCCTCGCTGACGTTCTGCACGATCATGTCCACGTTGATGTGGGCCTGCGCGAGGTCCTTGAAGCCCCGGGCCGCCACGCCCGGCTGGTCCGGCACGCGCAGGAGCGTCACCTTCGCCTCGTCCGTGTCCACCGCCACGCCGCGCACGATCATGTCTTCCATCGTCGTCACCTCTTTCCGTACCAGGGTTCCCGGCTCGTCGCCGAACGTCATCCGCACTTCCAGCACCACGCCGTGGTTCTTGGCGAACTCGACCGCGCGCGACTGCAGCACGTCCGCGCCGGCGCTCGCCAGCTCGAGCATCTCGTCGTAGGCGATCTCGGCCAGCTTGCGCGCCCGCGGTACGATCCGCGGGTCCGCCGTGAACACGCCCGGAACGTCCTTGCCAAACTGGCAGCGCTCCGCCTTCAGCGCCGTGGCCAGCGCCACCGCCGTCGTGTCGGACCCGCCCCGCCCGAGGGTGGCGATCTCGGCCGTCGGCGTCAGGCCCTGGAAGCCGGCCACGATGACGATCCGGCCCTGCGCCAGGTGCGCGAAGACGCGCTCCGGTTCGACGGCGCTGATCTTCGCCTTGCGGTGCACGGCGTCGGTCCGGATCCCCGCCTGCGGCCCGGTCATCGAGACCGCCTCGGCCCCCTGCGCGTGGAGCGCCATGGTCAGCAGGGCGATCGAAACCTGCTCGCCCGTCGAGAGCAGCATGTCCATCTCGCGGTCGCTCGGGTTCGGGTTCAGCTCGCGCGCCATGCCGATGAGCTCGTCCGTCGTATCGCCCATCGCGCTGACGACGACCACCACGTCGTGCCCCGCGCGCTGCGTCTGGAGTACCCGCTCCGCCACCCGGCGGAGGCAGGCCACGTCGGCCACCGAACTTCCGCCGTACTTCTGCACGTATACGCCCATGCTCTGCGCTCCTTCGCGCGCCGCGCCCCCGTCAGCCGGAGGCCGGCGCGAAATCCTCGATCGCGTAGTGCACCGTCGGCGCGCCCACGCATTCCATGGCGTCGATCCGCTCGAGGGCCGCCCGCAGGTCGCGCGCGCGCGCCTCGTGCGTGAGGATGACCACCGGCACCGGCGCCTCACGGGCCGCCGATTTCTGCACGACCGCGGCGATGCAGATGCCGTGCTCGCCCAGCACGCCGGCCACGCGCGCCAGGACCCCCGGCCGGTCCTGCAACGCCAGGCGCAGGTAGTGCCGGGCACGGACCTCGCCGGGGTTGCGCAGCCGCACGGGCGCGTCGCCGCGGAAACCGCTGTTCATCCACGGCCCGCGCGTGAACCGGCGGCTGGCCGCGTCGGCCAGGTCCGCCAGCACGGCGCTGGCCGTGGCGTTGCGGCCGGCGCCCCGCCCGTAGTAGAGCGTTTCGCCCACCTGGTCGCCCGCGACCAGGATCGCGTTGAAGACGCCCTGGACCGAGGCCAGCAGGTGCCCGCGCGGCACCAGCGTCGGGCCCACCCCGATCTCGATTTCGTCGCCGTCCCGGCGGATGTGCGCCAGCAGCTTGATCCGGTACCCGAATTCCGCCGCGTAGGCCAGGTCCAGCGGCGAAATCCCGCGGATGCCCTCGACCGGCACCGCGTCGGGCGAGACCGCGCCGCCGTGGGCGAGCGTGGCCAGGATGCACGCCTTGTGGACCGTGTCGTGCCCGTCGATGTCCAGCGCGGGGTCCGCCTCCGCGAAGCCCTCGCCCTGCGCCGCGGAGAGCACCGCCTCGAACGGCGCCTCCTCGGCCTCCATGCGGGTGAGGACGTAGTTGCAGGTGCCGTTCAGAATCCCGCAGATGCGGTCGAACCGGTTCGCGATCAGC
Organism: PVC group bacterium; assembly: GCA_003563855.1. Taxonomy (GTDB): domain Bacteria; phylum Verrucomicrobiota; class Kiritimatiellia; order PWTM01; family PWTM01; genus PWTM01. The sequence goes on along the minus strand of PWTM01000336.1, from coordinate 2,081 downwards.
CCCTCCTGCAGCGCGCGCACGACCGGAACCCCGCCGCCGACGCTGGCCTCGAAGAAGATCCCCGTCTCGTGCCGGCGCGCCGCGTCGAAGAGTTCCGCGCCGTGCGCCGCCAGCAGCGCCTTGTTGGCCGTCACCACCGGCTTGCCCAGCGCCAGCGCGCGCAGCGTCAGCTCCCGCGCCGCGCCCGTGCCGCCGATCAGCTCGGCCACGACGTCCACCCGCGGGTCGTCCACCAGCGCCGCCGCGTCACGCGTCAGCAGGTCCGGCGCCACCGCCAGGCCGCGGTCGCGCGCCAGGTCGAGGTCCGCCACGCCCCGAAGGGCCAGCCGGACGTTCGTGCGGGCGGCCATCAGGTCGCCGCGCCGCAGCAGCCCTTCGACCACCCCCGTGCCCACCGTGCCGAAGCCCAGCACGCCTACGCCCGCTTCGTTTACGCCCGTCTCGCTCATCGCCGATCCCCGAGAAAAAGAAGGCCCCTCCACAAGGGGCCGCACCGCAGACGAACGGCGCCCTCAGCCGCTGCCACGCATAATCGTCGTATTCCGTCCGTCCGCTCGCCCGCGCATCGTCCCGCACCCTCCGTCGTCGTCAAGGGGAGAGCACACCATACACCCCCCGGAGCGCGGCGCAAGCATAAAGCGGGGCGTCTTCGAAGGCGGAACGCGGAATGCGGAATGCGGAACGGGGAGCGGAGCAGTCGGCAGTCGGCAGTGGCAGTCGGCGTCCTCGTCCTCAGCGAGCAAAGCGAGCGGTCCTCGTCCTCGTCCTCGACGGAGAGGCCGGGGAAGATCGACGACGAGGGCGACGGCTCGGTGTCCGCCGCTTCCAGGCCTTGGAAGCGAACGACCGCGCTTTTTCCAAGCCTGGGAAAGGCGCTTTCAGAGTGCTTGCCCTGTCGAATGACGGGGCGGCCTCGCGAGGCCGCTTTCGTCCCCCGCCGCGTCGCGACGCGGCGGCCCAAAGCGGCGTCGCCGGGCTTCGCCCTCTGCCGCCGCACTCCATATTGCTCCAAGGTATGGAGTGCGGTGGCAGAGTCGCGGGCGCGCCCCGCGCCCGGGACGGCGACACCGCTTTCGCCCCCGCCAAAGACCGCGCCGCCCCGCCAGCCCGAAGGCGACGCCCACTGCCGAATGCGGAACGCGGAATGCGGAATGCGGAACGGCGAGCGGAGCGCAGCCCTCGTCGACCCTACTCGTCGAACGTACTCGTCGACCGCGCTCGGTCGGCGGACTCTTCCTTCGGCCCTCTCCCGGCCCTCTTCGGTCGACGAGTAGGTTCGAGGAGTACGGTCGACGATTCGAGGCGACGCTGCGGGGGCATGCCGCCCCCGGGAACGCCAGGCTCCAGCCTGGCCGATTGCAGAACGAAGCGACGAAAGTCCGCGACAAAGAGGCCACCGGGCGGTAGAGTGGGAGTGCGATGCGACGGTTCTGGTGGCTCTCGGGGGTGCTGCTGGCGTCCGCGGCGGGCGCGGACGACCCGCTGGTGGCGCGCGCGCGGGATGCGGGAATACCGCTGCCCGACAAGGCCGCGCTGGCGCCGCTCCTCGAGCGGGCGGCGGAACGGCGGGCCGTGCTGCTGGGCGAATGCACGCACGGCACGTCCGAGTTCTACCGGTGGCGCGCGGCCCTGTCCCGGGCACTGGTCGAGCAGCACGGGTTCCGCTTCCTGGTCGTGGAAGGCGACGCCGACGCCTGGTACGCGGTGCGCCCCTACCTGGCCGGCGCGGAAGACGGACCGGCAACGGCGGCCGAGGCGCTCCGCGCCTTCAAGGGCGGGCGCTTCGTGGCGCACCTGTGCGAGATGCCGATCAAGTGCCCGGTGGCGCCGCTGGAGCTGTTGTTCCTTGCTGACGCGCACTTCCGCGAGCGCGGCATGCGCGACGCCGTCGAGCTGGTGTACGTCACGCCCCTCGACGGCGCCTTCACCACGCCGCTGGCCGCCGAGCGCCTGGCCGGCCTGCTCGAGCAGCGCGGCATCGCGCTCGAGAGCGACTTCGTGGTCGAGCACGTCGACGACGATGCCAAGGCGCTGGTGTCGTACGACGAACGTCGCGTCGCCTTCGACCTGCTCGTGAGCGT
>PWTM01000055.1 GCA_003563855.1 PVC group bacterium | reverse complement strand
GGCTACAGGATCGCGAAGTGGAGAAAATGCCGGATACCCTGTAGCCGCGGGCGGTGACCGCGGCCCCGACGCGCTCAGCGCGCCGCGAGAAGCCCCTCGGCCGCCGCGCGCGGCTCCTCCCCGCGCGGCGAGCGCCGGATGATCTCGATTTCGACGTCGTCCTCGCGCTCCTGGGTCGGCGGCGCCTCGATCTCGATCGGCTGGAAGGTCGGCAGGAACCGGTAGTAGACCATCAGCGTCAGCGCGCTGAAGGTCGTCCCGTAGACCGGCCCGTAGGCCGACTCGCGTTCAGAAAAGGGTGTCCAACTGCCGTCCTCGTTCTGCGCGTTCACCAGCGCATCCGAAAACTGCCGGTTCCAGCGCTCCCACGGCGAGCCGCCCTGGTGGAACACGGCCTGGGTGAAGTAGTACCAGGTGTAGAGGGGCCAACCGCCCATGCTCCCGGACGAACCCCACGAGATGTTCTCGTTCTGGATCGCCGAGAGCGCGTCGCGGACCTCGCGCTCTCCCCCGGCCCCGAGCAACTGCAGGCTCAGCACCGCCATCGCCGTGTTGGACGGCCGGCCGCTGTTGGGGCGACCCGGGTCCGTGGGGGCATAGGCAAACATGCGGTTCCCCTCGCCGAAGTTCAGCAGGAAACCCTGGATCGCGCTCTGCATCGCCTCCTCGAGCCCGTCGATCTCGGCCCCCGAGATGAACGCCGCCTTCATCGCCTGCGCCTGCCAGGCCATCATGGACGTGTCCCGGCGGTTGTCGCCGCGCCGGAGCCCGTAGTTGAAGGCGCCGGTCGCCTGCTGCCCCGTCATGATCCGTTCGATCCCCTGCTCCATCGCGGTCCGGACCGAAGGAATCCGCGTCAGCGCATAGGCCTCGGACAACGCGTAGGTCGCGATCCCGTGCGCATACCAGTTCCGGTCCATCCCGCGGAAGGCGCCGTCCTGGCGCTGGCTGTCGACCAGAAAGCGGATCGCCCGCTCCACCGTCGGACCGAAGCGCTCCGAGGACGGCGTCTCGCCGTGGGCCAGGAACGTGAGCAGGCCGAGCCCGGTCATCGCCGCCTTGCTGCTCGCGGTGCCCTCGCCCTGCCAGGACCCGTCCTCGAGCTGGTGTTCCTTGAGCCACTCGAGCGCCCGCATCACCGCCGCCTCGGTCGCGGCCGCACGGCGACCGGCAAACCGGCGGAGCATCGCGCTGCGGCCCTCGGCGCTGCGCCCGGCCAGGAGCCCGCGCATGATCAGCGGGCTCTGCACGTCGGTCATGATGTCCAGCGCCGCGATGTCCTCCTGCGGCCGCGGATCGGGCCGCGGCGCGTCGGGCGGCTGCTCCATCATGATCTCGGCCTCGGGCGGGGGAATGTCGAACTCCAGGTCCGGCAGGTCCTCGAGTTCGCGTTCGATCTCCTCGAGGTCGACCGTATCCGGGTCGATCACCGTGACGCTGATGTCGGCGGTCATGTCCCGCCCGCCGATCGCGACGAGCCGCACGAGCGCGACGAGGATGAGGATATGCAGGATGATCGAACCCGTCGGTCCCCACAGATGGTCGATCACCTGCCGGGTGTGGTAATGCGCGCGCTGACGGATCCCGGAAAAACCGGAATCTAAATCCGGCGCCGACACGGTCTCTTCCGCTTCCGTCGTCTTCGGGTTGTTCTTTTTCATGGCTCACTCCGCCTTTCCGCGCTCCGGGCCGATCCGTGGCCCGCTGACCCACCTTCCGGCAGAGCCGTGCTTTTGGACACGGCCCCCCGACGAACCGACGGCCGCCCCGATCCGCCCGGCCCCGGGCGGCGGGGCCGCACGCCATCAGTTCGTGCTGACCACCGAGAGATTCGTCAGGCCGACCAGAGAACAGACGTCCAGAACGCCGATGAGCTGGTCGTGGGTCGAGTGCACCGAGGTCAGGATCAGGACGGTCTGCCGCGCATGGATCTCGGCCAGCCGGCCGAGGATTCGCTCCATGTCCGGCCGCGTCACCGGCCGGTCGTTGATCGTGATGCCGTCGTGAAAGATATTGATCCGCAGGAGGTTCGGCGGCGGCGTGAACTCGCGGTCCGTGCGCTCCTGCGAGGGTCGCGAGACGTCCATGTGCGCGAAGATGTCGATCGGCTGCAGCGTCATCAGGAAATAGATCAGCAGCAGGAAGACCACGTCGATCATCGGCGTCATCGGCAGCTCGGCCGGGAGGTCCAGGCCGCTTCGCTTGTGTTCCCGCTTGGCCATCTCGCTTCCTCCCCCGCGCTACTGCCGGCGCGGATCCCGCGCCGCGGCTTCCTTGACCGCCGCGAACCTTACCCGCCAGAGCCCGGCCTGCGTACAGGCGTCCATCACGCGCTTGATATCCTCGTGCCGCGTCCGGCCGTCGCCGCGGATGACGACGGGCAGGCTCTGACCGTAGATGCCGACCTGCTGCCGGAGCAGCGCGCGCAGCGCGCCGTCCGAATAAGCCTGCTGCCCGACCACGATCCGGCCTTCCCGGTCGACATCGATGTACACCGTCCGCGGGTCCTGCTCTTCCACCACGGGCCCGTGCGGCGCCAGCGCCATCTCGATCTTCAGCTCCAGGTGCTGCTGCTGGAGGATGGCGGTCGTGATGAAGAAGATGATGAGCTGGAACACGACGTCGATCATCGGCGTCATGTTGATGCCCAGCGCCGGGCCGCCGCGCTTCTTGCTCCCCTTCATGGGCGCTTCTCCCGTCCCGCCGTCCGGCGGACTGTCCCGCCGGCCGGGATCACTCCTCTTCCTGTACGACTTCGACGTTCCGCAGCGACTTGATCAGGTCCATGGTCAGGCTCTCCATGGAGAGGATGATCCGGGTCGCGCGGTTCTTGAAGTAGGTGAAGAAGCTCAGCGCCGGGATCGCGATCGCCAGTCCGACAGCGGTCGTCCAGAGCGCCTGGGCGATGTTGAGCGCGAGCTGGGCCTGCTGCGCCTGCCCGGGCGCGGCCGTCGCCAGCGTGCCGAAGGCGAAGATCATGCCCTGGACGGTGCCGAGAAGGCCGAGCATCGGCGCGAGGTTCGCGAAGACGTTCAGGTAGGCGACGCGCTGGAGCAGCCGCTCGCTCTCGAAGTCCGCCTGCACCCCGACGGCCTCCTGGATGACGTCGTAGCCCTCCTGTACGTTCGAGAAGCCGGCCGAGAGGATGTTCGCCAGGGAGGTGGGCCGCGCCTCGCAGTGCCCGATCGCCTTCATGACGTCCCCCTGCTCCATCGCCTCGCGGACCTCGTCGACCAGGTCCTGGGGCGCGATTTTCGATTCCTTGATGGTGACCGCCGAGTCGATGACCAGCGCGACCATCGCGATCGAGGCGCCGAAGAGCGCGAGCCAGAGCACGACGCCGAACCAGCCGGCATTGCGCACGATGGCCACGAACGTCATCGGCGCCGCTTCCCCCTCGGCAGCCGCCTCCTGCGCCGCGGGATCCAACTGCACCTCGGGCGACGCAGGCTCCGCCTCCTGCGCCCATGCCGCGCCGGCTGCGAACAACACCAGCGCCGCCACCGCGATCACCATCCAACCGATCCATCTCTTCATGCGCCTGCCCTCTCCTGCTCTTAGGGACGGCCCGCTCAGGGCCGTTGTGCCCCGTACGCCTCTGCGCCGCCCGTGTTCTCGACTCAATCCCCGGCCGGCCCGATCCTCAAAGTTTCGCCCGAGCCTCGGCCGCCTGCGAACTGTCCGGAAACTCCTGAACGACCCTCCTGTACCATTCCCGGCTCCGATTGTCGCGCATCTTTTCCAGCGTCTCGGCCACGCGCAGGTAGGCCTCCGGCATGATCTCCGCCTCCCGTCGGAAGAACATCACCGCGCGCAGGTAGTCGAGCACGCCCTCTTCGTGCCGCTCCCGGGCCACCTGCAGGTCGCCCCGCATCACGTAGGCGCGCGCGGCGTCCGCCCGCTCGCCGGAACGGATGAGCTCCGTGAGCTTCGGCAGGACGTCGTCGCCGCGGCCGGCCGCGGCCATCGCCCGGTAGTAGCCCCAGCGCACCTCGGCCCGCTGTTCCGCCCGCGGGTTCACCTCGAGCAGGCGCTCGTAGGCCCGCAGCGCGGCGGCGTTGTCGCCCTTGCCCTCCTGCGCCCGCGCGATGCCCAGCCAGGCGTGCTCGTCCCAGGTCAGGAAGCGGCTCTCGCGCGTGACCGGCTCGAAGGCGGCCATCGCCTCGTCGAACCGCTGCGCCCGAAGCGCGCGCATTCCCTCGTCCAACCGGTCCGGCCGCGGGCCGACCACCTGCGTCACCTGGTCGCGCGTGAGGGTGATCTGCCCGTCCTCGCGCATCAGCACAACGCTGCGGTCCCCCGGGCGGACCCGGACGGAAACGCCTTCCATCCGCCGCCCGTCGCGCAGGACCACGTACGGCGCCTGCTGCGCGCCCGCCCAGGCCACGACGCCCAGGAGCAGCCCGGCCACGATCGTTCGTCGTTTCATCGCTTCTTCTCCTTCACATTCACGGCTATCCGCCGCCGGCGGAATCCGCGGCGCGCAGCCGGGCGTCGGCCCGCCGCCGACGCACCGTCTCCGCCTGCTCGCCCTGCGGGAACTGGTGCAGGTACTGCTCGGCCATCTCGATCACCTCGGCATACCGGTTCAGCGTCGCGAAAATCGCCATGCTGCCCAACACGCTCTCCTCGACGTACGCCGCCAGGTCCGGCCGGTCCCCGGGATCGACCAGCAGCGCGATGCGCTGGTAGGAGGCCAGCGCCTGCCGGAAGAACTCCTCGGCGTCGCCCGAACGGCCTTCTTCCTCCGCCCGCTCCGCCATCCGTAACTGGATGCGCGCCAGCTCGACCGTGGCCTGGTTCATCAACGCGGCATCGCGGTGGCCGAGCTCGAAGACGCGGCGCAGCGCCTCGGAGGCCTCCGCGAAACGCCCCGCCTCACGGTGCGCGCGCCCCTTGATCAGGTGCGCCTCGAAGAGGCGGCCGCTGCGCGGGTAGCGCGTGACGAGTTCCCGCGCGGCCTCGGCCGCGTCGTCGTAGCGCCCGAGGTCGTACGCGGCCTGCGCGAGCCCGAAGAGCGAGCGCTCCAGGATGCGCCGGTCCTCCGTGCCGCTGGCGATCGCCCGTTCGAACGCCTGCGCCGCCTCCTCCGTCATTCCGCCCTCGAGCATGATGCGGCCGAGGCCCGCGAACTGCTCCGGCACGAAGGCGTCCGGCTGCCGGCGCATGCGTTGCAGGGCGTCGCGCGCGACCTCCTCGCGCCCGACCTCCATCGCCGCGCGCACCAGCGCGAAGAGCGCGCTGCGTCCGGACTCCGATTCCGGGTAGCGCGACTGGAGTTGCTCGAAGACATCCGAGGCCTCCTCGGTCTGCCCGGCGGCCAGGAGCGTCACGCCGACCAGGTTCATCGCCATGGGCGCCATATCGCTCTCCGGGTAGTCGGCGACGAACGTGTTCAATTCCTCGACCGCCGCGCGGCGGAAGCCCGCGACCTCGTCGGGCTCCCCGTCGCGCCGCGAGAGCGCGTAGCCGATCTGGAAGCGCGCAGTGCGCCGCAACTCGCGGTTGCGTTCCAGTTCCTCCGCGGTGCCCGCGTAGCCGGTGCCCTCCAGCGGGGTCAGCCAGCCGACCAGCCGGCGGTAGGCTTCGATCGCCTCCGCGTACTGGCCGAGCCGGAGGTGGGCGTCGCCGAGCAGGTACTGGGCCTGGGCGCGGGCCTGCGAGGGCACGGATTGCTCCATGTACTGGGCCAGGGTTTTCGTCGCGCTTTCGAAATCGCCCTCGTCGTATTCCGAACGCGCCTGGCGAAAGATCGCGCGCAGGGCGAAGTCGTGGCGCGGGAAGCGCTCCGCAAGCTGCGCGAGGACGCGCCGCTCGACCTCGGTTTCGCCCGCCTCGCCGGCCAGCCGCGCGAGCGTGAAGAGCACGGCCGGCGCGCGTTCGTGGCGCGGAAAGGCCTCGGCGAAGACCTCGTACATCCAGCGGTACCGGGCCGTGTTCTCCTGCTCGTAGTGAAACCGGCCGGCGGCCAGCAGCGCGAGCCCGGCCTCGGGATTCCGGCGGTACCGGTCGGCGATGAAGAGCGCGGCCGCGCGCTCGCGCAGGTCGTCGCCCGTCTCCGCCAGGCTCAGCAGCAGCGAAGTCAGCGCACCGGCGGTCCGCTCCGTCTCGGGAAACGCGTTCAGCGCCCGCAGGTAGGCGGTCACGGCCTCCTCGTGCCGGCCCCGCTGGCGGTGCCGGTCCGCCACGCGGTACTGCGCCTCGGCCGCGCGCTCCGCGTGCGCGCCCCAGCGGATGTTCACGTCGCGCCCCATCTCGCGGAGCTTCGCCTCGATGCCCTCCCCGCGTACCCCCGCGTCCGGCCCCTGCTCGCTGCCGCCGTAGCGGGCGAATACGTTGACGAACTCGGTCAGCGCCTTGCGGTAGGCCTCGATCGCGTCGGCCTCGCGGTCCTCGCGCCGCAGCCGGTCGCCCTGCTCCTCGTAGAGCGAGCCGAGCAGGAACCGGGTTCCCGCCATCGGGCTGAAGTCCGGCGGCATGCCCTCGTCCTGAAGAAGCTGGTCGAGCTCGGTCAGGACGTCCATGTACGAGCGCAACAGCGCACGCGCCTCCGCGGGCCGGCCGCGCACGATTTCGATCTCGGCCATGACCGGGATCGTGCGCCCGAACCAGAGATCCAGCCCGCCCCAGTGCACCTGTTCGCAGAGCTCGCCCGCCCGCTCAAGCCAGCGGTCGCGCTGCCTCCCCCGCCCGGCCGCGCGCGCCGCACGGACCATGAGCTCGGCCGTCTCGACCTGGAGCCGGCGCTTCAACTGCGGCTCGGGGTCGGCCCGCAGCAGCAGGTCGAACGCCTGGACCGCCCGGTCCAGGTCGCCCGTACGCTCCATCATCTGGCCGAACCGGTAGGCCGCGTCCATGAAGAAGCGACGCACGTCGGGGTCGGTGGGCGGCCGTTCGCGGAACCGGTCGAAGAACTGCTGGTAGAGCTCGCGCGCCCGCTCCGTCTCGCCCACCCGGTAGAGCCCGTTGGCGATCGCCAGCCGGGTCGCCTCGGTGCGCGGCTCGCCCGCCGGCATCTCGGCCAGCAGCGCCTCGGCATCGGCGTAGCGGCGCCGGGCGACGAGCGACTCGGCGCGAACCGTGCGCGCGCGGTCGCGCTGGTCGGGGTGGCGCCGAACGATCCGGTCCACGAGCCGCTCGGCGAAGTCGGGGAAGCCCATCTCGATCAGGCCGGAGGCGAAGCGGAACTCGCGGTCCAGGTCGGCCGCCTCCTCCGCCCGGGCGCCCGCGCCGAGCGCAAGCGCCGCGCCCAACACCAGGCCTCGCATTCCCCGAATCCATCGCATGGCCGTCCTCCCGCCTCGCGCGACCCGCCGCCGCGCCGCCCGTTCCGTCAGAGCAGACACCGACACACTACCACAAGTTCATTTATCGCGGCAACGGCCTGCTGCAAGGGGGGGTGGGGTGTGGGTGTGTGGGTGTGTGGGTGTGTGCGTGTGTGTGTGTGGGGGGGGGCCCGGGGCGGGAGAGCCCATGACGGAGAAAGGGTGATGTGCCGCCCCGGGGGATCGAGACGAGGGGGTGGCAACGCAGATCGGAGCGTGCCCCCCGGGAACGCCAGGCTCCAGCCTGGCCGGTCCAAGGGACGAGAACCGTGAGGATCAGGACCGTGCC
>PWTM01000027.1 GCA_003563855.1 PVC group bacterium | reverse complement strand
CCGGTCCGTAGCCGCGCAGCAGGTCGAGGTCCCGCCGCACCAGCGGCGAGCGCGTCAGGACCTCGATCCCCCAGCCGTGATCGCGCAGTGCCGCCAGGCAATCCCGCGTGAGCCGGTAGCGCAGTTCCGCGGGCTGGTACGGATCGCAGACGCTCGAGAGCATGGCCGCGCCCGTCGCGCGCTTTCGCGACAGTTCCTCGCGAAGCACCCGCGCGATGTTCGTCTTTGCCGCGACGAACGTGCCCCAGGCCGCTCCCCGGTGCCGCGCGTTGAACCGCGTGACGAAGACCGCGTAGCAGAACCGGCAACCGTGCGCGCAGCCCGTGTAGGGGTTGATTACATAGTCCACCCCCGGGATGCGCGACCGCACCAGCGCCGATTTCGCCTCGATCTCCGTGACCGTCACGGCTGCCAGTCTACCAGTTACGAGCGTTGAACGTTGCCCGGCGTTGACACGCAGCGCTGTAGACCGGCATGGTCCGGACGAGGGCTGAGTCGCCGCTGCGGGAAGACACGGCCGCCCCCCGGTTGCCCCGGTTGTCGGATATGGAGGATACCGCCATGACGCGCCGCACACTTCGCAACGGAAGACGATGCACACGAGCCGCTACCCGGCTGTTCGCATCGGCAGGGCTGGTCACGCTCCTGGGCACCGCGCGGGCCGACCCCCAACGGCCCTACCCGCCCCTGCTCGACACGGAGGCGCGCCACGCGCCGCCCACCGTGCGCCAGCAGCACTGGGCGCTGGCGACCAACGCGCTGCTGACCGAGAGCAACCGCGGCCGCCACGACGTCCTCGGCGGCAACAAGCGGACCCCCGCCCAGATCGCCGAGTGGCGCGAGGTGCTGCGGCGATCGTGGCGCATCGAGAACCGCGACGACCTCCTCCGAACGCTGGAATGGCTCCGCGCGGGCGGTCACCGGCGCGAGTTCGACGAAACCGCCGCCTTGCTCGCGCGGCTGACGCCGAATCAGATCGACCAGCTTCGCGAGCACCTGGCCGATAACCCGCAGGCCCTTAACCGGATCGAGATCGTGTTTCGCCACCGCGGGGAACTCGGGGACAAGAGCATCGCCGCCTGGGACTTCGCGCGCTACATCTCCATCTGCGGCTTCGCCTGGATCGCCGGCTACATCGAGGAAGACGAAGCCTGGCGGTTGATCATGCCTGTGGCGCGGATGCTTCAGCGGACCTTCGATTCCTGGGAGGACCTCGGCCGCAACCACCTGATCGGGCGCGAATTCTGGTCGCTCTCGGCCACCCAGCGTCGCGGCCACGAGTTCCGGCAGAGCTTCCGCACGCTACTCGACGACGCCCGAAGCCCCTGGCGTACCCTGCCCTGGGACCTCGACCTCGCCCCGCCGGAAGAGGCCGCGCCACCCGATTGAACGCCCCCTGCGGCCGCCGGACTTTCCGTCGGCGCACCGGAGGCCCTGAACAATGGCCGAGCACATGCAGGCGATGGTGAGCGAACGACCCGGCGCGCCCCTGGCCGCCCGGGTACGGCCCGTCCCGACCCCGGCGGAAGGCCAGGTCCTTCTGCGCGTGCGCGCCTGCGCCGTCTGCCGCACGGACGTGCACCTCGCCGCGGGCGAGCTGCCGGCCGCCGTCTACCCGATCATCCCGGGCCACGAGATTGTCGGCGAGGTCGTCGACGCCGGGCGCGGCGTTGCGGATCTGCGGCCGGGCGACCGGGTGGGTGTGCCCTGGCTTGGCTGGACCTGCGGCCGGTGCCGCTTCTGCCGCGAGGACCGGGAGAACCTCTGCGATGCGGCGCGCTTCACGGGCTGCCAGATCGACGGCGGTTACGCCGAGTACTGTGTCGCCGACGCACGCTACGCCTTCCCGCTTCCGGCGGGCTATCCCGACGAACAGGCCGCGCCGCTGCTGTGTGCCGGCGTGATCGGGTTCCGCGCGCTTCGGCTGGCCGGCGATGCGCCGCGGCTCGGGTTCTACGGGTTCGGCGCCGCCGCGCATGTCCTCCTCCAGATCGCCCGGCACGAGGGGCGCGAGGTCTTCGCCTTCACCCGCCCCGGCGACACGCACGGGCAAGCCTTTGCGCGTGAGCTTGGCGCCGCCTGGGCCGGCGACAGCACGGCGCCACCGCCGGCCCCCCTCGACGCGGCCCTGATCTTTGCGCCGGTCGGCGACCTGGTCCCGCAGGCCCTGCGTGCCGTCCGCAAGGCGGGCGTGGTCGTCTGCGCGGGTATCCACATGAGCGATGTGCCCGCGTTCCCGTACCGATGGCTCTGGGAGGAGCGCGTCGTGCGCTCGGTGGCGAACCTGACACGAGCCGACGCGCGCGCCTTTCTCGACCTCGCGCCACGCATTCCGATCCGCAGCACCGTGCAGCTCTACCCGCTCGCCGACGCGAACCGTGCCCTTGACGACCTGCGCGCCGGCCGCGTGCGCGGCGTCGCCGTCCTGCGCACAGGCGTCCCCCCGGCGAACGGCGGGGCCGTCGCCCCTCCCGGTTGAGAAGAGCGCCAGCCCTGTGAATCGGGAGTGCCCCGCCGGCCGCGGAGGGCTGGTCTACACCGGTGGCGTGTTAGGACTGCCGCGACGGGACTTGCCAGTCGCGGGCGCGCGGGGTAGGATTCGCGGCGTGCGCGTGTTCCGGCGGAGCTTCCGCCGGGTGCGCGGCCGGTGGCGGGGCGGTAGCTCAGCTGGGAGAGCGCCAGAATCGCACTCTGGAGGTCGGGAGTTCGATCCTCCTCCGCTCCACCATCCGGTCCGTTCCACCTTTCCCGCACGGCCACCGACCTCGCCCGCGGCCGCGGCCGCGGCCGCCCGGCGCGTGCTTCTCCGGCCCGCAAGGAACGCGCTCCGCCTGGACGAGCGGCGGACGCCCGGGGCTAGAACCGGTATCGCAGCGAGGCGCGGTAGGTGTCGGCGTCGTAGTGCTGTCCGTGGAACCCGACCGAGAGGTTGTGCGAGATGAAGAGCTCGACGCCCCAGGTCGCGCCCGTCGCACGGTCTTCCTCGAAGGATCGGGTCACGCCGCCGTTCTCGACCTCTCCGCGGATCGTGGAGTGCACGGGCCCGGCGTAGAGCCGAAGGCTGTAGGGCACGCGGTCGAGGGCATCGGGCGCCTCAACGAAGATCTCGTAGGCGAACACCAGCGAAACGAACCGCTCGTCCCAGTGCCCCTCGTCCGCGCGGGTCGCGAAATCCGTGCGCGAAAACTCGAAAGTGCCGCCCAGCGATAGCCGCCCCGCCATGAACAGCGGATCGTTCACGTCCAGGTGCCATGCGCGCGCGCTCAGGCCGACCGACCAGCGCGACTCGCGGTCGCGGCCGCGGGCGCCCGCGAGCGCACCCCGATGCTGGCCGGTGGAAGCAAAGAGTTGAAGCCAGCGCGCGGGGTCGGCGGTGAAGACGGCGGAAACCGCGTCGGCGTCGAGCCGCGCGCGCGCGCCGTCATCGAAGACCACCGGCCGTCGCATCCACTCGACGTCGACGCCGATACCCAGCGGCGCCAGCGTGCGGAACGCCGCCAGTCCTTCCCTCGGCCCGGTGCCGCCGGGTGCAGCGGCCGATGCGCTCAGAGCGGTCAGCGAAAGCGCCGCCGCGATCAGTACGAGTCTCGCTCTTGCGTTCATGGGCTCTCCTTTCCTTCAACCGTCGCTATCTTCCGCCAGACGCAGGGGGTTGTCAACGCCCAACTCTCATCGACTTTCGCTTGCCAGCCGGATGCCCGTCCGCTAGTCTGCCCACGGCCCATGCGCAAAGGGTCCGAAGCGGGGCGCCAGACTATGCCGACGAGATCGAGGGACATCTACGGCACGCGGGAACGGACGCGGCCCGAGGAACCGCCGCCGCCGGCCATGGACGAAGCGACCTGGCTTCGGAAGACCAGTCGCAACCGCTGGTCGGTGGCCATCGCGGTCGCGGCCTTCATTCTCTTCGCGGTCATCTTTGCCGTTATCCTTCTCGTACAACGGCAGATGCTCCAGGCCGCGCGCCGGGCGGCCGAATCACCCGCAACGCACGACCCCCTTCCGGTGGAGGTGACGCCACGGCCGCCGCTCCTTACGATCGACCCGGAAGGGCAGCTGGTGCTCGACGAACTGGCGGACCTCGCGGCGGCCCTGCCCCCGGACGAGGATGGTCCGTACCCGCTCACGCCGCACTGGATCCAGCAGGCGGCCATTCAGTTGCGGCTGGCGGACGCGGCGTACGGCAACGGCGAGTGGCGCGCGGCGCTGACGCACTACAGGGCGGCGGTGCGCATCCTTCCCGGGATCGAAGGGCTGGCGGCCACCATGGGCATCTGCGCGTTGCGGTTGCGCGATTTCGAAGAGGCGGAACGCATCTTCACCCAGGCGCTCGAAACCGAAGAGGAGCGCCGGGCGGCGCTGCTGAACAATCTCGCGGTTGCCCGCATGGGCCGCGAGCACTACGCCGAGGCCCGCGAAGCCATCGCCGAGGCGATTGCCGAGGATCCCGAATACGCGCCGGCGCGCCAGAATCTGGGCGTACTCCACTTCCGCACCGGCGACATGGAGGCCGCGGCCGAGGCGTTCGCCGAAGCCGCCGAGGTCGCGCCCCTTGGCGCCGAGCATATCCACGTCTACGCGGTAACGCTGCTGCGGCTCGAGCGCTGGGCCGAGGCCGCCGAGGTGCTGCGCCAGAGCGGCGAACGCTACCCCGACGCAGCGCCGATCCACTTCCGGCGCGCCGAAGCGCTCGCGCGCAAGCCCGATCCCGCGGGCGCGATCGAAGCCTTGCGCAGGGCCGTCTCGCTCGTGGATCCGCCCCGCGCCATGCTCTGGCTCAGCCGTAGCGGCTACGATCCGCTCCGGGAACAGCCGGAGTTCCAGCAGATCGTCTCGGAATTGACCCAGCCCCGCCGCTGACCCCCCCTGGGGGCGGGCATGAGGCTGGGGAGAGAGGAAGATGCCGGTCGCCGGTCGTCACCTCTCCGCGTCGCCAACGCCGACGACGAGGCCGACGGGGAGGGAGGTCGTGATGGAGCGCGAAGCCCTTCTGCACACCCTGGCCGTGGCGCGCGGCGATGCGCCGGCGGACCTGCTCCTTCGCAACGCCCGCGTGGTGAACGTCTTCACGGGCGAGGTCCAGGAGACGGACGTGGCCCTGGCGGGCGGGACCATCGCTGCGCTCGGACCCGGCGGCGCGGCGCAGGCGACCGATGACCTGGGCGGACGCTACCTGGTCCCGGGCCTGATCGACAGCCACGTCCACATCGAGTCCTCGATGGTCGGTCCCCTGCCCTTCGCGCGCGCCGTCGTGCCGCGCGGCGTGACGACGATCGTGGCCGATCCGCACGAGATCGCCAACGTCTGCGGCGCGGCCGGCATCCGCTACATGATCGCCGCCTCCGAGGGGCTCCCGCTGGAGGTGCTGGTCAACCTCCCCTCCTGCGTGCCCGCCACGCCGCTGGGCACGGCCGGCGCCGCGCTCGAGGCGGCGGACCTCGCGGCGCTGCGCGACCTGCCGCGCGTGCTCGGGCTGGCGGAGTTCATGAACGTGCCGGGCGCCGTGCTCGGGCACGAGGGGCCGCTCGCGAAGCTGCTCGCCTTCCGCGACCGGCCCTTCGGCCGCGGCCATGTAGACGGCCACGCGCCCGGCGTCGACGGCGCCTGGCTCCAGGCCTACGCCGCGGCCGGGCCGTCGACCGACCACGAGTGTCTCACGGCCGCGGAGGCGACGGCCAAGGCGCGTGCCGGGTTCTTCGTACTCGTGCGCGAGGCAACCGCGGCGCGCAACCTCCGCGACCTGCTCCCGGCGATCACGCCCGCGAACGCGGCCCGGTTCGCCTTTGCCACGGACGACCGTCATCCCGCCGACCTGCTCGACGAGGGCAGCATCGATCACCTGGTCCGGCTGGCGGTCGCGAACGGGCTCGACCCGATCCTCGCCGTCCGCATGGCCACACTGCACGCCGCGGAGGCGTTCGGGCTGCGCGACCGCGGGGCCGTCGCGCCGGGCCGCCGCGCCGACCTGGCGGTGGTCGATACGCTCGAATCGTTCCGCGTCCTGCGGGTCTACGCCGGCGGGCGCCTCGTCGCGCGGGACGGCGCGCCGCAGGGCGACTGGCCCGCGCCGGCGACGGACGAGGCGGCGGTGCGCGGCTCGGTCCGCGTGGATGCCGGGACGCTCTCTTTCTGGATTCCGGCCGAGGACGGGCGCTTGCGCGTCATCGGGCTCGTGCCCGACCAGATCGTGACCGAGGCCCGCCTGCTCGAGCCGCGCATCGAAGGGGGCGAGGCCATGGCCGATCCCGAACGCGACCTGATCAAGCTGGCGGTCGTCGAGCGGCACGGTCGCGGCGGACACGTCGGGCTCGGGTTCGTCCAGGGACTCGGGCTGCGGCGCGGCGCGCTGGCCGGGACCGTCGCGCACGACTGCCACAACCTCGTCGTGGCGGGGGTCGACGACGGCGAGATGCGCGCAGCCGCGCGGGCGGTGACGGCGATGGGCGGCGGACTGGCGGCCGTGCGTGACGGGGAGCCGCTGGCCGCGCTGCCGCTGCCGATCGGGGGCCTGATGTCGGACCGGCCGCTGGCCGAGGTTCGGGCCGGAATGGACGCCCTGCTCGCAGCGGCGCGCGCGCTGGGCTCGCCGCTGCACGACCCGTTCATGCAGCTCGGCTTCCTCGCGCTCGAGGTCATCCCCGCACTGAAGCTGACCGACCGCGGACTGGTCGACGTCACCCGCTTCGCGCCGGTTCCGCTGTGGGAAGGGAGCGCGGAGGATTGAACGTCGAACGGAAAAGGAGCGGTGGACGACTACGGACTACGACTGCAATGCGTCCCATCGTCCACCGTAGTCGTCGCCGTAGGCGTCGACCGAAATGGGGATGCCGGGAAGAACTGGCGGAAAGTCCTCGTCATCTTCGCCCGTTGACAGGTGCATACTCCACGTGCATGCTGATCTGCATGAGAACAACACTCAACATCGATGACGCCGTGCTGGAGAAAGCCGCCCGCCTCACCGGGGTGCGGGAGAAGACCGCGCTGGTGCGGATGGGCCTGCAGAGCTTGATCGCTCGCGAATCCGCGCGCCGCCTCGCCCGGCTGGGGGGAAGCGAACCGGCGCTCCGGGCCGCCCCCCGGCGGAGGCCCGGCTGATGGTACTCGTCGACACCTCGGTGTGGATCGATCACCTTCGCCGCAACTCGCCCGGGCTCGCAGGATTGCTGGACAACGGCGAGATCGCCGTTCACCCCTTCGTGATCGGGGAGCTGGCCTGCGGCAACCTGGCGAACCGGAAGCGGATCCTGTCGCTGCTGCATGCCCTTCCGGCCGTCCAGCGGGTCGAGGATGACGAGATCCTGCTCTTCATCGAGCGGCACTCCCTGGCCGGGAAGGGGCTCGGGCTGCTCGACGTTCACCTGCTCGCATCCTGCAGGCTGAACGGGCATCCCCTGTGGACCAGGGACAGGAATCTGAAAGCCGCTGCAGAGGAGCTCGGACTGGGCTTCGACCAATGAAGCCTGGTCGCGCCCCGTCCAAGGCCTGGAACCGCCGGCCGCCGGGGCTTCCAAGGTCTGGAAACCGAAGCCGCTTATCGTGACCGCGATGAGG
This sequence comes from PVC group bacterium, assembly GCA_003563855.1. Lineage (GTDB taxonomy): Bacteria > Verrucomicrobiota > Kiritimatiellia > PWTM01 > PWTM01 > PWTM01. The sequence goes on along the minus strand of PWTM01000027.1, from coordinate 17,112 downwards.
CGGGCGGCCACGGGGGGCCGCCCCTACGGGAGCGCTCTGCTCGTCCTCGTCCTTCGTCCTCGACACTCCCCGGTCATCGAGAACGAGGACCGCTCGCTACGCTCGCTGAGGACGAGGACGAGCACGCCGCGTTCAGCGGACAGGCTTTCTTTCGGCGGGGGCGGCGGCTAGAGTCCGCCGACCATGACCGACCGCGATTCCCAGGCCCGGGCCGGCACGCGCGGCGCCGCGGACGAGCCGACCTCCGTGCGCCGCGAGCTGCGAACGATGGTGATCGGCGGCTGCCTGGCGATGGTCTATGCCGTCGGGATCGGCAGTCCCGCCACGACCGAGTTCTTCCGGGCAATCGGCGCACGCGAGTTCCATTTCGGGCTGATCACGGGCATCCCGCTCTTCATGCTGGTCTTCCAGTTCGTCGGGGCGGCGGCGTTGAACCGGGCGGCGCGGCGCAAGTCCGTCTTCGTGGGGCTCCTGGTCTTCTGCCGCCTGCTCTACCTCGGCGTCGCCTTCCTTCCGTTCGCCTTTCGCGAGCGCGGCGGGCCCACCCTGCTCGTGCTCGTGCTGGTCCTGCTGGCCGTGAGCGCCGCGGCGCACAACTACGCCGTGCCGTTCTGGTATTCCTGGATGGCGGACCTCATCCCGCGCCGGGTGCTCAACCGCATCTGGGGCTGGCGCCAGCGCGCGATGCACCTGACCTGGTCGGCGGCGTTCCTCGCCGTCGCCTTCTTCCTGCACCGGACCGATGCGCCGGCGACGGTGACGTTCCCGATCCTGGCCGTGCTCGCCGTGGCCGCGGGCGTGGTCGACGTGCTGCTCTTCCTCGGCGTGCGCGAGCCGCCGAACCTCGTGATCGCCGTGCGCCGGCCGTGGCGCGAACTCGCGGCCCCGCTGCGGCACCCGGACTACCGCCGATTCGTCGGCCTGTCCTGCGCCTGGTCGTTCGCGACGATGTGCGCCGCCTCGTTCATGCAGCTCTACGTGCTCAAGGTCATCGGCCTCTCGCCGGGGGTGGTGACCCTGATCTGGTGCGTGCAGGGCATCGGGATGGCCACCGCCTCGGGCATGTGGGGCCGGCTGGCGGACCGGCACGGGCACCGGCCGATCCTGAACGTCTGCATCACGCTCAAGCCGCTGATCGCCGTCGTGTTCCTCGTGCTGACGCCGCGTAACGCGGTCTGGCTGCTGCCGCTGGCGTTCCTCCCGGACAGCATGCTCAACGCGGGCTACACCATTGCGAGCAACGGGTACATGCTCTCGATCGCCCCGCGCGAGAACCGCTCGATGTTCATCGCGGCGATCGCGGGCCTGGCCGGCATGTGCGGCGGCCTATCGGCCTTCCTGGGCGGCATCCTGCTCGCGCGCACGCAGGGCTGGAGCGCGACGGTGGCCGGCTGGTCGCTGAACCACTACCACCTTCTCTTCGCGGCCAGCTTCGTCCTCCGGCTCGCCTGCCGCCCGCTGGTCCGGCGCATCCGCGAGCCCGGTTCGGCGGGTTCGATGCGGCTGCTGGGCGCGATGATGGACGAGTGGCCGATGTGGGTCGTGCGGTTCCCGGTCGGCCTCTATCGCCGCTTCCGCTGAGCCCGGCGGCAGCAGTCCGGCTCCAGGGTCTCCCGCCCCGCCCCGCGCGCTCGGACGGTCACGCGCGCGGCGCTTCAGGCGGGTTTCGCCAGCTCCTGCAGCAGCGCATCGACCGTCGACCAGGGGCGAGCGCCGGCGGCCATCAGTTCGGCCTGGCGCCCGCGCGCGTCGCCGTCGGGCGTGAAGTCGCGGGGCGCGATATCCGCCGCGTGCACCCAGACCGGCAGACCGCGCCGCCGGGCTTCGAGGGCCAGGTCGAGATTCGCCAGGTTGCCCGGCCCGAAGGCGGTGTCGCAGAGCACGACCGCGGCCGCGCCGTCGAGCAGCCGGCGGGCTTCCCCGAGCGCGGCCGCCCCGATCGGCGAGAACGGGCGTTCAAGCGCGCAGGGCAGGCCGAGCGCGGCCGCCGTGCGCGCGTCGTGGTCGCCCTCGTTGAGCACGCCGCAGGTCACGGGATGCCCGGCCACCGCGAGCCGCCGCAGCGCCTCGCCGCCGCTGCCGCCGCCGGCGATGACGTGAACCGGCAGGCGCGTGCTCCCCTGCGCGCCGGGCAGCGGAAGAGGCGGCCGCACGACCGGGATGCCGGCCGCGTCGAACTCGACGCGCAGGTCGCAGCGGTAGACGCGGCGCAGGCGGTCCGGATCGAGCACGTCGCGCGGCGGGCCCTCGGCCTCGAGCCGGCCGCGGTCGAGCAGCAGCAGCCGCTCGCCGAAGCGGGCGGCGAGGTCCAGGTCGTGGCTGGTCAGCAGGACGGTCAGCCCGCGCTCGCGGTGGAGCCGGTCGAGGAGCTGGAGGATCTCGAAGCGGTGGTTGATGTCGAGATGCGAGGTCGGCTCGTCGAGCAGGACCAGGCGCGGCTCGCGCGCGAGCGCCATGGCGAGGGCCACGCGCTGGCGCTCGCCGCCGCTGAGCGCGTCGAACGGCCGGTCCCGCAGCTCGAGCACGTCCATGTAAGCCATCGCCTGGTCCGCCGCGCGCCGGTCCTCCGCGCCGGCGCGGCCCCAGCGCGGCAGCGAGGCGGTGCGGCCCATCCGGACGATCTCGCCGACGGTGAACGGGAGCGGGGCGAAGAGCTCCTGCGGCACGACGGCGACCAGGCGCGCGCGCTCCGCGGCCGGCAGCGCCGCCGGGTCGCGGCCGAAGAGCCGGACCTCGCCCGCCGCCGGCCGGTGCAGCCCGGTCAGGCAATGCAGCAGGGTCGACTTGCCGGCCCCGTTCGGCCCGAGCAGGACCGCGAGTCCGCCGGGCGGCAGGGCGAAGGAAACGCCCTCGAGCACAACCGCGGCGCCGTAGGCGGCGCGGAGCCCGCGCACCTCGACCGCCGGGGTCATTCGATCCATCCCCGGCCGCGGCGCCGCCGCAGGATGAAGAGAAAGAACGGACCGCCGATCAGGGCCGTGACCACGCCGACCGGCAGCTCGACCGGCGCGAAGAGCGTGCGCGCGGCCGCGTCGCAGAGCACGAGGAAGGCGCCGCCGCCCAGGACGGCGGCCGGCAGCAGGCGCCGGTGGCCGGCCCCGGCGATCGCGCGCGCGGCGTGCGGCACGACCAGCCCGACGAACCCGATCAACCCGGCCAGCGCGACCGCCGTGGCCGCCGCCAGCGTGGCGAAGGCGAGGCCGAGGCCGACGGCGAGCCGCGTCCGCACGCCGAGGTGGTGCGCCATCGAGCGTCCGAGCGTCAGGGCATCGAGCTCGCGCGCGAGCGCGAGCGCCCCAAGGACCGCGAGCCCGATCGGCAACGCGCCGGCCACCAGCACCGCGGGCTCGTGGACCTGGAGGCTTCCGAGCATCCACCAGGTGATCGTGCGCAGCCCCTCGTGCGTGGCCATCGAGACCAACAACAGCAGGAGACTCGAAAGCAGCGCCGCGACGATCACGCCGCTGAGCAACAGCCCGTAGAGCGAAGGCCCGCCCCCGGCCGCGCGGCCGGCCAGAAGCAGGACCAGGCCGAGCGTCAGCAGCGCGACGGCGAACGCACCCAGCGGCATGGCCAGACCGTGCAGCGCGCCCGTTCCGACCGTCAGGACGACGGCCGCCGCGCCGAGCGCGCCGCCGCTGCTGACGCCGAGCACGTAGGGATCGGCAAGCGGATTGCGCAACAGCGCCTGCATCAGCACCCCGGCGCAGGCGAGGCCGGCACCGACCGCGAACCCCGCCCCCACGCGCGTGCCGCGCAGCAGCCAGAGACTGCGCCCGAGCGCGGTAGTCGGATCGGGCCAGCCGAACCCCGCCGGCCCGGCCGCGAGCCCGAGCGCGAGCGCCAGCGGCACGGCCAGCGCCAGCAGCACCCCGGCAAGGCGGCGGTTCACGGCGCCGCCTCCCATGCGCGCAGGCGCGCGCGTAACTGCGCCGCCCCCTCCGCCAGCCGCGGCCCGGGCCGCTGGAGCAGGTCAGGATCGACATCGGCGATCACCCGCCCCGCCCGTGCGGCCCGGACCCCCGACCAGCCCGGCCGCGCCGCGATCCGCTGCGCCGGTTCGTCGCCGGCCGAACGGTGAAGGACCAGGATCGCGTCCGGATCGCGCGCGATCACCCACTCGGGATCAACGCTGAAATAGTCGCGGTCCGCCTCCGCCGCCAGGTTGCGTGCGCCCGCCAGCTCGACCAGGTCGTGGACGAACGAGGCGCGGCCGACGGTCATCAGCGGGTCCGGCCACAGCTCGATGAAGAGGCGCGGACGCGCCTCCATCGGCGTGGCCGCGGCCTCAGCGCGCAGGCGCGCGAGATCCGCCTCGATCGACTCCGCGAGCGCCTCCGCCGCTTCCGAACGGTCGAGCAGCCCGCCGAGCCGGCGGATCGCGTCCGGCACGTCCGCAAGCCTGCGGCAGGCAATCGAGTGCGCGGCGACGCCGTGGCGGCGGAAGATGCCGCGCAAAGCGCGGTCCTCGAGGTCCACATCCACGACGAGCGTCGGACCGGCGGCCAGCACGCCCTCGACCGAGGGGCGGCCGAACCCGCCGACGACGGGAACCCGGGCCGCTTCCGGCGGGTAATCGCAGGCGCTCGACCGCCCGACCAGCCGGTCGCCGGCCCCGATCGCGAAGATGATCTCCGTCAGGTTCGGCGCCAGCGAGACCACGCGCGGCCCGGCGACCTCCGGCGGCGCGCCGGGCCGCCCGCAGCCGGCAAGAAGCAGAGCCGTCGCCAGGAACCGCCACGCGCCCCTCGCCCGCCGCGCGGGCCGCGTTCCGTCGCCGTGTCCTTCCGGGTCCTGCAGCACGCCCTGTCCCCTCCGCCGGCCTCGGCCTCCGGCGGCCGGCGAGGCCGATCGTAGGTCAACCCCGGGCCCGCGGCGAGCCTGCGCACGGCCCCGCGGCCCTGCGGCCATGCGCGCCCGCAGCGAAGGGTCACGAATCACGCGCGCTAGAGCAGGATCCCGACCACGATGGCGACGTTGATGCCGATATTGGCGGCGTGCGCGTGCAGCCGGTTGGCGTTGGGCACCAGCTCGTCGAGCGCGATGTACATCATGGCGCCCGCGGCAAACGCCAGCGCGCCGCCGACGAAGACTTCCGAAATATTGAAGAATACCTGGCCGACAATGGCGCCGACGGGGGTCATCAGGCCGGCGGCCATGGTGAGCAGGATGATCTTGAGCCGCCCGAGTCCGCCGGAGCGCAAGGGACCGCCGATCGCCAGTCCCTCGGGAACATTGTGCAGGGCGATCGCGATGGCCAGCGTCAGGCCGAGCTGCGGGCTGGACTCGAGCCCGGCCCCGATCGCGAGTCCCTCGGGAAGGTTATGCAGGGCGATCCCGAAGAGCACCAGGTAGCCGGTGCGCAGCAGCGGGTTCCGGGTCGCGGGGGCGTGGTCCGGGTTCTCCACTTCCAGGGCGTCGGGGGTGAAGACGTGGGCATGCGGCGCCGTGCGATCGACCGCGAACATGAGGCCGACCCCGAGCAGGAAGCTCACCGCCACAACCGCCACGGAGCCGAATTCCAGCGCTTCGGGGATCATCTCGAACAGTGAGATCGCGATCATGATGCCGCCGGCGAACCCGAGCAATCCGGCCAGCGCCGGCCTGCTCGGCCTGCCGAACAGCAGCAGCACGAAGACGCCGAGCACCGTCGAAATCCCGGCAAAGAAGCTGTAGAAGACACTCTGCATCACGCATCCCTCTCCCGGCTCGGGTTCTCGATCCGCACCCGCGCAGCCTCGTTCGCCGACGGCGTGTTAGGGGCTCCTGTATCTGTTCGCCGCTCCAAACATATCGAGGAGGCGTGCTGGGTGGCAAGGCCTTTCCGTTGGAAGGCGACAGGTGCCGGAGACTCTGTCTCAGCTTCTGTCCGCGGACTTGATCGCGTCCAGGCACGACTCGACGCAGCGCTCGCAGTCGCCGGGGGCCTGCGTTGCCTTCATGCACCGGTACCCGAAGCCCTGCACCCATTGCGCTCCCGCACGCGGGCACGTCTCCACAAATTCCGCGAACTCGACAAAACGGTCCACGATATGCTTCGAGATGCCGTGCTCCATGTGGCAGGCGGCCTCGTCGGCCTCCGCGGCGTCGATCGACAAGACGTCCACCATGAAATCGCGCAACGCCTCGTGGCGCCGCACCACGCGCCCCGCAACTTCCGTCCCTTCGGGCGTCAGCGTAACGAAGCTGTACGGCTCGTAGTTGATGAGCCGGTGGTCCCGCAAGGACCGAAGCATGCCCGTAACGGACGAACGGCTTACCTTGAGGCGATCCGCGATGTCCTTCACCCTCGCGACCGTATGCTCCCGGACCAGGTGGAAGATCGTCTCCAGGTAGTCTTCCATGCTGGTGCTGATCGTCTCGGCCATGGCTGCTTTCCGCCTCCTGCCCTTTGTTCGACAACGCTAACTTAATCAGCCTCCCCATCCCTGTCAATCTCGCCCGACATGGGCTTTCGGCAGTTTTCGGCGTGCGGGGGGGTTATCTCACGGCGGCGTGGTGCGGCAGGCTGTGCCGCCCCGGGGGAATCCAGAAGAGGGGCGGTGATGTAGAGAGGAGCATGCCCCCCGGGAACGCCAGGCTCCAGCCTGGCCGACCAAGGGGGACGAGAAACCTCGCGGACCATGACCGTGCCACGCTGGAGCGTGGCGTTCCCGGGGGGCGGACATCCACGCCCTTCGCTTCTGCCGGGGCTCTTACGCTGCCAAAAAGGGGGCCGCGATATGGAGTGCGGCGGCAGAGGGCGAAGCCCGGCAGCTTGCCCTCCGTAGCAAGCGCAGCGCGAAGGAGGGACGCCGCTTTTGGTTGGCGGGGCTACGCGGTGTCTGGCGGGGGCGAAAGCGGTGTCGCCGTCCCGGGCGCGAGGCGCGCCCGGGACTCTGCCACCGCACTCCATACGCGCATACGGGGGTTCTCCGGCGGCGCTGCCGCCGAACCTGGCCCGTCCCTCCATCGGCGCTGGCCGCGTCCCCGGCGGCGGGAACGTCCGACACGCGACACCCGACACCCGACACGCGACACCCGACACCCGACACGCGCCCGGCTACTCCAGGCCCGAACGACGGATCCACTCGGCGATCACCGCCCGGGTTTCGGCCGGGAGCGGCGCATCGAGAAGGGCGCGCCGGCGCGCGACCGCCGCCAGCGCCGGGAAGGACTCCATGAGCCAGTCGCGCATCGGCTCGTTCATCGCCCCGCCCCAGTCGTGGCCGACGCCCGGCACGACGCGGACCGTGAGGTTCGCCCGCGCGCGGCCGAGCGACGCCTCGGCCTCCCGGCGCCAGCCGTGCCGCCGGGCTTCGTCGTTCTCGCCCATGATCAGCAGGACCGGCCTCTCGCCCAGCCGGGGCGTTCCGGTCCCGGCGCCGCCGTTGATCGCGCAGAACCCCGCAAAAGGCTGCCAGGGAGCGGGCTGCGTTGTCAGGTTGTCGGTCACCGAGTAGGCGCCCGAGGAGTGTCCCGCGAGGATGATCGTGTCCGTGTCGATCCGGGTCGAGTTGCCGAGGATCTGCAATGCGTGCCGCGCGATCCGGGATCCCTGGTCCCGGCAGGTGCCCAGCCGCAGCAGTCCGCGCCGCTCGTTCTCGTGGTGGTCGTAGTCCGCGCCGACGAGGATGACGTTGTCGGGACCGACGATCGGACGCCAGCGCAGCGCGCCCCGCGGGCCGCCGAGTCCACCGTGGAAATGGACGATGACGGGGTGCGCCGTCTCGCGCCGGTAGTTCCGCGGGAGCGCGACAAGCATGCGGATCGGCTGCTCGCCGCGCGAGGCGGCCGAGCGACCGAGCTCGGGAAGTTCGATCTCGATCTGGGCGCCGGGCCGCAGCTCGGACTCCGGAATAACGCGGTCGGTAGCGGCGTAGGTCCGGGGCGGAAGCGGCTCGAATCGCGGAGGGGCCGGTTGGGGTGGCGGTTGTACGCGGGTGACCAGCAGCCCCGGCGGGCCGGCAGCCGGCAGAGGCGCGGCGGTTCTCCGGGTCGGCGGCGGCGCGGCGGGTCGCGCGGTCAGCCAGAGCTCGCGGCCGAGGAGCGAGGCCGGGATGGCCGTCCCCAGCGCGCGGTGACGCAGGCCGTCCTCGGTGATCAGCTCGACCCGTCCCTCGTCGTCACGGACCGCGACCGCGCGCATCGGAGAGCCTTCCGCTGCCGCGGCCAATCCGAACCCGACCGCCAGCCCCGCCCCCCAGCGAACCAGCCCGCCCATCCGCCGAATTTCCGTACGCATCGCCGCCACCCTCCCCCTTGTGTACCCGCCTTCTACCGCACCCGGGAGCAACCGTCAATCCCGAGGCTTCCGCGCCGCGGCATCTTTCTTTGCTCCTGAGTCGGACAACCTGCTAGAATACCCGGCAGGAGGATCGTGGGCAGACGCACGGTCATCGAGACCCCGGTCATCAAAAGAAAGCGCAACGCGATGGGAAGGCGGCACGGGTCTGGCTCCGCGGATGGGAGTCGGTGCGGGCGTAGTTCGGCGTCCGGACCGCGCATGACCCTCCGAGGAGGCCCATTGTGTGCTTATAGCAAACAACCGTATGCCTAAAGCAAACACCCCGAGCTTTCTTTCGGAGTTGCTGGGATCCCGCGCGAGAACGGAGATCCTTCGCATCTTATGGTCCCCGGCACACCCCCGGTTGCATCTGCGTGCGCTTGAGCGGGAAACTGGTTTGAACGTCGCAACGGTCCGGCGCGAGACGGAACGCCTCTGCCGCCTTGAACTGTTGACGGGCACCACTGACGGCAATCGGACCGTATTCGAGGCGAACCGGTCGCACCCCATCGCCCCCGAACTGACCTCGCTCATCGCCAAGACCGTCGGCGTCGTGGCGATCCTGCGCGAGGCGCTTACGGATCCGGCGATACGCTGGGCGTTCCTCTTCGGCTCGGCGGCGCGCGGCGAGGAGAGAGCCCACAGCGACATTGACCTGATGGTCATCGGCGACATCGGCCTCCGGGGGATCACGGCGCGGCTCTCCAAAGTCGGCCCGCGTCTGGGCAGGGAGGTGAATCCTCGCGTTTTCAGCGAAGGGGAGTTTCGGAATCGGGTTGCGCGCCGTGAACATTTCGTTTCGCGCGTCCTTTCCGATCCGCGGGTCTTCGTCGTAGGAGCGGATGATGAGTTTGCGGCAATGGTTGGAGAATCGTTGGCTGAAACCGCATAAGACGAGCCGGGAAGAGATCGCCAATCTCTTTGCCATCGTCGAGCGCGACCTCCGGGATGCACGTGGCGGCATCTCGCCCGACTGGCGGTTCGGCATCGCCTACAATGCGGCGCTCAAGCTCTGTACCATCCTGCTGTACGCATCCGGCTACCGGGCGGAAAAGTCGCTGCAGCACTATCGCACCATACACGCCGTCCCCCTGATTCTGGGCGCGCGGTGGAAGAGTGACGCCGACTATCTGGATGTCTGCCGCAACAAGAGGAACATCGTGGAGTACGAGTCCATCGGCGAGGCATCGGAGACCGACGCGGATCAGCTGATCGATTTCATCCGCGATTTTCGGGGCGCCGTCGAAGACTGGCTCCGTACCGAGCACCCGGACCTGTATCGGTGATCGGTGATCGGTTCCTTGCGGTCCGCGGCATCGTCCCGACCGATCACTGTTCACTGATCACCGATCACTCACCCTCCTTCCTTCCGGCCAGGACGGCGGGGCCTGACAGGGCGGGGCCGACAGGGCGCTATTATGCCATGCAGAATAATTCTACACAGAATAGTTACGAACTAATCTTCTGGGATCGCCGGGCGGAACTCGCCGCACTGGGCGCCTGGCGTGCGGCGGCGCCGCGGCTGGCGGTGATTCACGGGCGACGGGTTCTGTACAAGGCGGCCGACCCCTTTCTGGCCATGTGGCATGCCTGCGTGCGGCCCTATCTGAGCGGGTTGAACGTGGGGGCGCGGTCCGCCCGGCGGCCCGAATCGCCGCCATTACACGGGCGATGCGCCAGCGTAAGAAGCCGCCGCTGCCCTCCGACCCGACGGTGCACCTCGGGCTGTTCCTGCCCCGGCGTGGCGGGCTTCCGCCCGAACACGAGGGGGTGGCCCTGCTGGATGCGGAGCAGGTACTTGGCGCAGGGTGATGCAGCGGGGGTGGGTGCGACCACTGAGTGGTCGCACCTGTCCTCTTTCTACGCGGGGGTCGGTCTCGGCCGGTGGGTCAGGCATCGGCGGGAGGCGATGGCCTTCTTCGGCGCTCGCGCTCGATCCAGACGGCGAGGATGGCGAGGTCGGCCGGGGTCACCCCGGAGATCCGCGCGGCCTGACCGAGCGTCCGGGGCCGGATGCGGAGCAGCTTCTCCCTGGTTTCGGTCCGAAGCGCGCGGATGGAAGCTATATCTATTTCCTGGGGAATGGTTTCCGATTCCATCGAAGATGCCTTTTCGATCCTTTTCCGTTCGATGGCGATATAGCCCTCGTACTTCAGTGATGTCTCGATCTGGGCCTTCACCTCGGGAAAGAGATCGGACCGGGCGCCGGGAAGGTCGTCGTAGCGCGCCTCCCCACGCTTCAGGAGAGTTGCCGCCAGGACACCCCCGGCGCGGTCCCTCGACAGGCGGTCCAGCTCGCCTTCGATCTGCCTCAGCCGCGCTTCGCGCTCGCGGAGCACCCGATCCGGCGCCAGTCCGAGGCGTCGCGCCTGCGGGAGGAGTCGGAAGACCGCATTGTCCTGTCGGAGCGTGAGCCGGTATTCCGCGCGCGAGGTGAACATCCGGTAAGGCTCCGAGGTTCCTTTCGTGACCAGGTCATCGATCAGCACCCCGATATAGGCCTCCGCGCGTCCCAGGAGAAGCGGGGGTTCGCCACGGACCTTCAACGCGGCGTTTACGCCCGCGACGAACCCCTGCCCCGCGGCCTCCTCGTACCCGGTCGTACCGTTCACCTGCCCCGCGAGGAAGAGCCCCTCGATCCGCTTCGACTCCAACGAGGAAGAGAGGTCGGTCGGATCGAAGAAATCGTACTCGATCGCATAGCCCGGCCGGAGAATGCGGGCGTTTTCGAGTCCGGGAATCGAATGGACCAGCTCCGCCTGCGCATCCTCGGGGAGCGAATTCGAGATCCCGTTGGGATAGATCCGAAGATCGTCGCGCCCCTCGGGCTCAATGAAGACCGCATGCGAGAGGCGGTCCGGGAACTTCACCACCTTGTCTTCGATAGAGGGGCAGTAACGGACGCCCGTCCCCGAGATCGCCCCCCCGTAGAGCGAGCTCCGGGAGAGATGGCGTTGCACGATCGCATGCGTCTCGGGTGTCGTGTGAGTCAGGAAACAGGGAAGCATGCCGGATCCAGGCGCCCAGCGGAGAAGCCCCTGTTCCACGTGGAACAGAAGCCGGCCCGATGCCGGCTCGGACTGTTCCACGTGGAACGCCTCCCTTGCCTCTCTTCCCGCCCAAGAGAAGAGCGGCGCAGGGTCGAGCCCGGGCTGGCGGGTCATTCGCCGGTAATCAATGGAATCCCTGTGAAGTCTCGGCGGCGTTCCGGTCTTCAGCCGCTCCCGGCGGAGCCCGATCTCTTCCAGCCTGCGTCCCAACTCGTCGCAGGCCCCTTCGCCCCAGCGTCCGGCCTCCACAACGCGATCTCCGATATGTACCCGGCCCCGGAGGAAGGTTCCGGCCGTGAGTATGACGGTCTTCGCGGACCTGTCGGTTCCGTCGGCGGTCCGAACCCCGCGGACGCGGCCTCCGGCAACCCGCAGCTCCGTGACCTCTCTCTCGACCAGCTCGAGATTCGGCGCTCGTCCGATGACCCGGCGCATGCGCTCCGCGTACCAGGCTTTGTCGCACTGGGCGCGGGTGGCCTGGACGGCCGGGCCCTTGCGCGTGTTCAGGATACGGAAGTGGATGCCCGTGAAGTCGGCGTTCTCTCCCATGACGCCGCCCAGCGCATCGAGCTCGTGCACGATGTGCGACTTGGCCATCCCGCCGATGGAGGGATTGCAGGACATGCGCGCGAGCCGATCCGCGCGGAGCGTGATCAGGAGGGTCCGCGCGCCCAGCCGGGCCGCGGCCAGCGCCGCCTCGCATCCGGCATGGCCGCCGCCGATGACGATCACGTCGGCTTCTGTCGGGTCTCGCACGCGCTTCACCTTCTCTGGAGCATTTGAACCACGGATGAACACGGATGAACGCGGATGGTGAACGGCTTGCGTCGGACGCCGCGTGCGGGATGCCTCAGTATCCGTGCGAATCCGTGTTCATCCGTGGTTGCGCTCTGCTCCTTGCTGGTTCACTTCCCGACGCAGAAGCGACGGAAGATCGCATCGAGGAGGCCGTCGTGATAGGTGCGGCCGGTGATCTCGCCCAGGCGCTCCAGCGCCTCCCGGAGCTGCGTGGCCGCGGGAACGACCAGGTCGCCGCTCCCCGCCAGCAGGGTCTCCGCCTCCCCGATGCTGCGGTCGGCCTCGACGAGGAGGCTCCGATGGCGTTCGGATACCAAAGCCCCTGGATGCTCCCCTAAGTCGTTCGTCAATAATGTCCTATGTATCGCTTTGCTCAGCTCTTCGAGGCCTTCTCCCGTTGTGGGAACCACGCAAATACTCTCCGTCCCCCTGGGGGCGACGGCGGTCGGGTGCCGGCCGAGGTCCGTCTTGGTCCAGACGACCAGCGGCGGCGGCGCCGTCTCGCGGAGGAACGCAAGGTCTTCCGGGTGCAACGGGGCGGAGGCGTCGACCAGGTAGAGGCAGAGGTCGGCGCCCCGCATGCGGCTCCGGGCGCGCTCGATGCCGGCCCGCTCGATCTCGCAGTCGGAATCCCGGAGCCCGGCGGTATCGACGAGGACGACGGGAATCCCTTCGACGAGCAGCGTCTCTTCGATCGTATCCCTCGTGGTACCCGGATGTTCCGACACGATCGCCCGCTCGGACCCCAGCAGCGCGTTGAAGAGCGTGGACTTCCCGGCGTTGGGTCTGCCCAGGAGGACAACGCGCGCGCCTTCCCTCAGGAGCCGGCCTTCATCCCAGGTCGCGAGCAGACCGGCGATGCGCTGCCGGGCCTCGCGGAGCCGCGCGCGCAGCGCCTCGGGTCCGGCGGGATCGAGTTCCTCCTCCGGGAAGTCGAGCGAGGCCTCGACCTCGGCCGCCACGTCGAGGATGCCCTGGGAGATGTCCGCAACGCTCTTGGAGAGAGCGCCTTGCATCTGTTCCACGGCGGCCGATGCGGCGCGGTCGGACCGGGCGCGGACGAGGTCGAGGATGGCTTCCGCCTGCAGCAGGTCGAGCTTGCCGTTGAGGAAGGCGCGGCGGGTGAACTCGCCGGGCTCGGCCGGGCGGCATCCGGCTTCGATCAGGCAGCGGAGAAGGCGGCGCGGGGCGACGCGACCGCCATGGCCGTGGATTTCGACCACGTCCTCGCCGGTATAGGAGCGCGGTCCGCGCATGACCAGCAGGAGCACGTCGTCGAGGGTCCGGCCCGCGGCGTCGCGGATTACGCCGTGCGAGAGCGAGGGCGACGGCCGGCGGCTGGGCGGCGGGGATCCGTCGAAGACCCGGTCGGCCACGGCAAGCGCCTCCGGGCCCGAGATGCGCAGCACGGCCACGGCCGCCTCGCCGGGCGCCGTGACGATTGCGGCGATGGTGTCCGTGGAGTCCAAGGTCGCCGGATGCTAACAGGCGACCCGCGGAGCGGCAACGGCAAGGGTGGGGGGAAGACGGGGGGGGCAGTGATCGGTGATCAGTGATCGGTAATCGGTGGGGGGGGATCGGTGGGCGGGGGGGGTTGGCAGGAAGCGAGGCGGGGGGGGGGGCGAGGGGGGAGCTGGGGAAACGTTCAACGTTCAACGCTCAACGCTCAACGTTCAACGGAAGAAGGGAGCGGGCCGTGCGGTGGCGGGGGGTGTTCGGGGCTGAACCCCGGGCAGCGGGGGCGAGGATGGACAGAATCGTTGGGGACAGAATCGGGGAATGCGGAGCGAGAGCGAACGGCGTCTTCTCACAAGGGGGAGAGTGGAACCGCGAATGGACGCGAATGAACGCGAATGGCTGCTCAGGTCGGGCGGGGTGGCTCCGCCCGCACCGAAGCGGATCGCCCGGCCGGGGGGGGGCTGAAAGCGCCGTCGCCGCTGCGCTCTGCCGGCGCACTCCAAAATGTGTACCGGCCCGTGCGTTGAGGTTCGGCAGAAGCAGGTGCCCAGGAGGCGGTGCCAAAACGAGAACTGCTGGTCGCCAGCGTTGACAGCGGAATCAACGCCTCCTACGATTTCGATGTCATGGACCGACTGACCGATATCGCCTGGGAGAACGACAACCAGCAGGTCATCCGCTCGTTCGCGATGACCTACGCCCGGGACCCGCAGCAGCAGACTGACCTGGGCACGGACATGATCGAGCGCATAGACCGCGAGGACGGGACGTATCGGGTCTACGCCTATGACTCCCTCGACCGCCTCACCGGCGAGCAGCACTTCGACGATACCGACACACTGCTCTATAGCGCAAGCTACACCTACGACCTGGCCGGGAACCGCACCCAGACGACCATCAACGGCGTCACGCACACCTACACCCTCGCGCAGACCGGCGACCGGCTGGCCTCCTGGGGCGTCAATGCCGAGAACACCCTCACCTACGACAGCGCCGGCAACGTCACGCAGCGGGTCGTGGATGGCCGGCCCACGCTCGACCTGAGCTGGGACCTCGAATACCGGCTCACGGAGGTCAGCTCGGGCGGCAACCCGGTCGAGAGCTATCAGTACGACCCCACCGGCCGGCGGATCAGGACCGTGAACAGCGGCGGCGCGACTTGGCACGTCCATGACGGCGCCCACGTCATCGCCGACGTGGACGACCAGGGCGAACTCATCCGCTCCTACACCTGGGGCCCCGGCATCGACAACCTCCTCGCGCTGACCGTCCACGACGGCCAGACCAGCGAGACCTACTACGCCGTCACCGACCACCTCGGTACCGTGCACGCGCTCGTGGACGACAACGGCAACGTCTCCGAAAGCTACCGCTACGATGCGTTCGGCAACGTCCTCGGCGTCTTCGACGCCAACGGCCAGCCGCTTCCAAGCTCTGGAATCGGCAATCGGTATCTCTTCCAAGGCCGCGAATACTCCTGGGCCACCGGCCTCTACAACTTTCGCGCCCGCTGGTACGACCCGCTAACCGGCCGCTGGCTCTCCAACGACCCGATCGGCATCAGCGGCGGACTGAATCAGTACGTGGCGTTCGGGAATAATCCGGTGATGTTTGTGGATCCTTGGGGGTTGTCGGCGGAGAAGGAGAGATTCGCGATCATTGCCGCTGCAAGGGAATGGAACAGGACCAGTAGAACCTGGAGGCCCTTTTCGAACGAATGTGGCGGACAAGCGTTGGCCTTGGTCGACTACTTGGGATCTAGAGGTTTCCAGCATTGGACCGTCACTTTGATGGGAGGCGGAAGGAAGAGATGGCTATGGGGCACAATAGGCAATCACAATGTCGTACTTGTTTACCCCTCGCCGCTTACGAGCGATACATCTTGTGACTTCATACTAGATCCTTTCAAGCCAGCTTGGACCATCATCCCTGGCTTGGACCGCACGGGAGTCACCGTGAGAACACCTCAGGAGTTCAGGAGAGAGTATCCTATACCTTTCTACGGTCATTATCCTGATGTAGACCGTCCTAAGCAGAGGTTCTAGAAATATGAAGCTAAGAGTACGCAAGATGCTAGCAAGGGGGGGCATTGTTTGCGTGGCTTTACTCATTGGCCTTGTCTTTGTTCCCTTAGGCCCATCGATTACTCAATTTCGATTGGTAGATGCCGGCGGAGAATTGCAAAAGAATCATTCCCTTTTTAGAAGGGGAAGTTCGGATAGGTTCATTGTGGAGGATGGGAAGCTCTATGTAGCTGTTCGTAGAACACGAAAGGGCCTGTTCAGTATCATTGTCTATCATGAGTCATTTGAGTGGACGTCGGAAGCGATAGCGCTGCTGCGAACGGAGAACAAGCTGGAGGGGTTGAGTTCCCAGATTCAAGAATAGGGGGGGCGGGGTCCGCACATAGTTGCAGAAGGAGATGAACGGAAGGGCGGGGGGAGGATGGGGCGATGCGAGGGATGTGGAAGCGCGACAGGGTAGTTGAGAACGACCGTTCAGCGAGCCGCGAAGCGACTTCGGACCGGGCGCAGTGGATGGGAAGCTGCAACGATGTGCGGACCCCGGCCCCGACCCCGGCCCCTCCGTTCGCGCTTGAGTCGAAGGCGGTGGTGTGGTAGCGTCTTCGTGCAGGCAGGGTACGAGGTGGAATATGACGGCTATGCTCGACAAGGTGGAGAAAGAGGCACTGGGACTTCCTCGCGAAGAACGGGCGTTTCTTGCCGATCGCCTCTTGAGTTCTCTGGGTGGCGAGGCTCTCGGCGATATCGACGCCGCATGGGTAGCCGAGGCGGAGCGTCGCTTCGCGGAGTATAAGGACGGCCGGCGGGTATCGATTCCGGCGGACACCGTTTTCGCGGATGCGGACCGGATGCTGGGATGACGGGCATAGAGTTCGACCCCGACGCGCGGGCCGAATTTCTTGCGGCCGTCGAGTATTACGAGGCGTGCCAACCCGGACTCGGCCGGCGATTCCGTGAGGCGGTGGAAGGCGAGGTTGACGGGATTGGCGCCATGCCTTTCCGCTATCGGGTGCTGTCCGGGCCTTTCCGTCGTGCCCTCGTGCCGGGATTTCCGTACGCGATCCTGTACGCCATCGGGCCAACTTTCATCCTGGTTGTTGCCGTGGCCCATGCGAAGCGAAAGCCGGGGTATTGGCGCGGGCGCATGAATAGATATCGCTGACGTGGGCGTGGCGGGGTCAGGGCTATTCATTCGCGAATCCGTTCCTTCTGGGCGTGCGAATGGACGCGAATGGCTGGGGTGGCTCTTTCCGTGCCGTCGCGGCGATGTAGAGGCGGCCCCCCGTGGCCGCCCAAGGGACGGCGGGGGAGAAGCCGCAAGCCTCGTAGTCACAGTCGTAATCGCAATCGTAGTCGGGATGGCGTGAAGCCGGGCGCGGGCGGTCGAAGACTACGATTGGGACTAGGACTGCGACTACGATGAGGAGAAGGCGCAAGCCTCGTAGTCACAGTCGTAATCGCAATCGTAGTCGGGATGGCGTGGAGCCGGGCGGGGAGAGGCGAAGACTACGATTGG
>PWTM01000008.1 GCA_003563855.1 PVC group bacterium | reverse complement strand
GCCCATCTCGAGCCGCAGCGTGTCGCGCGCGCCGAGCCCGGCCGGCGCCGCGCCCGCCGCCCGCAGGCGCCGCCAGGTCTCGACCGCGCGCCCGGCCTCGAAGTAGAGCTCGTAGCCGTGCTCGCCGGTGTAGCCGGTGCGGCTGATCCAGCACGGCAGGTCGCCGAGCCGGACCTCGGCCAGGCGGAAGAAGCGCAGCTCCGGCGGCGCCTCGCCGAAGGCGCGCTCGAGCGCAGCCCGCGAGTCCGGGCCCTGGATGTCGATCTTCGCCATCCGGTCGGAGACGTCGTCGAAGCGCGTGTCGGCCGAAAGCCGCGCGCGGATCCAGTCCGCATCGCCGGTCGCGGTCCCCGCGTTGACGACCAGGCGGAACCGGTCGGGGCCGAGGCGCATGCAGACGAGGTCGTCGATCACGCCGCCGTGCTCGTCGAGCAGGTAGCCGTAGCGGCAGCGGCCGGGTTCCATCGGCGCAACCGCGCAGGTCAGCAGGCGGTCGAGGTCCGCAGCGGCCGTCGGCCCCTCGAGGTCGAAGCGCCCCATGTGGCAGGTGTCGAAGAGCGAGACCGCCGCGCGCGTCCGGAGGTGTTCCTCGAGGATCGAGCCGTAGCGGATCGGCATCCACCAGCCGGCGAACGGCGCCATCTGCGCGCCGTCCACGCGGTGCTCCGCGTAGAGCGGGGTCCGGCGGGGCTCAGCGTCGGGTGCAGTCTTCATGCGTGGCGTCTCCGAGGGGGGCGGACTCGTCGAGATGAAAGACCTCGCGCAGTTCGCGGCTCACGGGGCTGTGGTCCGGGTTCGAGGGCATGATGTCCTTCATGTAGGTCCACCACTTGCGGCACTCCGGCGTCTCGGCGATCGCCGCCCACCGCGCTTCGTCCTCGACCTCGAGCACGCCGAAGAGCTGGTGGGTTTCGGCATCGAGGAAGATGCTGTAGCGGTGCACGCCGTGCGCCTTGAGCACGGCCTCGAGCTCGGGCCAGATCGGCCGGTGCCGCCGTTCGTACTCGGCGTGCGCATCCGGGTTCACGGACATCAGGAACGCCTTGCGGATCATGACGACTCTCCTCCCGGCCGCGCCGCCATCATGCCCGCGCCGCGCCCGCCCGGGCAAGCCGCGAGAGCCCTTTTCGATCCTGCTGAATCTCGCGCACAGCTTGCTCGACGGGCAGTGTGTCCGCGGCATCATGGGTCGCCACTTTCATTTCTGAGCACATCGCTCCCAGAACTGCCGTGGCGTGACGACGGTCGTTGTGCCGCGCCACCCCGATTCGATCAGATCCCTGTCGCCCGTGACCAGGAACTCCGCCTTGGCGGATTCGGACAGGCCAAGCAGATGCAAGTCCTTCGTATCGCGGCACGCGTCCCCCGCAACCGTCGCAGGCGTAGCCAAGAGAGCGTTGTTCCGCAACAGGCGGCAGAAGTCGAGAGCCACATCACGCGGTAGTCTGATCTTTCTTACAAGGTTGTGATGCACCTCCTCCAGCAGCTGCTCGGACACGATTAGATCGTGCTCCTCCAGGCAGAGTTCCAGGAGGGACTCACAAAGCCCCCGCCCGGCAACCGCCGCAATGAGTACATTCGCGTCCAGTATGACCTTCATGACAGGGCGCGGAATACATCCTCGTCCGTTACCAGCCCCTGCGCTTCGGCAAACGGCAGAATCCTGCGCCGCAGGGCCCTGAATTGCTGAACGGCTACGTGCCGTCGTAGTGACTCGCGCACGATGTCACTGACGGCCTTGTGCTCCTGCCGGCTGAGCGCCTTCAGGTCGTCTCGCAACTGCTCTGGAAGCCGTATGGTCAACGTTGTCATGAGTGTGCCCTTCCCGTCTCCGACTGTAAGACGTCGTAGCACGGCCTTGAATCGCCGTCAAGCCCTCCTTGACTATCGACGAACATCGCCCTTGAGGGAGCCGCGAAGCGGCATCCGCTCGGCATCTTCCGGGCATTCTTCATGCCCGTATCCTGCCGACCGGACGGTCGGCGTTCCCGGCGGCTCCTTCATCGCCGCTCAATTCCTTCGACCCTGGTGCCCGGCATCGGGCATCCGGCATCCGGCGTCCTCAGACATCGACGAGGACGAGCGATGGCGGAGTACCCGATGAACGCCCGGCCAAAGCTCAGGTTCCCGCCCGCCGCGGGCGGGAACCGGGGCGTCTACCCTCTATCGCCGCCAGGAAATGCTCCGCCGCTTCCTGGCCCGCGTACCTGTGGATCTGCCTGCCCAACCGATCGATATCCTTGCGCCGAAGCAGTCGATGTATCGAGCCCCGCGCGGAGGGACTCCATAGGAGCGCTTTGTCCAGATCGCACAGGTAGAATTTGTGCCGGCCGGTCCGGATAGGTTCCGCCGCTATGTGAAAGTACCGCAAGGAAAAGCTGTATATGCCAATGGCATGAAGGCGGTTGGCGAATTGCGCCAACTGCTCGAATAGCTGCATTCTTCCGGACTCGTCCATGCGAAGCGAGTCGTTCTGCAGATCCTCTTGAAGCTCACGCAGGTTCCCCACGTGCTCGGCCAGGAGCAGGCGGTGGGGCAGCCACCCTCTGCCCTTGACCAGGCCATAGTAGATGGGCATCGGGGACACCAATCCGCGGTCATGCATCCGGTGCAGGATCTTCCACGTCGCCCTCCCGTAGCTGGGTGCGATGAGTCTTTGCCACGATTTGAGATGGGCGATGGGCTTATAGAGGCGTCCCCATAGCGGAATCGCAAGCTGCTCACAAACGACGGTCGCCTCGAGGCCCCAGTGAGTTGAACGCTCTTTGGCAATTCGGTCCAGCCGAAGGCTCCACCGAGCATCGGCACGGACGCTATGGCCCTCATCGCGGGATTTCTCACCCATCAGTCGGATCACATTGGCTTGAAATCCCGGATCGTGGGCGATGACGGCAAGCGCGCTCCGCAAGGATTCCGACGCGGCTGACGGACTATCTTCTGTGGCATGGGCCATGAGCTCTTCCTACAGCGCGGCAGATTATTCCGGGTAACGCCTCGATAGATCGCGCGCTTCCTTGCGCTTGTGCACGCCGGCTCCGAATCGACCCCGCCCGTGCTCGGGGCCGGCGCACTCCGTATCGGTGGCGCGGGGGGTGAGGTGCGCCGGCAAAGCCCCGATCAAGCGATTAACGGTGGACGTCGAAACGGCGAAAACACCCCGGCCCGGGCTGCGGGATGCCCCCGGGCCGGGGCGGCGGCAGGGGCGGAGCCCGCGGCCATGGCGTCGGTTACGGTCGCGCCACGCGGAGGCGGACGAACAGGCGGCCGTCCGCCGCAAGGGTGGACGTCTTGAACCGGACGGTCACGATGTCGACATCTCCCTCTGCCTGCTGGCTGATGATGATGTCGTCCCCGTCGTGCACGGCGATATCCCAGCCCCCGGGATCAGACAGGTCGCTGCTGTATTCGACCTCGATTTCGGTGTTCGAGTCGTCCTCCGCCGCGCGCAGGCGCGGGAACGTGAAGACCAATACTTCTTCGCCCTCATCGTCCACCGTGTCGATCGTCGGCAACAACGCGCTGGCATCGTGGTGCGGGCTCTGCGCGCCCAGCACCCAGGCCACGCCATTGGCAATCCCATCTCCGCTGGTATCTTCATCGAAAGCGGCGTCGCCCGCCCAGTCGTCGTAGGGCGAGGCCGACCCCAGCGCCGTGACCGAGAAGTTGTCCATCCGGCCTTGTCGGTTGCTGAGATTCGAATAGACGGCAATGTAGTTCTCGTTCGTGCCGCTCCACTCGAACGACCCCGTCCCCATCTCGACGCCGCCGAAGGTGATCACGTAGTCCACCTTCGAGCCCTCGTCGAAGCTGGAAAGGGAAAAGTCGACCACCAGGGTCTTCGGAAGAGTCGCAGGCCCCCCTGCGTCCGGGTTGTGGATCACTAATTCCCCGCTCTCGAAGGCCTCAATGGCGGGAACCCGTCCGCCCAGGGTCGTCCCGCGGTACCCCACGAACAGGTCGACGTAGTCGAGATTCTCCGGATTATTTTGACTCCATCCTTCGACCTCGGCCTGCGACATGCCCACGGCAATGCCCATGTGGCGCACCCCACCCGCGGTCGCATAGTGGACCAAATCGATGCTGACGCGGAACCCGCCGCCGCTGGAAATGGCGGCATCCACAAAGTTGTGGTCGGGGTAGGCGATGACCCAGCCGCCACGCGCGGCGTTATCTCCGCCCTTGAGTTCGTTGTTGAGGACCTCCAGCGTTCCCTGAAAACTCATCTCGACCCAGTCCAGGGCGCCGAGCGTTCCCGACTTGCCATCGGTCGCAGCGTTGAGGTCTTCGCTGTCCGCCCGGTCGAAGGTGTCGGCGAACAGGACGGTCTGGCCCGGCGCCGGTCCGGCCGACAGCATCACCGCCGTGCCCGCAAAGAGAATCCCTGCCCAGACGCTGGCGTGCTTTCCGTTTCTCATAACGCGCTTCTCTCCTTTTGGTTTTGCCCAGCCTGCATTCCGGCCGGAGCCCATCCGATCCAGCCGCCGACAGAGAAATCACTCCCCGATGCAGGAGTTTTACTCCCACTCCCGCCTCGTCTTCAAGAGCATATTTTGACCATATTAGGCGAGGTCTCGCGCCACTCCGAGGCGTGCGGCCGGCGTACTTCTGGCGCTCGCGAATAGATGCGGCGCGGGGGACCGGGGTTCCGGGGGCTCAGGTTTCCTGTCCCTGCCGGGCCGCGAGACGGTACTTTCGCGGCGTGGTGCCGAAGGTCCGGCGAAAGGCGGCGTGGAGGTAGTCCTTGGAGCGAAAGCCGACGAGGGGGGCGATGGCGGCGACGGTCAGGTCGGTGGAACGGAGCAATTCGCGGCATCGCTCCAAACGTTTGCGGACCCGTTCGGCATTGACGCCGCGGTTGAAGTCCTTGCGGAAGGCGCGCTGCAGGCTGCGCGGCGCCATGCGGACGGCACGGGCCACCTCCTTCACCGGGAGATCCTCGTCCAGGTGATCCCACAGGTAGCGCAGCGCCTCGGCCACGCGCGGATCGGACGCCGCCAGCAGGTCCGTGCTCTGCCGCGTGACGACGCCCGCGGGCGGAAAGAGCACGGCCCGGTCCGGCGCCGCGTCTCCCGCCATCAGCCGCGCCAGCAGGCCGCACGCCTCGCGGCCCCGGGCCTCGTCATTGAGGTCCACGGAGGAGAGCTGGGGGAGGGAACACTCGCAGGGGCCGATGTTGTTTCCGCGGCCAAGCACGGCCACCTGCGCGGGCACCGAAAAGCCCGAGCGCGCGGCCATGAAACAGACCCGCGCCGCCGAGGTGTCGCCCCAGCTGAAGACCCCCAGGGGCATGGGCATCTTCCGAAGCCAGTCGGTGAACTGCGCCTGGCGGCGCCGGTACCTCTCGGACTCCGGGAGGCGGCGAAAGCTCTTGAACCGCAGCAGATGGCATCGAATGCCGAGCGCAAGCGCCCGGTCGTGGAAGCCCTCGTACAGCGGCTTCATCACGTGCCACGGATCACGTCCCACGTACGCCACGTCACGGAAGCCGCGCTCGGCGAAATGCTCGGCGGCCAGGGCGCCGACCGCGCCCTCGTCGCGCACGACGGCCGGCAGACGGGAATCCGCCGGGTCAGGCAGGCGCCCCACGCGGACCACGGGACGGCCGGCCCGCCGAAGCTCCCGCACGAGCCGGCTGTCCGGCGGGAGGTCCAGCAGGCCGCCATGAAAGTCGATCCCGGCGGGGAGTACGCCGCCGCACAATTCCAGATCGACCAATTGCCATTCCCGTTCGCGGGCATCGTCGACGATACCATGCTTCAGGCGAGTGTAGTGGTTGTCGACCTGCAGCGCGATGACCGGCCGCTTGTGGCGCGAGACGCGCACGAATCCGCGCGGGGAAGCACCCCTCCCCGGCCCGGCACGAAGGCTCGGTTTCATGGCGCGAGCTTACCCCCTCCAATCCGGCCGTCAATCCCCGTCCGACGAGGACATTCTCCAGTTCTGTCGACCGCTCTCGTCCCCTTGATCGGCCAGGCTGGAGCCTGGCGTTCCCGGGGGGCACGCTCTTCTCTATGTTGTCGCCCCTCTGCTCGATCCCCCGGGGCGGCACTGTACACTTACGAAGACATGGGCTCTCCCGCCCCGGGGGCGGCCCGGCGTGGCCCGATGCTTCTCACTTCATCTCGATCTTGAACGTGTTGGCGTACTCGCTCGGCACGTCCGGCGGGGTCTCGACGATCAGCCCTTCGTCCGGATCGTGTCGCCACTTGAGCGGCCCGTCCACGCCCAGCATCGAGACCTGCCGGATCTCTTCCGGCGCCACCCGCTGCTTGAAGGTGAAGATGAACACCTCGTCGCCGGGAACCCCCAGGCATGTCGCGTAGAGGGTGTCCTTCTTCGTCGTGAAGCGGATGTCATGCGCGCAGTACCGCGGTTCCCCGGTCTCGTTGAAGTGCCCGCCCTGCGACATGTCCAACGCGGCCCTGGTCGGTCCTTCGCCGGCCACATACCAGGGGCGCGTGCCGTAGATCGCCTCGCCGTTGATCCGCAGCCACTCCCCCATCTTCCGCAGGATGCGCTTCGCCGGCTCGGGGATGGTGCCGTCCGCGCGCGGTCCGACGTTGAGCAGAAGCTGGCCGTTCTTGCTCACCCGGTCCACCAGGTTGTGGATCAGCCGTTCCGGCGATTTGTATCCCGCGGATGCCGAATAGGCCCAGTTGCCGCGCGGCACGCAGTCGATGCTGGTATCGGTCAACCACGGGAAGAGACAGAGGTCGTCCATCTTGCCGACTTCCAGGTCGAAGATGCCCGCCCCGGGAGGGAGATCCTTGTTCTTGTAGGTGACCCCGACCTCCCGGTTCTTCTTCAGCGCCTCGTTGTAGTAGTAGGCAAGAACCGCCTTCTTGTAGTCGCCGCGGATACGGCCCAGCCCGAAATCGAACCAGAGCAGGTCCGGCGAATAGCGGTCGATCACCTCGTGGATCTGATCGCGCCACCGGTTGTGGTAGGCCTCGTCCGGCATCGTTCCCGGCCGGTGCGCACGAAGGTAGAGGTCTTCGTACTTCGGGTCGTCGAGATCGTACCCCTCGCCACGCGCGATCTGGAAGAAATCCCAATGAAACGAATGATGGAACGTGGTCACAAATCGGAGGCCGGCGCCGCGCGCGGCCGCGGCGAAGTCGCCCATGATGTCGCGCTTGGGCCCCATGGCCCTGCAATTCCAGCGGTTGACCCTGGAATCCCACAGGGCAAAGCCGTCGTGAAGCTGCGCCGTCGGGCCGACAAAGCGGGCGCCCGCGCCTTTGAAAAGATCGACCCATTCCTCGGGGTCGAACTTCGCGGCCGTGAACAGCGGGATCAGGTCCTTGTAGCCGAAGTCTTTCGGATGGCCGAACGTCCTCGTGTGATACCTGTGGACCGCATGGCGCGGGTCGTACATGTTCCTGCCGTACCAGGCGCTGTTATAGCCGGAGCCCGGGACGCCGGCCAGCGCGTTGCTGCCGCCGCCATAAGCCGGAACCGTGTAGGGCCCCCAGTGGGTATAGATGCCGAACTTTTCATCCCGGAACCACTCCGGCACCGGATGCCTGCACAGCGATTCCCACGTGGGTTCATACGCCTGCATCGTCGTCATCGCGTTCCTTTCTCCTCCATCCACCGCTCATCCATCCGGCCGGCACAACACCGACGCATCCCGTCAGCCGCCGCCTCGCCTCACGCCGG
>PWTM01000088.1 GCA_003563855.1 PVC group bacterium | reverse complement strand
CCCCTGGGCGCCTGCCGCAGACGTGCTGGAGGCCTGCCGCGAGGCCGGCGAGCAGCTCGCCCGTGCCGCCCTGGAACGCGCTTCAGCAGAGCCGGCCTCGGGCGCCTGATTCCCCCGTATGGGCGCCGGCTGAACCGACGGGCGCGAATGCCCGTCGCTCCGGCGCCCAGGCACCGCAGCTTCAGCGGAGTTGGCTCCGTCGCCGGAGGATCACGGAGCCAGGGCATGCACGGGGGCGAGCCCTCACTGATCACTGCTCACCGTTCACTGCTCCCGAACCGCCCATTGCCAACCGGCAACTGCCAACTTTCCCCCCGCTCTCCGCTCCCGCCGACTGCCACTGCCGGCTGCTCCTCGCCCCTTACAACGCGTTTCCGGCCCCGAAATCCGGCACCTAAGACCCGGATTCCACCCGCTTCTGAGAGTAACCCCTTGCAGAAAATGCGATTCCGCGGCTGATCCTCGGGAGATGCGTGAAAGGCCACGACCGGGCCATCGAGCGACACGTCACGACGCGAGCGGCGGCTGTGTGATGCGCGCACTCCCCGGACGCAAGACAGCAAAAGCTCCGGCAAGGCTTCTGCCATGCTCCCTGGCAAGAGCAACAAGGGCCGCGGCCAGATGCTCCGCCAGGGGAAACGGATAGCGGAGGAGAATGACGCCGCAATGACCCCGACCAGATGCGAAGACCAGCTGTCCAAAGTCCTTATCTTCCGTCACGAGAATGCGATCATCGTTACAAGCCAGCGCAATGACTTCGGAGTCAGTCGCGCCGAGGCAGTGTTCCGAGACCGACAGCACATCCCAGCCCGCCTCACAGAGGGCACGCAGGAAGACGGCGTCGCAACTCTCGTCGACAAGAAAGCGCATGCAGCCGTTTCGGGGCTCCATCAGGCCAAAGCCGCGGGAACGGTCTCCTCATGGGCGATGAGTTCGGCCGCATACTGTGCAGCGGCGCGAATGGCTTCATGGGTAAGCTGTGGATAGGCCCGGATAAGGTCTGCTTCTGTCGCGCCTTGTGCCATCTTGCGCAGCACCAGTTCAACCGTGATTCGCGTGCCGCGGACGGTAGGCTTCCCGAGCATCACGGCCGCATCAACATGGATGTAATCTGCAACGTTCATGTAGCGTGATTAGCCCTTTGTGAGTCGGAAAGCAAGTACAGAAAGGACGCCGGATGTGGGCGGGGGGCGGCGGGGTCGGTCCGCATATCGTTGCAACGCCGCCCCACGCGGCCCCTCACCCAAGCGGTTGGCGAATGCTCAGTCGTGACCCCGATTGCCAGAGGTCGGATGCTGCAGCCGGGGCTAGTTGCGGATACGATGAGCGCGGCGGTCGAACGAAGGGAGTGCCAGAGGTGGCTGGAAGCGGAGACAAGGCGGGTATGAGCCGCGTCGAGGCGGTGCGGTACGGCGACAACTTCGCGTACCTGCTTTCCGATCCCGCGGGCGCGGCCTGCGCGGTCATCGACCCGGGCGATGCAGGGGCGGTACGGCGCGCGCTGGAGGCGTGGCGGTTGCAGCCCGTCCTCTTGCTGGCTACACACGGGCACCGGGATCACACGGCCGGCGCGGGCGCAGTGGCCCGTCGTGCGGGGTGCGCGCCCTTGCGCCTGGCATCGGGCGGCGAGTCGGTCGAGCTGCCGTGGGGCGGCGTGCTGCAGGCGATGCCGACGCCCGGCCACACGGCGGACCACGTGGTGTACCTGGACCCCGACGGGTCGGCGTTCACGGGCGACACCCTGTTCGTCGCCGGCTGCGGCCGGCTCATGGGCCGCGATCCGGCCGTCATGTGGTCGTCGCTCGAGCGGCTGGCGGCATTGCCGGCCGGCACACGGATCTACCCGGGTCACGACTACACGGCCGAGAACCTGGCCTTCGCCGCGCATCTCGATCCGGACGACACGACCGTTGCCGCGCGGCTCGCGCACGCCCGCGCGGGCGATCCGCTGGTGCCGTCGACGATGGACGAAGAGCTTCGCACCAACCCGTTTCTGCGCTGCGCCGATCCCGGCTTCCGCGCCCGGATCGGCCTCGCACACCTGGCGGCGGAAGCCTGCTTCGCGGAACTGCGCCGAAGGAAGGACCGGTGGTGAAGCGGCCCCCCGGCGTTCGGCGGTCTCGATCGGACCTGCTCACACGGCCTGCCGTACCGGATGATCTCGACAGCATGCTGGCGATCAACAACGCGCCGGCATCCCCGCCTTCTCCCTTGGAGCGCGAGTCCTGGTCACCGTCCGGATCGTTGTCGAAATCCTTGTCGTGATCTTTGTCGAAGAGCGGATGGAGTCGAAGCGGGCGGGAGGAGGACCGAAGACAACGATTTCGACAACGATTTCGACAACGATGGGGAGCGCGAGTCCCCCTCGTCCTCGTCGTCGTCTCTCCCCCCCCGCCAGCTCCTCCAGGCATGGAAACATCAGCCGCGCCTGGAAAAGCGATTCGAGCAGTTCAACGTCTTCGCCGCCAACTGCCCGCTATCGGTGTAGGCCGGCCCTCTGTGGCCGGCGGGCCCCGGGTCGAGGCAGGGGTGACCCCGGTGACCTTCGTCGGGGCAAAGCCCGGTCCACCGATGCCGTGTCGGCCAAGTCCGACGACACTGCAGGCCGGACTCTGTCCCGGCGGGGACTACTGACGAGGAGAGAGGGTCTGGTGCCGATCGACGGCGTGCTGTACCTGCACATGTGTCGGTCAGGCGAGGTGACGGACGTGGCGTCGACCGCTACCGCTGTTTCGCTTGCGCACGTTCACGCAAGAGGCTATGTCCACGACGCCATGAACAACGGGAGTTTCATGAACATTCGGCTTCGCTCGGTGGACGGGACAGAGAGATCGCTGGCCCGCGAATTGCGCGGGATTCCAGGGAAGCGCAAACACCTCCGCATGCAGGGCTGGGACTTCACGAGCCCCGGTTGGTATTTTCTGACCATTTGCACCAGGAACATGCGCTCCGAGTTTGGCACGGTGGTCAACGGCCGCATGGTTCTCAACGAGGCCGGACGCGTTGCCGAGCAGTTCTGGCGCGAGATTCCCGAGCATTTCCCGCGCGCTGTCGTGGACGAGCACGTCGTGATGCCCAACCACGTGCATGGGCTGCTGCGACTCGTCGAGAGGACCACGGCATGCCGCGGTCCGATGGAGGCGTTCGGCAAGCCCGTGGCCGGATCGGTGCCCACGATCGTGCGATCCTACAAGGGCGCGGTCACGCGGGTGCTGGGCCGCAACCCCTGGCATCGCAGGTTCTACGAAGTCCGCGCCCGCGACGATGTTGCTCGCGGCAACATCCGCCGCTACATCCGGCAGAACCCGGAGAACTATGCTGCGGTCAGGCACGGCGGCGAGCCGCAATCGTTGGGCAACAAGGCGCTTCTGGACCTGCCCAAGGTGGGGTTTCTTGCTTCGCGCGGGCAGAACACTCCGCATGGCAAGCTGCCGCTCAAGCCCGGCGAGGCCATCCTTTCGGGGTTTCTCTCGCCCATGGAGCGCGCCGTGTTCCGCGCTGCACTGGCCCAGAAACGCCCCATGATCTGGGTGCTGCCCGCCGGGCTCGAAGCCATCCGCAGCCACACGGCATGCCGTGTGGCCATGGAGGAGGGGCGGTTGCTGGTGCTTTCGCCCTTCGACTCCGACCTTGAAGCCGCCAATGCCCGGCGCGCGGCCTGGTGCAACCAGTTCGTGCTGGCCCACTCCGATCGCGTCGTCGTCGGTCACCTCAACCCCGACGGTATGCTCGCCTGCATCCTCCATGAGGCCGCCCCCGAAACGGAGGTTGCGCACCTGTGAACCCCGCCGCGCAGGAGACGCCGACGGTTACGAGACACCGACGGTTAGCGTCAGCAACACCGTGGAGGCGAGTGAGGATGGGACGCCCGGCGGGGGAGGCTTTCGCGATGCCGGGTGGCCGTCTCCGGCGATTCGTGAGAAGGTCTCGGGCGAAGGCTCGCGTGAAGCCCTGTGATGAGTGAAGCTGGCGGGGCGGCGGGGCGGCTTTGGATTCAGCGGCAACCGGGGCCCACGGAGGGTAGCGATGAATCTCTTTCTCTTTGTATTCGCACTGGTGGTGTCGTTCATCGTGGTGCGCATCGGGGCGATCGCGTTCCAGTTGACCGGGATGGACTGGCCGCTGGCCAAGTTCCAGGCGCTGTCCTGCTTCTCCGGGACCGGGTTTACCACGCGGGAGGCGGAGAACATCACCCGCGATCCGCGCCGCCGCCGGATCGCGAGCCTGCTGATGATCCTGGGGAACGCGGGGCTGGTGACCCTGATCGCGACCTTCGCGAACACGATCCGGCCCCGCGAGCTGTCGTTCTCCTTCGCGGGACTGTTCCGTGGCCTGCTGCCCTGGGCGAACCTGTTGATCGTGATCCTGGCGGTCTTCCTGACGTACCGGTTCTTCACCCATAGCCGGGCGGGCGCGCACCTGACGGAGTTTCTCCGGAAGCGGGTCATGAAGAGCGGGTTGAGCGGTCCGGTGACGCTGGAGGAGCTGACGGTCGCCACGGGGGGCTACGGCGTGGTGCGTGTGTCGCTCAGGGATTCGAACCCGCTGGTCGGCCAGGCCCTGGCCGACTCGGGGCTGCGCGCGCGCGACATCACGGTGTTGGCCGTGCAGCGCGGCGCCGAGACGTTCGCGAATCCGGCGCCGGAGACGCGGTTTGCCGCCGGCGATGAGGTCCTGTGTTTCGGAAACCTGGATCGCATGCGCCGCGAGTTCGAACCGGGGAGCTCGCCGGCCTGATCGGTTGCGCCGCCCGCCGCGCGCCCGCGTTCCGGGCCATCGGTATGCCCGCGCCCCTCACCCGCGCGGAGCGGGAGGCGGGCGCGGGGTCGGCAGTGGAGGGCGGTCGCGCGGCTCAGGCGCTCCAGTCGGGCAGCGTCTCGCCGCGCGTGAGGTCGTCGAGCGTTTCGCGGGCGCGGACGAGGTGAGCGCGTCCGCCCTCGACCATCACTTCGGCGGGGCGCGGGCGGCTGTTGTAGTTCGAGGCCATGACGAAGCCGTAGGCGCCCGCGTTCATGACGGCGAGCAGGTCGCCGGGCGCGAGGTCGGGCAGGTCGCGCTCGAAGGCGAGGAAATCGCCCGACTCGCAGACGGGGCCGACCAGGTCGCCGGTCACGCGCCCTTCGGTTGCGCCTACGGCGCGCACCTCGTGCCAGGCCTCGTAGAGGGCGGGGCGGATGAGGTCGTTCATCGCGGCGTCCGCGATGATGAAGCGCTTGCCGGGTCCGTCCTTCACGTATTGCACGCGCGCGACGAGGATGCCCGCTTCGCCCGCGATGAAGCGGCCCGGCTCGAGTCCGACCGTCAGCTCGAGCGCCTTCAGCCGGGGGATCGCCTCGCGCGCCAGGCCGGCAAGGTCGAAGGGCGCCTCGTCGGGCCGGTAGGGGATACCGAACCCGCCGCCGATATCGAGGTGGCGGAAGGTCGGGTGACGTTCGCGCATGCGCCGGCAGAGCGGGGCCACGCGGTCGATCGCCTCGAGGTAGGGTTCGATCTGCATGACCGGCGAGCCGATATGCATGTGCAGGCCGGCGATCTCGAGGCCGGGCAGCTCGGCGGCGCGCGCGAGGGCGCGCTCGGCGCGCTCGAGGTCGACCCCGAACTTGTTCTCGGCCTTGCCGGTGCTGGTGTAGCGGTGGGTCTTCGGATCGACGTCCGGGTTCACGCGCAGGGCGACGCGGGCGGCGCGGCCCGCAGCGGCGGCCCGTTCGGCGATGCGTTCGAGCTCCGGCTCGGACTCGACCGTGAAGTACAGAATATCCTCGGCGATCGCGGCGTCGATTTCGTCGGCGGTCTTGCCCACGCCGGCGAACGCGATGCGGCCGGCGGGCACCCCGGCACGTCGCGCGCGCGCCAGCTCGCCGCCCGAGACGACGTCGGCCCCGGCGCCCTCGCCGGCGAGCGTGGCGATCACGGCCGCGCAGGTGTTCGCCTTGACCGCGTAGAAGATGACGGGGTCGAGCGGCGCGAAGGCGGCGGCGAGCGCGCGGTACCGGGCGCGCAGCGCGGTGCGGCTGTAGATGTAGAGCGGCGTACCGAACTGCGCGGCCAGGTCGCGCACGGGCACGTCCTCGGCGAAGAGCTCGGCGCCGCGGCGGGGGAAGGGGTCGGGCAGGGCGGCCGGTCCCTCGCGCGTGCGATCCGGTGGCCGGGGGGCGGTCACTGCGCTTCCGTCCCGGTCGTGCGCGCGGCGGCGCGGGCGGCGACGCGCAGGCGCAGCGCGTTGAGCTTGATGAACCCGCCGGCGTCGCGCTGGTCGTAAACCTGCTCGGCCTCGAAGGTGGCGATATCCGGATCGTAGAGCGAGCGTGGCGCCTTGCGGCCGATGACGGTACAGCCTCCCTTGTAGAGCTGGAGGCGTGCGGCGCCCGTGACGGAGGCGGCCGCCTGGTCCATGGCCGCCTGCAGCATGAGGCGTTCGGGCGAGAACCAGAACCCGTTGTAGACCATCTCCGCGTAGCGCGGGACGAGGCTGTCGCGCAGGTGCAGGACCTCGCGGTCCATCGCGAGCTGTTCGACAGCCTCGCGGGCGCGGTGCAGCACGGTGCCGGCCGGCGTCTCGTAGACGCCGCGGCTCTTCATCCCGACGAAGCGGTTTTCCACCAGGTCGATCCGCCCGACGCCGTGCCGGCCGGCGATGCGGTTGAGCGCCAGCATCAGCGCGAGCGGGTCCATGCGCTCGCCGTTGAGCGCGACGGCGTCGCCGCGCTCGAAGGCGATCTCGACCGTCTCCGGCTCGTCGGGCGCGGTGCGCGGGTCGGCGGTGAGCTTGAACATGTCGGCCGGCGGCGCGTTCCAGGGGTCCTCGAGGATGCCGCCTTCGAAGCTGATATGGAGCAGGTTCCGGTCCATGCTGTAGGGCTTGGCCGCGGTGACGGGCACGGGGATGCCGTGGGCGGCGGCATAGTCGAGCAGGTCGGTGCGGGAGCGGAACGACCACTCGCGCCAGGGGGCGATGATGCGGATGTCGGGTTCGAGCGCGTAGGCGGTCAGCTCGAACCGGACCTGGTCGTTGCCCTTGCCCGTCGCACCGTGGGCGATGGCTTCCGCCCCGTTTTCGCGCGCGATCTCGACCATGCGGCGGGCGATGAGCGGGCGGGCGATCGAGGTGCCGAGCAGGTAGCCCGACTCGTAGACGGCGCCGGCGCGCAGCATGGGAAAGACGTAGTCGCGGGCGAAGACTGCGCGCAGGTCTTCGATGTAGACCTTGGAGGCGCCGGTGCGGCGGGCCTTCTCGTCGAGTCCGTCGAGTTCCTCCTCCTGCCCGACATCGGCGCAGAAGGCGATGATCTCGGCCCCGTGTTCCTCTTTCAGCCAGGTGAGGATCACGGAGGTGTCCAGTCCGCCCGAATAGGCCAGCACGATCTTCATAGCGACATCCTTCCCCGTATTCGCCCGCGGCGAAGGCGGGAGCATGGCGCGCCGCTGCCGCTTCGTCAAGCAGCCTGATTCCGTGGACTTTCCCCAGGGCGCATCTCACTTCTGGCGGTCTCTGCCCGAAAGGCCTCGCGGCGGCTATCTTAGCATGTGCGCATGGCCTTGCGCCGGCGCACGAAAGGCCGACGGAGACGATTCTGCTGGCCCCGACTCGGTGGAGTTCGCGGCAAAGATAGCGTTGGAGTTCGTCTCGCAGGAGTTGTCGAGGCAGTTAACGAAGGAGGACGACCTTCAAACGCCTGGTGGGCGCTTCCGTATAGGAAT
>PWTM01000100.1 GCA_003563855.1 PVC group bacterium | reverse complement strand
GGAGTTGTCGAGGCCGTTAACGAAGGAGGACGACCTTCAAACGCCTGGTGGGCGCTTCCGTATAGGAATGGATTCTCGTGCGGAAACGACATCGCGACCATTCTTCCCACGATCAACTACGACGTCAACTTCCTCGTAAACTCCACCGGATCTAACGTGTCCGTCAACGTTGCCGCGAACTACATCGGCTCCCATGCCCCGTCCATGCGGGTTATGCACCGCCCGAAGTGAAATGCGCCCTTTCCCGCGCTGCCACCTCACCTGCGCTTGCCACGGCGTCGGGCGGCGGGCATGATCCGGGTCCGGGCCTCCCGGGCGGCGTCGAGGCGTGTGGCGCGCGTGTGTTCCAAGGCTTGGAGGACGCGGCCCGTTTCGCTTCCAAGGCTTGGAAGCCGGGAGGCCGGTGGGCGGAGCAATGACGAACGCGATCGAGATCGATTCGCTGGGGGTGACCTTCCGGTCGCGGCGCGGCGGCGAGGTGCGGGCGCTCGACGGCGTCGACCTCGCGGTGGCGCCGGGCCGGATCGTCGGGTTCCTCGGCCCGAACGGCGCCGGGAAGACGACCACGCTGCAGGTGGTGCTGGGCTTCCTCGCGCCGACCCGCGGCACGGCGCGCGTGCTCGGGCTTCCCGCACAGGCGCCAGAGGCGCGTGAGCGGGTGGGTTACCTCCCGGAGCGCGCGCGCTGGTACCCGTTCCTGACCGGCCGCGAACTGCTCGTCGGGTTCGGCCGGCTGTTCGGGCTCTCGCGCCGAGCGGCCGCGGACCGGGCGGCGGCGCTGCTCGCCGAGGTCGGCCTGGCCGACGCGGCCGACCGGCGGCTGGGCGCCTACTCGCGCGGCATGGCACAGCGCTTCGGGCTGGCGCAGGCGCTGGTCCAGGAGCCGGACCTCCTGATCCTCGACGAGCCGACCAGCGGGCTCGATCCGCTCGGCCGGATGGCCGTGCGCGCGATCATCCAGCGGCAGCGTGCGCGGGGCGCGGCGGTCTTCTTCTCCTCGCACGAGCTCTCGGAGGTCGAGCGCGTCTGCGACGAGGTGGCGATCCTGGTGCGCGGCCGGGTTCGCGTCCGGGGCCGCGCGGCGGACCTCGCGCGGCCGGGCGAGTCGCTCGAACAGTGTTTCCTCCGGGTGGTCGAAGCGGCGGAGGCCGGGACGTGAGGGCGATGCGCGGCGTGGCGATGGTGGCGGGGACGGTCTGGGTCGAAGGCTTCCGGCGGAAGGATGCCTACGTCCTCTGGGTGCTGCTCGCGGCGTTGCTCGGGGTGCTGGCGGGCGTCGAGGTCTACGGCCTGGCGCGGCCGGCCCGGTACGTCGTGGATGCCGGGCTGTTGATCACCTGGGTCTTCTCGGGCGTCCTGGTCGTGACGCTTTCCGGGCGGCAGATCGCCGCGGACGAGACCTCGGGCATGGTGTTCGCGCTCCTCTCGAAGCCGCTTGGCCGCGGCGCCTACCTGGCGGGCAAGTGGCTGGGGGCATGGAGCATGGCGCTGGCGGCGACGCTGCTCTTCTACGCGGTCGTCGCGGGGATGGGCGCGGTACGCGGCGGCGTGAGCGGCCCCGCGGTCTGGGGACAGGCGATCGCGCTTCACGCGGCCGCCCTGGGCATCGTGGGGGCGCTGACCCTGGCGCTCGCGACGCGGCTGACCGCGGGTGCGGCGATGACGCTCGGCGCGCTGCTCGCGGTGGTCGGGTTTGCGCTCATGCCGACGCTCGGCGCGCGCGCGGCGGAGGCGGGCGGACCGGCCGGGGCAGTGCTCACCGCGGCGCACTTCGCGCTGCCGCACTTGGAGCTGCTCGATCTGCGCCGCCGCGTGGTCCACGCCTGGGGGCCGTCGCCCTGGGGGCCGTGGTTGGCCTCGCTGGCGTACGGGATCGGCTGGACGGCGCTCGGGCTGCTGCTCGCCTGGCTCGGTTTCCGGCGGCGGCCGTTGCGCCAGGATGGATCATGAGGCGCCCCGCGCCAGGCAGGTCCGTCGGGGACGCCGCGGCGCCGCTGCTCGCCGTGGCGCTCTGGATCCTGCTCTTCTCCGCCGCCTGCCTGCTGCATGCGGCCCGCCCCC
Organism: PVC group bacterium; assembly: GCA_003563855.1. Lineage (GTDB taxonomy): Bacteria > Verrucomicrobiota > Kiritimatiellia > PWTM01 > PWTM01 > PWTM01. The sequence goes on along the minus strand of PWTM01000100.1, from coordinate 5,706 downwards.
TGGTGCCGGCGGGCACCGGTCCGACCGGAGAAGCCGGGGTGCTTGACCGCACGCTGGGCGCCCTGCGTTTCCTCGTGGCGGAGCGGGCGACCGTTGCAGCGGACGTCTACTACCACGGCGGGGTGGGGCATGCCGCCGCGCCGCGGCGCGACCCCTTCCGCGCCTGGTCGGAGCGGCTGGACCCGGTGCGCCACGTGCATCTCCACGGGGCGGAGGCGGCCGAGATGCTGCCCTGGCTGCGCGCGGCCACTGCGCTCGACGCGGGCGACGTGGAGACCTGGCTGCTGACCGCCTACTGGGTCGAGCGCGTTGGCGCGGAGGCGGGTGAGGTCGAGGGGGTTTACCGTCGCGCGCGGCAGGCCCATCCGCGGAACTACCGGGTTCCGCAGCAGCAGGCATTCCACCGGCTTCGGACGGGGGACTGGGACGGCGCGGAAACGCTGCTTCGGCTGGCGCTCCGGCTCTGGCCCCAGGGCGAGGAGGACGACCCGGACCATGCGCTGCGTGACCGCGCGCACGTGGCCTCGGCGCTCGGCCTCCTGCGGGAGGTCGCCGGCGACGCCGCCGCGGCGGAGGCCGGTTATCGCGAGGCGCTGGCCGCGCGGCCCGGTCACGAAACGGCCGCGGAGGGGCTGCGCCGCGCGGCGCAGGGCGGCGATCCCGTCGAGGCGCGCAGGGTTCTACGCCGCCTCGCGGCGGAGGAACCGGCCCCCCACGCCTGCGACCACCACGACCATCATCACCACCACTGACCGGCGTCAGTCGCCCTCCGCCTCGCCGCGGATCCGGGCCATGGCATCCCGCGCGGCATCGTGCCACCGCGAATCCTCTTCCGTGCCGAGAATCGTGCGGAGCACGGGCAGGGCCGCCTCGGCCTTCGGGCCGTAGCGCCCCAGCACGGCGATTGCGTGGCCGCGCGGGTCCTGCCGCTGGCGGCTCATGTGCGTCTTGTCGGCCGCCGCTTCGATCAGGACCGGGACCAGGGCTTCGCCGTCCGGGTCCAGCCCGGCGGCCTTGTCCATGACCTGGTTGAGCAGGAACCGTCCGTCGCCCTGCGGCGGATTGCGCAGCACGTGCAGCAGGGCCGGCAACGTGTCGGCCTCTTCGGCCGCCGCCTCCGCGTGCTGGCGCAATGCGTCGAACGCCGCCCGCGGGGCGGGGTAGCCGGAATGCGGATGCTGCAGCACCGCGACCGCCGCGCGGACGGCGACCTCGGGATCGGGCCGAAGCGTCCGGACCGTCCGCATCGCGTTGAGCCGAACCCAGTCGTCCGGATCGTCGACCCGGCGCAGGAGCGCCGGCAAGGCCGCCTCCGCCGCCTCGCGGTAGGTGCGCAGGGCCGTCGCCGCCTGCACGCGCACCCAGAAGTGGGGATCGTCGAGCATCTCGATGAGACGCGGGACTTGGGCGTCCAGCAACGCGGCGGCCGCCTCGTGCGCCTCGCGGTCGCGCCGGTAGCGCGCCGCCTTGGTGATCACCCGGCAGACGGAGCTTCGCACCTTCCAGTCCGCGTGACCGGCCAACTCCACGACCGGTGCGATGCCCTCCAGTCCCGGGTCGGCCAACGCGTTCTCGGCCAGGTGGCGGATGTAGGCCACCGGGTCCTCGAGCGCGGCGAGGAGCTCTGCGAGCGGCTTTTCGTGGTAGCGGGCCTGGAGCGCTTCCCGCTGCCGGTCGCTCTCCTCGTGTACGCGCAGCGTGTCGTCGATATCGTCGCCGTCGGTCGCCGGAACGGTGGCGATGCGGTCCGTGGGCAGGTGCTCGCGCTGCGGAAGGTAGCGCGCGAGATCGACCCCGACGTCGAGCCGGTTGTTGCCGGTGCCCTGTGCGGTGGAGGTCACCGCCAGCAGGTTCTCGCCCGGGCGCAGCAGGGCGAGCGCGGCGTCGTCGAGTTCGAGCATGGCATAACCGCCGCGCTGGCCCCGCACGGCGTCCAGCACGAGGACGCCGTTCAGGTAGACCCGGGTGAGGGCGGGCCGGACGGTCTGAAGTCGGATGCGCAGTCGCACCCCGTGCGGGTCGGCCACCTCGAACGTACGGCGCGCGGCCACACCCCCTTGCCGGTCCGCCGCGCCTTGATCCAGGTCATGGGCGAGCACCATGCCCTCGCCGGTGCGCCAGTCCCCGTCGTCGAATCCGGGCTGCTCCCAGCCGTCGGGCGGCGTCTGATCCCGGTCGAGCAGCAGCGTGCGCCAGGGCTGCGGCCCCCGGGCCGCAACCGGCGCCAGCGGCTCCCAGACCGGGGGGCGCAGTGCCGGGAATCCCTCGAGCCGGCGCTGGGTCCATCGGCCCTGGTGGGTCCAGGTCATGATGGATATGCCCTCGAACGGAGCCCAGGCGTCCCAGTGCCGCCGGCCTTCGCGGACGTTCCAGTCCGTGTTGCCGTCGGCGAAGCGCTCCTCCAGTCCGGCGAACCGCGGGTCCGCCGCCTCGCCGAGGCGCCGCTGGAGGGCGTCGAGCTGCAGGCGGGCGCGGAGCCCGTGGCCTTCGTCCAGGTTGCTCTCGATCTCCAGGATTGTGCGATCGGTGGACGCCCGCAGCAGCGCGCGGGCCGCCTCGATCTGGGCGAATCCCCGCCGGTCGGCCGCCGCTTCCAGTTCGTCGGGATCGATGGCGGCCAGGGCGCGGTCGACCGCTGCCCAATCCCGCGCGAGATAGTCCCGGCGCAGGTCCCGCATCGCCTCCGAGGCCAGTTCGAACCGCGGACTGAAGACGCTCTCCGGCGCGCCCAGGATGCGCAGGCGGCGCTGCGGCAGGGCAAACACCAGGGCCTTGCCGCCGGTCGTGAACCGGCCGCCGGTCTGGACATAGGTCGCGTTATCGAACCGGGTCAGTGCCTCGCGGTAAGGCAGCAGGACGTGATGCCCCTGCCAGGTGCGCATGAGGTGGTAGTGCCAGGCCTGCTCGTCCATGAACGTCCGGAAGGCCTCCGGCCCGGCCAGGTCTGCGGCCAGCGGTCCCCAGGCCATCGACCAGAACCCGCCCGTGTGCCCGTGCTCGCGCATCCAGTAGCTCATGGCCACCGCGCGGGCAAAGGCCTGCGCCTCCGCCTCGCGGCCGGCGAGATGCATCAGCACCGCGGCGGACGCGCTCGTGCCGTTGTTGTCCGGCCAGTCCCCCGGCATATGATCGCCGTAGGGAATATTGCCGGTCTTGGCGAAGCGCCCGAAGAAGGTCAGCGCCCGCTCGAGGGCCACCGGATCGACGCCGACGCCGCACTCGCGCGCGAGTACGAGGGCGATCGCGCAGACGACGCCGGGCTGGTTCAGGTTTCCATAGCCCTCTCCCGGGCTCTTGTGGCCCCAGGAGCCGCTCTTCATCTGTCCCCGGGCCAGCTCGTCCGTGATGCCGGCCAGCTCCTCAAGCACCGAGTCGTCGCCGGTGGCCAGGTAGTACTCGGCCACGAGCGTAGCGCCGTAGCCCATCGACCAGTTGTTAAGGTCCATCCCCGGGTAGTCGATGGAGGCCGCCTGGTAGGCCGCGCGGCGGGCGCCGTCCTCGAATTCCGGATCGCCCGAGGCCAGCCACAGCAGCCCGCCCAGGGTCGTGCCCATGTTGCCCCCGGTCACGATCCGGCCGTCGGGCTGCTGGGCATCCAGGAGCGCGCGGCCGGCGGCCTGCAGAATGGATTGCGATTTGGCGCAGTTTACGGGCCAGTCCGGCCCGAAGGCGCCCAGCGCCGGCAGCGGGATCTCGACCGTGCGCCGCTCCCCGTTCCGCACCACCATCAGGGCCAGCGGGTCCCCCGTAGCCTCCGCCCTCGCGATCGCGTTGCCCAGCGTGATGCGATGCTCCGCCTCGGGACCGAACGCCACGCCGTCGGCGCCGATCACCCGGTCGCCGGGCAGCAGCCGCCCGTGTGCCGGCGAGTCCGGTACGACGCTCATGACCTGGAAGTGATAGCCCCGCATCCAGGCTGCCGCGCCCGTCGGCCCCATGTTCATGTGGCAGGCAAAGGAGTCGCCGTGCGGCGAGTACGTCGCCGGTCGAACCTCCGCCGCGCCGGCACGCCCGGCCCCTCCGAGGACCAGCAGCGCCAGGGCGAGCCCCGCCGCCTTACGAAGTCCACGCCAACACCGGCATCCGTTCATCGTGGTTCCCTTTCCGATCGCCCCGGTTCCGACGGCGCGCCCTGCGCCGAACGCGGGTTAGACTACCGCGGTTCGGATGGAAGCGCGAGCATGCCGCCTCAGCGATAGCTTCGCACCGTCTCGAAGAGCGCCAGCAGGTTCGGGAGGGGAATGCCGGCCACGAGGTTGTGGATGCTCGTGAAGACGTAGCCGCCGCCTTCGCCGAAGATCTCGATCCGCTCGCGGGCTTCGTCCCGGACCTCTTCCGGCGTGCCGAAAGGCAGCGTGTGCTGCGTGTCGATCCCGCCGCCCCAGAAGACCAGGTCGCGGCCCCAGTTCTTCTTGAGCCGGCGCGGGTCCATTCCGGCGGCCGAGCACTGGACCGGGTTCAGGATGTCGAAGCCCGCCTCGACGATCAGCGGGAGCAGCGGCTCGATCCCGCCGCAGCAATGCATGAACGTCTTCCAGGGCGTGTGTGCGTGGATCCAGCCGTTCACCTTCTGCTGGTACGGCAGGTAGAGGTCGCGGTAGGTGGCCGGCGAACAGAACGGCCCGTGCTGCGTGCCGAAGTCGGTGCCGTTGGTCTGGATCACGCTGACGCGGTCGCCCACCGCGGCGTGGAGCCGCTCGAGGTTTGCGACGGCGACCTCGGCCTGCCGTTCGAACACGGCCTTGATGTATTCCGGGCGCGTCATCGTGCTGACGTACCAGTCCTCGATGTCCCGGATGCCCCGCGGGTGCTTGAGGAAGGGGGCCGGGACGAGGGCGATGTCGCCGAAGGTCAACCCGCCGAAGGTGCAGAACAGGGCGCGGTCGGTCCGGTCGGAGAGGCGCGCCGCCTCGCGCGCGTAGTGCGTCCGCTCGTCCTCCGTCACCGGCACGAATTCCTCGGTGTTGTCGGCGGGGTCGAGCGTCTCGTCCGCCACGGGGCCGGACCTCGCGGTTGCGTCGAAGAAATGGCCGCCGGCGGGCATCCGGCCGCTGGCCGGCGCCGAGCGGTCGCCCCCGGGGTACTGGAGCAGGTCCCCGTTGGGCTCGGCCTCGGTGTTGAAATCGCCGGGCACGAGCACGGGCGTCCCGTCGTGCATCGCCCATTCCTTGAAGGCGGTCGCCGGGTAGCCGAACATCGTGCCCGTGCCGCAGAGGCAGGCCGTGTCGACGCCAAGCGCGTCCTGCAGGTCCGGGGCGATCTCGCCGAGCATCTGGTAGACCTCGACCACCTTGACCGGCGTGCCCGGCGCGTCGAGCCCGAGCGCCTGGCGCAGCCGGTAGACCAGGCTGACGTGCATACCCGTCTGGAAGCCGCCCCCGAAGTCCACCGGGAGCCGGTCCGGTTCCTCATGGCGGCACGCCGCCTCGATCCGCTCGCGTCCGTTCACACGCCATCCCCTCCGCTCGCCTCGCGGGAGCGCCGCTCCACGCGTCTCCCCGCCAGGCGCACCCGCGTCCAGCGTCTTCCGGGAAGCTAACGTGTAGCGGAGGAACGTTCAACGCTTGTAATGGGTGGCGCGGCGAGGGCATTCCCCGTCTCGTCGTCCCCTGGCGCTTGGCGCTGGCGCTCCCTTCCTTGTCGTGACGGGTTCTTCGTCGGTCATTTCGCTGCGACGATAGGGGGCGACGATAGCGGCGGACGAGT
>PWTM01000317.1 GCA_003563855.1 PVC group bacterium | reverse complement strand
AGGTTCCATGTGCAGACCTGGCAGCTTTGCAGTCCCAGGTCGCTGACCTTGCGGATGCCCCGTTCCGGGTCGTTCGTAAGGCTCACAAGGACCCCGATATCCAGTTTCTCCATCGTCGGTCTCTCCCTTTTTATCCCGCCGGGCGCCGCCTCCCGGCGCACGTGCCCGGCCCGCGGTTCGTGCAAGGACGGCAATCTGACCGATCGCCGCGCGGAAGTCCATCGCCAACGATGGATGGCGGTTGTCGGAGCTACCGCAAGACAACGCCTTGACATAGCTACAAGACGTATATACAGTGCCGCGATGACCTACACGTGGGATGAGGAGAAGAACCGGGCCAATATCCGTAAGCATGGGATCGATTTCCTGGATGTGCCCGCGATGTTCCAGCATCCCATGGTGACGTTTCTGGATCAACGAAAGGACTATGGCGAGGATCGCTGGATCGGTATCGGCATCCTGAAGACCCTGCTGGCCGTGGTGGTCTTTGCAGAGCCCAAGCCGGATACCGTCCGGATCATCTCGGCACGAAAGGCGACACGACATGAAGAAGGAATCTACCGCGATGAAATCTAGGACGAAGTGGCAAGAGCTGAAGGCGATGAAGGACTCCGATATCGATGTCTCGGAGGTGCCGGAGGTCGATGCGAAGGTCTTCAAGACCATGGTCGTTCGCATGCCCCAACCGAAGGAGCTGGTGTCCATCCGCATTGATCCCGATGTTCTGGCATGGTTCCGCCAGCAGGGGGGGCGCTATCAGACCCGGATCAACGCGGTCCTGCGATCCTATGTCCAAGCGCATTCCCGGTAAGCCGATGAGAAGGCCCGAACCAAGGGCTGCGCCGAATGGCCGCTTCACGGCTCACGGCGAGTTCTGATGCTCACGCCGCATTCCCTGCCAAGCTCGCCCGTGTCCCGGCCGGGTGCCACTCGGTACGCCGCCGGATGCGGACAGACCGAGCAGAGGGTTGCTGCTCAGGTAAACGCCGATCCGGCGGGTGGATGTGAAGGAGTAGGTGGGTCGAAGACTAGGATTGGGACTAGGATTGGGGCTACGATTGCGGCGGGACGGGATGACGGTTGTCGGGTGGGGCGGTTGTGCGGTAGATTCGCGACCGGCGCGGGGGTGGTGGGCCGCCGCGTGCGGGGGGGGTAGAACATGCCCGGAGCCCGAGCGAAAGCGAAACCGGTCTTCCGCCGCATCCTGTTGAAGCTCAGCGGCGAGGCCTTTCTCCATCGCGAGACGGGCGCCAGCCTCAATCCCGCCATCTTCACCGACATGGCGCGCCAGCTCAAGGTTGTGCGAGCGCTCGGCATCGAGATCGCCATCGTCGTCGGCGGCGGGAATATCTACCGGGGGCTCTCGGGCGAGGAGTTCGGAATCGACCGTACGACCGGCGATTCGATGGGCATGCTGGCGACGGTGATCAACAGCCTCGCCCTCCAGTCCGCGCTCGAGCACGAGGGGGTGCACACGCGCGTGATGAGCGCGATCAGCATGCCGGCCGTCTGCGAGCCGTTCATCCGCCGCCGCGCCGTCCGGCACCTCGAGAAGGGCCGCGTGGTGATCTTCGGGGCCGGCACCGGCAACCCCTTTTTTACGACGGACACCGCGGCCGCGCTGCGGGCGAGCGAGATCGAGGCCGACGCGCTGCTGAAGGCGACGAAGGTGGACGGCATCTACACGGCCGACCCGAAGCGCGACGCGACGGCCCGGCGCTACGAGCGGCTGACCTACGCGGAGGCGCTCGAACGGCGGCTGCGCGTGATGGATGCGGCCGCCTTCTCGCTCTGCATGGAGAACGACATCCCGATCGTCGTGTTCGATTTCTTCCGCAAGAACGAGATCCTCCGGGTGGTCCGGGGGGAGCGGGCGGGAACGCGGGTGCATCACTGAGCTGCCCGCGCAGAGGAGAGGTGCGATGGAAACGCTGGACGATGTCCTGTTGGACGCGGACGACAAGATGGACAAGAGCGTGCAGTTCCTCCAGCAGGAGCTGGGCGGGCTGCGCACGGGCAAGGCGTCGCCCGCGATGGTCGAGAACCTGAACGTCGACTACTACGGCAGCCAGACGCGGCTGCGCGAGATCGCGAACCTGTCCACGCCGGAGCCGCGGCTGCTGGTCGTGAATCCGTACGATCCGACCTCGCTCGGCGCGATCGAGAAGGCGATCCTGGCGGCGAACATCGGGATCACGCCGGTGAGTGACGGGCGCGTGATCCGCATCCCGGTTCCGGAGCTGAGCGAGGAGCGGCGGCGCGACCTGGTGAAGGTCGCCCGGCGCCTGGCCGAGGAGTCCCGCGTGGCGATCCGCAACGTGCGCCGCGAAGCGAACGATGCGATCAAGGGGTTGCAGAAGGAGGGGACCATCTCCGAGGACGAGCGCGAAGCGGGCCTGGCCGAGATCCAGAAGACCACGGACCAGCGCATCGCGCGCGTGGACGAGCTGCTCGAGGCCAAGGAAAAGGACGTGATGTCCGTCTGAGCGGGGTGCCTGCGGTGAAGGGGACGATGCTTTTCGGCGATGGGACCGGGGACGGTCCGCGCGAGGCGCGCGGCGGCCGCGCGGAGCCGCAGGCGGCGCGTCGTGAAGCCTGAGCCTGCGGCGCCGGCCTTCCGCGAGGCGTTCTGGCGCCGGAAGACGCTCGAGGCGATGACGGCCGCGGAGTGGGAGTCGCTCTGCGACGGCTGCGGCTGGTGTTGCGTGGTGAAGTGGATTCACCCCGTGACGAACGAGGTCCACCACACGCGCGTGGCCTGCCGCCTGCTTGACATCGAGACCTGCCGCTGCCGGGAGTACCGTGCGCGGCGCCGGCTGATGCCCGACTGCGTGCGGCTGACGCCGGCGCGGGTGCGGGCGATCGACTGGTTGCCCAAGACCTGCGCCTACCGGCGGCTCAAGGAGGGGCGCGATCTTCCGAGCTGGCACCCGTTGGTCAGCGGCGACCCGGAGAGCGTGCACCGCGCCGGCCGCTCTGCCCGCGGCCGCCTGGTGCCTGAGGACTCGCTTCAGGGCGCCGACAGCATCTGAGCGCCTGGGTTTCGCATTCGATACATGTGGATGTCGCATTGACGCGGTACCCGTTCTCCCCACGTTTCGCTATCGTCGCCTGTCCGTTCCGTCCTGCCCGGCGGGGCGGATGTGGAGGGATCGACCATGAACAGTGAACTGTTGCAACGCGTCTGCCAGGCTCCCGGGGTGCCGGGTTTTGAGAATGCCGCCCAGGATATCGCCGCCGAGGTGCTCGACGCCTGCTGCGACGAGGTCACGCGCGACGCGCTCGGCAATGTCATCGGCCTCAAGAAGGCCGTCGCCCGGCCGCGCGGCGGCAGGGATCCGCTCCGCGTGATGCTGGCCGCGCATGCCGACGAGCCGGGCATGATGGTCAAGCACATCAACGGGAAGGGGTTCGTTCACTTCATCCCCGTCGGCGGACTCAACCCCGTCATCGTGCAATCGCAGCGCGTGATCATCCACGGCCGCCGGCCGGTGCGGGGCGCGATCGTCCCCAAGCTGAACGGCGGCGACGGCAAGCCCGCCGCGCTCACCGACCTCCTGATCGATACCGGGCTGACGAAGGCCCGGCTCGAGAAGCGGGTCCAGCCCGGCGACACGATCACCTTCGAGAACGACGCCTCCGTCCTGAACGGCAAGATGTGGGTCGGGCGGAATTTCGACAACCGTATCGGCGTCTATTGCCTGCTCGAGGCCATGCGCACCGTCGGCGAGACGCAGGCGGACATCTACGCGGTGAGCACCGCGCAGGAGGAGGTCGGGCTGCGCGGCGCGCGCCCGGCCGCCTTCGGCGTCGCGCCCGACATCGCCCTGGCCATCGACGGCAGCATGGCGCGCGGGGCCTACGTCGGCGACCACGAGAACCTCTGCGAACCCGGCAAGGGGACCGGGATCTACGTGATCGACAAGCTCACGATCGGGCACCCCGGGCTGGTGCGGTACCTCTGCGAGATGTGCGAGAAGGCGAAGATTCCCTACCAGCGCAACATCGGCGGCGGCACGGACGCCAGCGCCATCCAGCAGTCCCGGGCCGGCGTGATCGCCACGACCGTGGGCGCGCCCGTGCGCTACATGCATTCCACCGTGCAGCTCTGCCACGCCGACGACATGGACGCCACCGTCGCCCTGCTGGTGCGGTTCATGGAGACCGCGCACGGGTTCGCGGCGGGCCGGAAGGGGCGCTGAGGCGCCGCCGACTCCCGACCCCGCTCCGCGCCGCCCGAGACCCCCCTGCGGTTGTCATTGAACTGCGGGCGTCCGGCGACGTAGATTGCCCGCGAGACCCGGGACCTTACCGAACCATGAAGATAACCCGCATTCATTCCACGCCGATCCGGATACCGCTCCCGCGGTTCTTCTATAACACGGAGAACGCCGGCACGAAGCGCGAGTGGGGCGGCCGGCTCAGCCGGATCACCCCGCGGCGCCCCGCGCCCATCCTCGAGTACGTCCTGGTGCATATCGAGACCGACGAGGGGGTCGTGGGGCTGGGCGAGGCGCCGGCGGACATCGGCTTCTTCGGCCAGACGGTCGAGGGCATCCAGGTGGCCGTCGACGACTATCTCGGTCCCCCGCTGGTCGGCAGGGAACCCTGGGATATCCCCGCGCTGATGGACCGGATCGACTACCGCGAGAATTCCTCCGCCAAGTCGGGCATCGACCTCGCGCTGCACGACCTGGTCGCCAAGGCGCGTGGCATGACCGTCAGCGAACTGCTTGGCGGCGCCCGGCGCAGCCGCATCCCGGTCGCCATCGAGATCGCCGGCGGGTCGCCCGAGGATATGGCGAACGAGTGCCTGAAGTACCTGGCCATGAACGTGCGCGCCTTCAAGCCCAAGATTGGCGGGGTGCCCGAAGCGGACGCCGAGCGCCTGCGCGCGATCCGGGCGGCGGTCGGGCCGGACGTTTCGTTGCGGGCCGACGCGAACCGCGGGTACTCGCCCGAGGAGGCCATCGAGCTGTGCGCCCTGGCCGAGCGGTACGAGATCGGCCTGGAGCTGCTCGAGCAGCCCTGCGAGTTCTGGGACCTGCCGGGCATGGCGCGGGTGCGCGGCGCCGTCAACATCCCGATCGAGGCCGACGAGAGCTGTTTCGGCCCGTACGATGCCGAAGCCGTCGTGCGCGCGGGCGCCGCCGACGTGCTCAACATCAAGATCGCCAAGGCGGGGGGGCTCTGCAACGCGATGAAGATTGCCGCCATCGCCCGGGAGGCCGGGCTTCGGTGCGTTCTCGGCACCGCCTTCGGAACGGGCGTCAAGATCGCCGCCAAGCTCCACCTGGCGGCCGCCCTCGACGATTTCGTCGGCGCCGTGGAGTTCACCGAGATCGGCCAGCACGGCCCCCTGCTGAAGGGCGATCTCGACCGCGCCCTGGCCCTTCCGCTCGATGCCGACGGCTGCCTGCCGGTCCCCTCCGGGCCGGGGCTGGGCGTGGAGCTCGACGAGGCGAAGGTGGCCGACGTGGCGGGTTTGAATCCCGAATGCTCCGAACGCGGAATGCGGAATGCGGAATGCGGAACGGCGGTGGGAAGGCCGAATGCCGAATGCCGGGCCGCAGAGGCGCCGAACGCGCTGAATGCGGACTAGGATGAACACCGGATCTCACGCGGAGAAGACCGACGGGGAGGCGGCGGGGCGAGGTCCCCGACACGCGACACCCGACACGCGGCACTCAGCCACAGCGAGAGGGCTCTCATGAATACGGTGAACGTGGCCGGGTGCTCGATCCGGATCGAAAGCGACCATCCCGGTTGGGATCTGCAACTCACGCCTCGCAGCGGCGAGACCGCGGGTATCGAATACCTCGATGTCACGGTGCGCGCCGCCACGCCTGCGCGCCCTGGACCGGTGACGCTCGCCTGGGCGTACCCGGTTGTCGACGTCCACCATCGCACCTGCGCCCTGGCCCAGACCAAGCTCTGCGGCATGGGGCGTCCGCGCACCCGCGCCAGCGCGGCGCAGAACGCGCCCGTCTGGAGCATGTTCAATTACGCGGGCGTCAACCGGCTGACCTTCGCCGTGGCCGACGCGATCAACACCTGCGAACTCAGCGCCCAGCACGCCGAGGAGACCGGCGAGCTGACCTGCCGCGTCGAGCTCCTCGCCGATCCCGTGCCGCCCCTGACCGAGTACCGGACGGTGATCCGGTTCGACGCGCGCCCGCTCCCGTACGAGGATGTGCTGCGCGACGTGTCCGACTGGTGGGCCGCCATGCCGGCGTACGCGCCCGCCCCGGTGCCCGAACACGCCCGCCGGCCCATGTATTCCACGTGGTACAGCTATCACCTCGATATCACGCCCGAAGCCATCGAGGCCGAGTGCCGGCGGGCGAAGGCACTGGGCATGGATTCGGTCATCGTCGATGACGGCTGGCAGACCGAGGTGAAGCACCGCGGGTACGCCTACTGCGGCGACTGGGAGCCGGCGCCGGGCAAGTTCCCCGACCTGCGCGCCCACGTGGACCGGGTCCATGCGCTCGGCATGAAGTACCTCCTCTGGTTCAGCGTGCCCTTCGTCGGTGTCCACGCGAAGGCGTATGCGCGGTTCGAAGCCAAGTTTCTCGACCCGGACCCGGAGGGCCGGCGGCAGTGGTTCGTGCTTGATCCGCGTTTCCCGGACGTACGCGAATACCTGATCGGCATCTACGAGCGGTCGCTGCGCGCCTTCGACCTGGACGGGTTCAAGCTCGATTTCGTCGACTGCTTCACGACCCGGGAAGCGACGAAGGACGCCTTCGGCGAAGGCCGCGACATCGCGTCCGTGCCGGAAGCGGCCGACCGCCTGCTGACCGACGTCATCGCCCGCCTGCGCGCAATCAAGCCGGACGTCATGGTCGAGTTCCGCCAGTCCTATACCGGGCCGGCCATGCGCAAGTACGGCAACATCTTCCGGGTCGGCGACGAGCCGAACCACGCGGCCGGCAACCGGGTCGGTGCGATGCTGCTACGCGCGCTCAGCGGCGAAACGGCGGTCCACTCCGACATGGTCATGTGGCATCCGGACGACACCGTGGAGAGCGCCGCGATGCAACTCCTCCACGCGCTCTTCACCGTGCCGCAGATCTCGGTCCGGCTCGGTGAGATCCCCGAGCGGCACGTGGCGATGATCCGCCGCTATCTTGCCTTCTGGCGCGAGAACCGCGACGTGCTGCTGGATGGAACGATCCGGCCGTTGCAGCCGCAACACGACTACCCCGTCGTGCTGAGCGAGACCGGGGCGAAGGTCGCGGCGGCGGTCTACGCGAACGGTTTCGCGCCGCTGCCGGCGCTCGGGCGGCGCGCGCTGGTCCTGGCCAACGGCACGCTGGAGCCGCGCCTGGCGATCGAGCTGCCGGAGGCGGCGGGCGAGCGTCGCCTGCGCATCTGGAACGTTACGGGCGATCCCGTGGCCGACGAGCGCCGCCGTTTCACCGCCGGTCTGCACCGCCTTCCGGTCCCGCCGGCGGGCACGGCCGCGATCGAAGCCTAGCGGCACGATCCTGCCGACGCTTCCGGGCTCGGCAGAGGGGGCATCGAGGGCATCCCGCAGCGCACACCGATCGAGGAAGAGACGAACGATGCAGCGAGACACCCATCGCTGTCGGGGCACGCGGCTTGCCTGCCTCCTCCCGGGCGCCGGCCTGCTGCTCCTTCCGCTCGCCGGCCACGGGCGGGCCGAAGCGCCGGGGATCCCGGATTCCGCCTGGCCGGCCTCCTGGCTCCGGCCGCCGGCGACGGCCGAAGCGCTCGGCATCACCGCGTTCCGGGAGAGCCCGGTCCTGGCCGCGCAGGT
>PWTM01000054.1 GCA_003563855.1 PVC group bacterium | reverse complement strand
GCGCGCATTCTTCCCCATTTGTCCGCCCACGCCAGCTACACGCGACAGGACGAGGCGACCCGGTTCGAGACGCCGGCCGGCGCGTTCGAGATCGGGCAGCCGGACAACTACGCCGCCGGGATCGAGCTCCAGCAGCTCGTCTACGCCGGCGGTTCCGTGCGCGCGGCGCTCCGGGCGGCGGAGGATTACCGCGCGCTGACGCGCGCCGAAACCCGGCGCACGGAGGCCGCGCTCCGGCGGCGCGTCCGCACCGCGTTCCACGCGCTCCTGCTCGCGCGCGATGCCGTAGCCGTCCGCGAAGCCTCCCTGCGCCAGGTGCGCGACGCCGCCGAGGACGCCGAGCGGCGCTACCGGGCCGGGACGGGCTCGGAGTTCGACGCGCTGAGCGCCCGCGCCCGTGCGGCCGCCGAACGGCCGGAACTGCTCGCCGCGCAGCGCGACTACCAGCTCGCCCGCATGGCGTTCCGCGACCTGGCCCGGCTGCCGGTCGAGGACTTCGAGCCCGACGGCGAGCTGACCTGGACCCCGATCGAGATCGGCGTCGACGCCGTAGCGCGCCTGGCGCGCGAGCGGCGGCCGGAGATCGAAGCCATGGCCCTGCAACTCGATCTCATGCGGGCCGACGTGCGCGTCGAACAGGGCAACCGCGTCCCCGAGTTCCGGGTCCGGGCGGCCTATTCCGGCACTGACCCGGCCGTGTTCTCCGCCTCGGACGGCTGGGAGTGGCGATGGGAGGCCGGCGTGGTTGCCCGCTGGTCCATCTTCGACGGCGGGCTGACCCGGGAGCGGATCCGGCAGAAGCGACTGGCGCTCGATCGCGCCCGCGTCGCCGACGAGGACCTGCGCCGCGCCGTGGCGCTCGAAGCGGCGCAGGCCGCCCTGACCTTGCGGCACGCGGCCGAGTCTGTCGAGGCCGCCTCGGAGACCGTCGACCTCGCCGAGCGGGCGCTCGAGATCGCGCGCGTACGGTTCGAATCCGGCACGGCGACGTGGCTCGAGTTCAACGAGGCGAACCTGGCGCTACGCACGGCGCGCCTCGCGCACGCCCGCGCGCTGCGCGACCACATGGACGCCGTCGCGGGCACGGCGTTTGCCGCCGGCCTGACGGTCGAGGAACTGCGGGCGGAGGAGGCGCGATGAAACGAAGACGTTTTCGGATTCCCACGGGCAGTATTGTTCTCTGGGGCGTGCTGCTCCTCGCCCTGGCCGCCGTCGTCTGGCTGGCCGTCACCCGCGAACCCCCGCCCCCCGAGGAGGAGCCCGAACGGCGGGCGCTCCCGGTCCGGGTGCAGCCGGTCGTGCCCCGCGCCGTCGCCGATACCCTGACGCTGCCGGGCCGCCTCGAGGCGCGGCACGACGCCCGCCTCGCGGCCGAACGCGCCGGCCGCGTGGTGGCGGTCCGCGCCGCCCGGGGCGAGGCCGTCCGGGAAGGCGATCCCCTCGTCGAGATCTTCGACGGGGTCTGGCAGGCCCACCTCGCCCGCGCGGAGGTCGAAGCGCGCGAGGCCCGCCGGGACCAGGAACGGCTGGACGCCCTGCGCGAGAGCGGCGGGGTGACCGAGCGCGAGCTGGACGCCGCCGCCGCGCGCGTCGAGCGCGCCGAGACGGCGGTGCGCGAATCCTCCGTCCACGTCGCGCAGTGCACGGTGCGCGCCGCGTTCGACGGCGTCGTCGACGTGCGCTTCGTCGAGCCGGGCGAGTTCGTCCGCGAGGGCGACCCGGTCGTGCGGCTCGTCTCCGCCGATCCGCTGCGGCTGGCCTTCTCGGTGCCCGAGCGCGACGTGCAGGCCGCCGAGCCGGGCCGCGGGATCCCCTTCACACTGGACCCGCTGCCGGACGAAACCTTCGAAGCCGAGATCGATTTCGTCAGCCTCGCCGGCGACACGCGCGCCAACACGTTCCGCGTCGAAGCCCGCGTCGCCAATCCGGAGGGCCGGCTCCGCCCCGGGATGATCGCCCGCGTACGGTTTACCCGGCGCGTGCGCGAGAACGCCATCCTGGTGCCCGTCGCCGCGATCGTTCCGCGTCGCGGGGAGGATGTCGTCTTCCTGGTCGAGGACGGCCATGCGATCCGGCGCGCGGTCGTGATCGAAACGCTCATCGGCACCGACGCCCTGCTGTCCCGTGGCGTGGAGGAAGGCGACCTCCTGGTGGTCGAGGGCCACCGTGACCTCGCCGACGGCGTCCCGGTGCGGCGGGTGGACGATCGGGACGGAGACCGCGCGCCATGATCGTCTCCGACTTCGCGATCCGGCGCCGCGTCGCCGTCTTCGTCCTCATCGTGGTGCTCCTGATCGCGGGTACCGTGAGCTACATGACCCTGCCGCGCGAGGGCACGCCGGACCTCACGATCCCCTTTGTCTTCGTGACCGCCGTCTACGAGGGTACGGCGCCGGCCGAGATCGAGACGCTGATCACCATCCCCATCGAGCGCCAGGTCCGCAACGTCGACCATGTCCGCGAGATGCGCTCCACGTCCGGCGACAGCTTCAGCATGGTCGCCGTCGAGTTCGACGCCGGACGCGATATCGACGAAGCCCGCCAGCGCGTGAAGGATGCCGTCGACCTCGCGCGGCCCGACCTTCCGGACGACCTGAGCGAGCCGGTCGTCGACGCCTTCAATATCGGGACCGACTTCCCCATCTACATCTTCACCCTCTCCGGCGAGGTCGCCCCCGATCGCCTGCGCCATCTTGCCGAGCAGCTCCAGGACCGCATCGAGCAGGTACCGGGCGTGCGCCAGGTCGACATCGCGGGCACCCGGGAGCGCGAAATCCGCGTGAACATCGACCTCCCGCGGATGCTGGCCTACGACGTGCCGCTGGGGCTCGTCCTGCAGCGCATCCGCGACGAGAACGTCACGCTCTCGGCCGGACACCTCGAGCTGCGCGACGACCGTTTCCAGGTGCGCCTGCCCGGCGAGTTCGACCGCGCCGCCGAACTGCGCGGCCTGATGCTGACGGAGCGGGACGGGGCCCCCGTCTACCTCGGCGACATCGCCACGACCGAGGACACCTTCAAGGACCTGGACTCGCTCTCCCGGCTGAACGGCGAACCGAGCGTCTCGATCATGGTGAAGAAGCGCGCCGGGGTGAATTCGGTGGCGATGATCGGCGATGTGAAGGCGCTGCTCGAAGCGACGGACCTGCCGCCCGGCGTGACGCGCACGGAGGTGATGGACCTGTCCGAGTACGTCGCGAGCATGCTCGACGAGCTGGAGAACAACATCGCCACCGGGTTCCTGCTCGTGGTGACCGTGCTGCTGATCTTCCTCGGCCTGCGCACGAGCCTCTTCGTCGCCCTGGCCATCCCGCTGTCCATGCTCCTCGCCTTCGTCCTTCTCTCGCTCATGGGCATCACGCTCAACATGATCGTGCTCTTCAGCCTCGTGCTGGCGGTGGGCATGCTGGTCGACAACGCCGTGGTGGTCGTCGAGAACATCTACCGGCATCGCAGCGAGGGCGCGTCCCGGCGGGAAGCCGCGCAGAGGGGCGCTTCCGAAGTGGCCTGGCCGGTGATCACCTCCACGCTGACCACCCTCGCCGCCTTCTCTCCCCTGCTCTTCTGGCCCGGCATCGAGGGCCAGTTCATGGGCTTCCTGCCCCGGACGCTGATCACCGTCCTTTCCGCGTCGCTCTTCGTGGCCATCGTCATCAACCCCGCCGTCTGTTCGGCGTTCATCCACGCCCGCCCGCGGGACCGCAAGGAACGAACCCATCCCTTCGTCCAGCGCTACGAGCGCCTCCTGCGCGGCGCCCTCGCCCACCGCCTGCCGGTCCTGCTCCTCGGATTCACCCTCCTGGCCTTCACCGCGCTTCTCTACGGCCGCCTGGACCGCGGCGTGGAGTACTTCCCGGAGACGGAACCGCGCTACGCCACGATTTCCGTGCGCTTCCCCCAAGGCACCGGCATCGAGCGGACCGACGAGGCCATCCGCGCTATCGAGGCCATCGTCGCGCCGATGAACGACGTGGACTTCTACCTGGCGACCGTCGGCGCACAGGACGATATGTTCGGCATGGGCGGCCGCGGAACGCACCTCGGCTCCGTGCGTATCGAGTTCGTCGACGCCGCGGTCCGGTCGGTCGATTCGAACACCCTCATCGAACGCATTCGCGCCCAACTGCCCCCGATGCCGGGCGTCGAAGTGACGATCGAAAGAGAGGAAATGGGACCACCCACCGAGGCCCCCATCAGCATCGAGGTCGCGGGCGAGGACTTCGAAGACATCCTCGACCACGCGGTCCGGATCATGCGCCGCATCGAGTCGGTGCCCGGCCTCGTGGACCTGCATACCGATGCCGAGGCGGCGCTGCCCGAGCTGCAGTTCGAGATCGACCGCCACCGCGCGGCGCTGCACGGGCTCGATACCCGCACCGTAGGGCTGTTCCTGCGCATGGCCATCCACGGGATCGAGGCCGGCCAGCTTCGGGCGGACGAAGAGGAGTACGACATCACGCTGCGCCTGCGCGCCGACCAGCGCGACTCGCTGGCGCTGCTCGACGAGATCCGCATCCCCACGCCGCAGGGCGTCAGCGTACCGCTCGCCTCGCTGGGCCGGTTCCGGTACACGGGCGGCCTGGGCGCCATCCAGCGCGCCGACGGGCGCCGCATGGTCACGATCACGGGCAACACGACCGGGCGCGGCATCCGCGAGGTCCTCGCCGATATCCAGCAACGCGTCGAGGACATGGACCATCCGCACGGCCACACCATCGCCTACCGCGGCCAAGACGAGTCCATGCGCGAAGCCAGCGCGTTTCTCCTTCGCGCCTTCGGGATCGCGCTCGGCCTGATCCTCATCATCCTGGTCCTCCAGTTCAACTCGGCGATCCTGCCGCTGATCATCGTCTTCTCCGTCGTTCTTTCCATGATCGGCGTTCTCTGGGGGCTGATCCTGACCGGCATGCGGTTCGGCGTGATCATGACCGGCGTAGGCATCATCAGCCTCGCGGGCATCGTCGTGAACAACTCGATCGTGCTCGTGGACTGCATCCTCCAGCAGCGGCGGGCCGGGCTCGATCGGACCGAGGCCGTGGTGCTGGCCGGTCGGCTGCGCCTGCGCCCCGTGCTGCTCACGGCCACCACGACCATCCTCGGGCTGATCCCGATGGCCATCGGGCTGAGCATCAACTTCCAGTCCTGGCCCCCGTCCGTTATCCGGAGCGCCGAGACCAGCGCCTGGTGGGCGCCGATGGCCGTGGCCGTCATCTTCGGCCTCGCGCTGGCCACGCTCCTGACGCTGGTGCTCGTCCCGGTCATGTACCATCTCTTCGACAGCCTGGCCGCCCGCCTGCGCCGCAAGGACGCGCAGATCTGAGCCCGGGGCTGCCGGGCGTATCCTTCTTGCGCCGGCCCGGGCCCGGCGCATAATGGCCGCGGATCACGGGAGGACCACACATGTCCGAGCACCTGCGCCAGGCGATCGCGCGCCTCGTGGACGATAAGGAACTGGACGGCGAGACCGCCGCCGCGGCGATGCGCGACATCATGGGCGGGGCCGCGACCCCCGCGCAGATCGGCGCCTTCATCACGGCCCTGCGCATCCGGGGCGAGACCCCGGCCGTCATCGCCGGCTGCGCCCGGGCGATGCGCGAACGGTTCACGCCGGTGCCCGCGCCGCCCGGCCCGCTGGTCGACACCTGCGGCACGGGCGGCGACCGGGCGGGCACGTTCAACATCTCGACCGCCGCCGCCTTCGTCGCGGCCGGCGCCGGCGTACGCGTGGCGAAGCACGGGAACCGCGGCGTCTCGAGCGCCTGCGGCAGCGCCGACGTCCTGGCCGCGCTGGGCGTGGACCTCGATGCGGCGGCAGCGCGCGCGGCGGAATGCCTGGAGCGGGTCGGGATCGCCTTCCTCTTCGCGCCCGCGCTTCACCCCGCGATGAAGCACGCCATCGGGCCGCGCCGCGAGATCGGCATCCGCACCGTCTTCAACATCCTCGGCCCCCTCTCCAATCCGGCCGGGGCGCGCCGCGGCGTGCTGGGCGTCTACGCGGAAGCGCTCGTCCCGGTCATGGCCGAGGCCGCCCTCGCGCTTGGCGCCGAGCATCTCTTCGTGGTGCACGGGTCCGACGGCCTCGACGAGATCACCCTGACCGGTCCGACCCGCATCGCCGAGGCGCGCGAGGGGAAGGTCCGGGTCTACGACTGGGCGCCCGAGGAACTCGGACTCGACCGCTGCCCGGCCGAGGCGCTGGCCGGCGGCGATCCGGACCGGAACGCCGCGCTCCTGCGCGCCGTGCTCGAGGGCGAACCGGGTCCGCGCCGCGAAGCGGTCCTCGTCAATGCCGCCGCCGCGATCGTCGCCGGCGGCGGCGCCCCCGCGCTGCGCGAGGGCTATGCCACCGCAGCCGCCAGCATCGACCGCGGCGCCGCGCGCGAGCGGCTCGACGCCCTCGTCGCCGCCACCCGCGCCTAGCGCGCTTCGGTCCAGGGCCCGTATCGCCGGTCCGGAGGCCATCCTGCACGGGGACAGGGAACGCGTCGCGTGGCCGGGGAGCGATCCGGGGGCAGGCCAGGCGTGGTCGACTCAGGCCGTCGCCATCCTCGGCATCCACATCGGTTCCTTGCCCAGTTCGGCGTGGATGTACTTCAGGAGGAGTTGCTGCTTCAACGGCCGGCTCGCCGGATCGTCCCACCGGTTATTCACCTCGCCGGGATCGTTCTCGAGATCGAACAGCTCGCCGTACTCCCGGTTGAAGTAGACGGTCAGCTTGTAACGCGCGTCGACATACGTCTTGAGATGCAGCGTGGTCGGCTGGTGATGATTCTCGACGAGGACGTGGTCGCGCACGGACTCGACCGCGCCCTCGAAAACGGGCTTCTGGCTCTTCCCCGTCATGCCGCGGGGCACGGCGATCCCGGCCACGTCGAGGAAGGTCGGCGCCAGGTCCACGAGGCTGAGCAGGGACCGGGTGCGCGTTCCCGGCGCGATGACGCCCGGCAGACGGGCGGCGAAGGGGACGCGGATCATGTCCTCGTAGTGAAAAGCGCCCTTGCCGCGGAGACCGTGCTGACCGAAGAAGTCGCCGTGGTCGGCGGTGAAGACGACCAGGGTATCCTCGGCCAGCCCAAGCTCTTCGAGCTTATCGAGCGTCTTCCCGACGTAGTGGTCCAACATCGAAATCCGGCCGTAGAGCGTGGCGATCTGTTGCGCGGCGTTGGCGTGCTTGGGCAGGTGCGAGTGGATGCCGTGACAGTCGTGCCCCCCTTCCTCGACATACATGGATCGGTCCGGCTTCACCTGTTGCGTGAGCTGGAAATGGGGAGGATTCCGGTCGTGTTCCCCCGGCGTCACCGCCGGCGCCGATACGCGCGCGGGGTCCACCATCTTCGCCCAGCGTTCCGGCGCGACGTTCGGGCCATGCGGATCGGGGTGGCTGACCCAAAGGAAGAAGCGCTCCCCGTTTCGCTGGAACGCTTCCAGTTGGGCGTTGGCGCGTTCCGCGATCCAGTTCGCGTAGTGGTATTCCTCGGGCAGTTTCCAGACGAACCCGTCCACGGCGTCGGGATTCCCGAAGTAGTCGCGCCAGTTGGTCAACCCCTGTTCCTCCAGCCAGATCGCGTAATGCTGGCCGGCGTTGCCGTGGCCGTGGTCCCGGTTCAGTTCGACGTGGTCAAAGCCGTAGAACGGCCCCTCGAACGCGCGCCAGAAATCGAGATCGTCGAGCGCCGCCCTGCTTTCGATACTGGGGAATTCCGCGGTCCCGGCGATTGGCTGGAAATGGCCTTTCCCGATCAGCGCGGTGCGATACCCCGCCGCCTTGAAATCGTCGCCGACCGTGTGCGCGTCTTCGGGCAGCTTGGTCCCGAGCGACCAGGCGCCGTGCTGCGAGGGATAGACGCCGGTGACGATCGAGGCGCGCGACGGCGTGCAGGTCGGGTTGGGGCAGTAGGCGCGATCGAAGACCATGCCCTGCGCGGCCAGCCGGTCGAGGTTCGGGGTCTTCACCTCGGGGTTGTGGTATCCCATGCAGGCGTAGTGATGCTGGTCGCTGGTGATGAGGAGGATGTTTCTGCTCATGGCGTTTGCTCTTCCCGAAGCCAGGCCACGCTGGGGGTGCCCAGTTCCTCGTGATGCCGCCGCACCCGGCCCGAGAGTCCGGACACGACGTCCGCGAGCGCGGGGTCCCGGTAGAGATTCCGGACCTGGTCCGGATCATGGACCCGGTCGAACAGGATGCTGTCCCCGTCCCGGACCAGCGCCAGCTCGTACCGCTCCGTGAAGATGCCCGCGCGCGTGTGCGAGCAGTGGTGCAGGTAGGCCGCATCCTCCCAGGCCACCGGTTCGCCCCGCAACAGCGCGCTTCCGTCGCGCCCGTCTTCACGACCGCACGCCGCCACGCCCATCAGCCCGAGGATGGTCGGCTGGAAATCCACGGCGCCGAAGACCCGATCGATGCGGGCGCCGGCCCGGATACCGCCCGGCCAGCGGATGACCAGGGGGATGCGATAGGCGGTTTCGTAGAGCAGGTTCTTGGCCCGCAGGCCGTGCTCGCCGGCGTATTCCCCGTGGTCGGTGGTGAACACCACGATGGTGCGATCCAGCGCGCCCTTCTCCTCCAGCCTGGCGAGGATGCGCCCCACGCTGTCGTCGATCAGCTTCACTTCGCCGTAGTAGAGCGCCAGGAACCTTCGCAGCCGGGCTTCCCGGTCGGGCTGCGCCGTACCGAACGGGCTCTCGGCCTGAAGCGCCTGCGCCCAGTCGGGCAGCGCCTCGGGGCGAAACGTGCGCGGCAGCGGCATCTTCTCCGGATCGAACAGGCGGTCATAGGGCGGGCGCACGTGGACCGGATCGTGCGGATCCGGCAGGCTCAGCATGTGGCAGAACGGGCGGTCGTCGTCCGCATCCAGGAACTCCAGCGTCTTGCCCGTGAGCCAGTCGGTCGCGTACGTTTCCTCATCCCCGATCACCGAGTACGGGTAGACCACCGGCTGATCCTTCTTCTTCATGGGGAAGTCTTCGATCTTCTTCCAGTGGCCCCGGTTGAACATGTACCGGGCGTCCTCGAACCCCATGCTCCTCTCGGGATGCACCCACCCCGGCCGCGGGTCGCCGTCCAGGTGCCACTTGCCGACATAGCCGGTCCGGTAGCCGGCCCGCCGGAGCACCTCGGCGAAGGTGATTTCGTCGCGGTGGAGCGGAATGTTGTTGGCATACGCGCCGTGACGGGTGGGGTAGCGGCCCGTGAGGAAGCAGCCGCGGGAGGGCGTGCAGAGGGCGCTGTTCGTGAAGAAGTTGCCGAAACGCGCGCCCTCGGCGGCCAGGCGGTCGATGTGCGGCGTGTCCACAACCGTGCCGCCGTAACAGCCGAGGGTCCAGCAGCTCTGCTGGTCGGTATGGATCACAAGCAAGTTGGGCTGGCCGGCCATGGTGTCGGTCCTCGTTCCGCCCGGAATCCGGCGGGGTCTGCAAACGGGCCTGCGTTTCTACCCGACAGAGGTCTTGCCGCCCGATTCGCCTGCGCGGGCCGTTCGTCTTCCGCGCGCGCTCGCCGGTCCCGAGCCGTTGCCGGATGCGATCCTACTCGGTCAATGCCGCGAGCCGTTCCTCCCCGCCGGGAAGCACACGGATCATGCTGGCCACCCGGTCACGGACAATCGGCGCGCCGTTCGCCATGACCCGCCCTCCCGGAAAGCGCATGACCTCCGGAATCGTGGCGTAGGCGTCCAGCAACTGCTCCAGCGCATACGCCTTCACGGGCTCCGAGGCCCGCGCCAGTTGATTGCGCAGGGCCCCGACCGGGGCAAACGCCTGGTCCGTCGTAAACGCTGCGATGGTCCGGAACATCGGGGGCATGATCGCCCGGTAGTGGTCCGGATGCGTCGCGATGGGCACGAGGGCATTGATCGCGCGGGTGCGCAGGAACCAGTCCTCATGCTCCATGTACTACAGGATGGCGTCGCGATGAACGGCAATCCGTTCCGGGGGCGCCCGCCGGAGCGCCAGCATCGCCTGCTGCGCCACCCAGAGCGATTCGTCCGGGTCTTCGATGAGCTCACCCACCCGCTCGAACATCTCCGGCGTCAGCCGGTTGTTCGGCAGCGGCCGGCCCTTGAACATGCCCGTAAACGCCAGAAGGCCGGCATGGCGCAGGCGCGGATCGGGGGATTGAAGCAGCGGCATCACGAATTGCGCGCGCCCTATCCTCGTGATCTGTCGCATCGTCGCCACGCGATACCCCATCTCCGGGTGTCGGAGGGCTGTCGCCAGCGTCCGGTCGCTCACGTCGGGGAGATTGATCCGATCGAAGAAGGCCAGGGATGCCGCGGTCTCCACGTCCTCCTCTAACAGCTCTTCCATGGTCAGCCGATAGCTCTCCATGGCGAGCATCTCCGCGGGAACCGGTTCGACCTGGATAAACGCGTCGTCGGCCGGACGCCCCCAGGGCCGCTCCGGAAGCTCGTAGCGCTCCGCCCACTCGGGCAGGGGGGCGCCGAAGATGACCAGGTTCCGGCGCGGAATCGTGTAGGTCAACGCGAAATAATTGCCCCAGGAGCGTTCGTGCTCGCCGGCCGCCTTGTCGTACCGATCCACCATTCCGCCGATCCCGATGCCGCCGGTATGCCGCCGCGAAAGCTCCATCCCCCAGCGGCGCGTGTCGAGGAAGGAGCGCACCTGGACCGGACGGCGCTCATGCAGCATGGACATCGCCGCGTGACGCCAGATTTCGCCGATACCGCCCCCGGTATGGGCCGAGTGAAACCAGTTGGTCGCATACAGGCTCTTCATGCCCACATGATCGCGGGCCGTCGCATAGATCGAAGATTCCCCGTCCGGCGTCAGGCGGGCCGCCGCGGCCATGGCCACCGCGAGGCCGGCGCTCTTGCCGTTGTCGCGGAAACCGCCTTCGGGCCAGCCGTCGCCATAGGGCACGTTTTCGCGCCCGGCAAACCGGAAAAAGGTCTTGAGCGATTCGTGGAACAGGTAGTCATCCACCTCGACGCCGCACATCCTGGCCAGCATCAGAAAGGTGATGCAGTGCACGCCGGCGGCATGCATCTGGCCCGTGCCCGTCGAGTACGTGAAACTCGACCCGTCGCCCCGTCCGCTCCATCCGCCGTTGTACATGGTCTCGCGGAGTCGGTCCACCATCCGCTGGATGGCCGGAAGCACGCTTTCGTCCCTCGTACGCAGGTAGTACTCGCCGAAGGCGATGCCCAAATACCCCGCGTGCCAGGGATACGAACCGATGCGTTCGCGACCGGACAACCACCGCCGGACCACCTCCAGATCCTGCTCCTCTCCCGTAGAGAGCAGGAAGAGCGCCGATCCCCAGCTCGGGCGCTCCTGCGTGTGCAGCAGGTCCGCCAGCTTCCGGACGACCCTATCCGATTTCGCGCAGTCGATCGGCCACGTATCGCTGTAGGACCCCATCACCGGGATGTTCACCACCACGTCCCCGACGTCCTGGATTCTCAGCGAGATCACCCCATCCGTGGCCTCGGCCTCGGTGATGATGTCGCCGAGGATCTTGCGCGGATCGCGATCCCTCAGCACGACGCCGTTGATGCTCTCGATCACCTGCCCCCGCTCCAGTTTCCCGGTCTCCGCGGCAGGGGACCCCCGTTCCACGTTGCGGATGACCATCGTGAAGGACGGAACCTGGATGGTAATGCCGATCCCGACCGGGCCGAAGTTCTGCACCGGCCAGTCGCGCCCGCGCTGCTCAAGCCCCGGCGCCGGCCGAAACGTGGGCGGCTCCGTGTAGTACCCGTCCGCCGCCGCCGTCGTGGAAAACACCGCGGCCATCGCGCACCCCGCAGCCCAATGAACCCCACGCGCCCAAACCCTCGTTGCGAACCGCTTCATCATGTCACCTTCTCCTGTCCTCGAACCTCTAGCACCGCATGCAGCGTAGCACACGGCCTTCCACGTTGACAAGGACGCACCGACCGCGGAATCGAGGGCGCGGGCCCTGGCCGTCGCTTCCAGGGCTTGGAAGAAGAGGGACGGGTTCCGTCCAGGGCTTGGAAAGAGCCGCCCGGGCTGGTAGTGATGGGTAATCTCGGGGAAGTGACCGCGGAGGGGTTCACCCTCGTCAATGCGAAGGGGGAAGCGAAGACGGTGCGCTTCGGGGATCTGAGATTCGAACCCGCCGCATAGCCGGAGCGCTCGGGGTGAGGCCTATAGCCGGGACCGTTGAACGGCTCGTCACCCGTCCCTGCCCGTGCGGCGGGCGTCAGAGAGCATCGCGACGAGGTCCGATGTGGCGCGCGAAGAATCGGGCCGCTTCCGCTACGCCGCTTCCCCGTAACTGCCGCGGTACCCTTGTTTTACGAAAACGTTCCCGCCAGCCCGCAGCCAGTGAAACACTGGCTGCGGGCTGGCGGGCCACAGAAGTGCGGGGCTGTAGTCACAAAAAACTTTGCCTTGTTCTTGTTGCGCAGTGCGACTATCGTTCGATGCATACGTGGTCGTTCTCCCAGGTCGAGATCGTGTGAACATACGAGAAATACAATGAAGCATCTGCAACTACTGACAATCACCGCCGTTGCCGTATTGACCGTAGCCGCATCAGCCTTTGGAGGCTCGCGAACCCTGAAAGTGTATATCCTGGCCGGCCAGTCCAATATGCAGGGACAGGCCGGCTGGTGGGTGGCGCAGGCGCTTGCCGACGACCCATCGACCCGTCACTTGTATGAAAGATTCGTGGATGAGGATGGCAACTTCCGTGAGGAAGAACAGGTTTACGTCGCAGCGCTCAGCGGTGAGCAGGATGCCGTTGAGAAGAACGGGCCATTGACCGTGGGCTTTGGCGGTGCCCTCGGTGGATCGTTAAGAGAGAGAGAGGCCGGCATGGTTTGAGGTGGGGGCCAGAATGGGCCTTCGGCGTGACCATGGCCGATCATTTGGAGAATCCGATCCTGATCATCAAGACTTCATGGGGCGGGAAGACCCTGAACACGGATTTCCGCCCGCCCAGTGCCGGTCCCTACGTTTATGATCCATCGATCCTGGAGGAAATCGCAAACAGAAGGAACCAGACCAGGGAAGAGGTCATCGCGGCAAAACATGCGGAGACCGGGGTTTTCTACCGCACGATGATCGACCACGTCCGCAGGGTGCTTGCCAATCCGGGGGAATACCATCCGGCGTACGACCCGGCGGCGGGATATGAAATCAGCGGTTTCGTCTGGCTCCAGGGCTGGAACGACATGATGGACGGGCATACCTACCCTCCCGGACTTGGGGCCGCCCGTTACGCGCCGTACAGCGACGTACTGGCGCATTTCATCCGGGATGTCCGCAACGACTTCCAGGCCCCGGAGATGCCCTTCGTCATTGGCGTGATCGGAATCGGCAATGACGACTTCCGCGCCGCCATGGCCGCTCCCGCCGAGATGGAGGAATTCAAAGACCATGTGATCGCCGTGGATATGAAGGAATCCCGGGATTTCCAGCTTGATGAATTAGCCCATCGCGTCTGGAGGTGGGAGGAAAGACATGACAACGAAGACAGGTATGCGGAACTGCGGGAGAGGTTGGCGCCCCTACAGAGGGAACTGGAAGAGACCCGGAAGATCGAAGACCGCAGGGAACGGAACCGACAGGAGGTTGAGATTCGCGAGCGGATGAGAGCGGTCATGTACACCCCGGAAGAAATGGAATACATGGAGAATAACCGGTCTAGCCAGGGGTTTCATTACTTGGGCTCGCCCAAGTTCTTCGGCCGCGTCGGCGAAGCCTTTGCCAGGGCCTTGCTTGAATCTCCGATGCCTAGACAAAGCAGGTGAACCACCACTGAAAGGGACCGTATTATGCCTACCCGAACGTATCCAACGATGCTCCGACGTCGCGAACGGATTCTACCGGCATTCCTGCTGCTGGGGCTGCTGACCTTGACGTCAACGGTCACGCTCGCGCAGAGAGCGCAAATGACGGAACCGGACTACACCAAGGGCGAGACGCTTGATCTGGAAGGACGCGGGGCGCTGAACTATGCGGCCCTCGGCTCGACCGGCGCGACCGGGTACATCTGGGCTTTTGGCCAGGTGAGGGGGACGGATCGGACGCGGATGATCCAGATCAAGAGCGTCGCGGAGGGCACGCCGGCAGACGGTCTGCTGCAGGAGGGAGACGTCATCCTCGGCATTGGCGACAGCCCGTTCAGCTCCGACGCGCGTAAGGCCTTGTCCGCCGCGATTACCGAGGCTGAAGAAGCGGAGAACGGCGGCACACTCATCCTGAATGTCTGGCGGCCGGCCGACGCGTCTGAGGCCGGCACGGGCGAGACCATGCAGGTGACGCTCGAGTTGCCGGTCCTGGGATCCTTCAGTGACACCTCGCCATGGGAATGCGACAAAACCAGAGCGCTCATTGATGCGGCCGCCGGGACGATTGTGGAGCGGGGCCTTGTTACGCCCGCCGGCGTGCATCCTCGAACAAATCAACCGGTTCCCGCCAGAGCCAAAGGCGGCATCGCCACGTTGCTGGATGCCCTGGGGTTGCTGGCCACGGGAGAAGAGCAATACCTGCCCGTCGTTCAGGAATATGCACGTCTGATCGGACGACCGGACCTAGAGCTGGAGTGGCGGGACGCCGGCGGCAGCAGTTGGTCCTGGGGTTACACGCTTTTGTTTTTGACCGAGTACTTTCTGGCAACCGGCGACGAAGCCGTCCTGCCCGCCATCGAAAGATATGCGCATGCGCTCGCCATGGGGGCCAGCGATGTGGGAACCTTCAGCCACGGCATGGCCCAGAGCTTCATGGCCCACGGCATAGAGCACAAGTATCCCAGTGCGTACGGCGCCATGAACCAGTCCAGCATCACCTGTGGTCTGGCCCTGGTCCTTTCGCAGAAGTGCGGGGTCACGAATCCGGAAGTCGACAGGGTCGTCAACCTGTCCCGGGACTTCTACACCTGGTTCGCCGACAAGGGCGCCATCCCCTATGGCGACCATGCGCCGGCTATGGCGCATGACAACAACGGCGTCAACTCGCAGGCGGCCGTACTATTCGATCTGGTCGGTGACAAGGAAACGGCCGACTACTTTACCAGAGCGGCCATCGCCTCCTACCCTGTTCGGGAAGCGGGGCACACGGGGCACTTCTTCTCGTGGCAGTGGGGCGCGCTGGGGGCGGCCCGGGGCGGCCCGGAAGCGGCACAGTCGTTTGCCAGGAATACCCGCTGGTTTACGGAACTCGAACGGCGACCGGATGGCTCGTCTTTCTATCAGCCGCAATTGAGTGCGACAGATCACGGAAAATACACCAGCTGGAGCACCACCGGGTCACGACTGCTGCAGCATTGTCTGCCACGCCGGCAGCTCTACATTACCGGCAAGGGAGGCGTACTGGATCCGATCACCGGCGACGACTTGAACGATGTCGTGGCGGCCGGAGCGTTTGATCCCACGGGGCTTTCCGTTGAAGAGCTGTTGCAGGCGCTGGGCAGCTGGTCTCCGGTGGTGCGCGAACAGGCTGCGCAGGAGTTGGGCGAGCGCGACGACCACGTCGTCGAGGAGTTGATCGCCATGCTCGACAGTCCCGACCGCTACGTGCGCTATGGCGCGTGCTCCGGGTTGCGCTACGCCGGCCGGCAATCGGAGGAGGCGGTGGACAGACTGATCCAGGTGATAGAGGAAAGCGAGGACTTGGCCCTGCGCTATTACGCCTCCATGGCTTTTCGACAGACCCGAATCTGGCAGGGACCACCGATACGTGCCTGGCGGATTATCACCAATGGACTGGCGCCGCTGGGAGAAGACGGACCCGCCCGCAGGGCGGTGCCCGCCCTGCTGCGCCAGGCGGCGACGGTTGAGCCGGAGACGGATCCGCGGCAGCGGTTGCCCGGCCTTATTGCCGGCACGCTGTTCTACCGTGGTAACGTACAACCGTATAGCGGCTATTTCCCCGGGGGCAGAGGGATGGAGACGCTTGACCGGGATCTGCTGATTCCAGCCATACGCGTGCTGCTCCAAAACCCCAACGGCGGCGTTCGCAGCACCACGTCCAGCATTTACCGGCACTTGACTCCTGACGATCTTGAAAGCTTGTGGAACGATATCTACTGGGCCACCAAATACCAGGCGCCCAGCGGCAGCATGTTTGCGGGAGGCGTGCGCGGCGCCGGCCTCAATCTCATGGCTGACCACCGCGTCAGAGAGGGCATTGAGCTGGGGATTGACTGGACGTTCACGCAGTGGGGTTGGGGTCAGCGTGCTCGTTTGGACACCGGCGTGCCCATATTGGCGAAGTACGGCAGGAACCTGGAGCCTCATCTCCCTGAAATCGAAGCCATCATTGACGGCATTGCCACGCACAGAGTGGCAAGGGCCAGAAGAGATCACACCATCAAGAAAGAGGCGTTCGAAAGGCTCAGGGATGAACTGCCGGATACGAGGCCCGAGCTGATCAGTATTCAGGAATACATCAAGGACGATCCGCTGAAGCCTGCCGAAACAGAATAAGGGGAACGCTCGACGTTCAACGCTCAATGGAAGGGTACTTGAGAGTTGAAGGTTGAGTGTTCCGCGTTGAGCGTTTCGGGCAGCCGACCTTTGCGCGGAGCCGTTGAACCGCTCCATACAGGCCGAGCTTTTCAGCTCACATCCATCGTAAACCCGAGCATACCGCGGTATCCGCTGATGTCGCGTGGAACGATGTGCGGCGGGCAGCACCCGGGCGCGCCGGTAACGGTGGCACGGCCGTGAAGCGCACGGGCCAGTTCGATACGCATCCGGTTCCCGCCGATCATGCGGTACCGCAGCACCGGAACCTCTCCCTCGCGGTCACGGACCGCAAAGGCAAACCCGTTGCCCACGTCGCATTCGTAGTCGAGGCGCGTCACAATATGGTCGAAGTGCAGTTCGATGGTCGCCCCGGAAACCCGCCTTGCCGAGCGACACTCCGGATGCTTATAGGCGACGTCCCGCCCGTAAACCGCCCCCAGTGCCACCGCCGCCGTCCGCTGCGCCACCAGCAGGTTGCCCAGCGAACTGAGATGGATTCCGTCGCATAGACCGGCTTCGAATACGGGGACAATGTAGACCCCGTCGATTTCGTGCGCCAGGCGTCGCTGGATCTCCCGCATGGCTTCCCATCCCGCCGCGTCGTCGCGCGGCCCGAGCACGCGGTTGAGCTGGACGGTAATGACGGGCAGGTCGGGCCGGCGCGTCGCCCGGCGGAGCCCCCGGACGAACCGCCTAAAGCGCGCCTTGTAGTGCGGATAATCGCCCGCGCCGGTGTCGCTCTCGCCCTGGTACCAGAGACAACCCTTGATCCGCCCGCCGGCCGCTGCAAGGCGATCTTTCATGTTCTTGAAGAGCGCGCCATCCTGGCCGGGGTCCCACTCTGAAACGGCGCTCCCGCCAACCGCCGTGGGGATCAGGCCCATGGGATACCCGCGGTCCCGCCTCAGGATCTTGCCGAATGCGGGCCACGGGCTGTGGCTGTGCTCATGCATGGCCAGTTCCCAGCCGCCCGGCAGGCATTGATGCACCCCCATTTCCGGAGGATCGTATGCCGGATCGCGCCCATACCCCTCGGCGTTGCTCTGGCCGGCAATCAGCCAGAGGTCGCCGACGCCCAGAAGATTGACCACATCGCCGGAGCGACGCCATTCGATCGCGTCCTCCACGCTCCCTACCTTCGTCTGGATACGGTATGGCCCGCCGCGTGGAATGTGGCCCATCTTGATCCGCCAGGTTCCGAAACGCCCCGCCCGATCGCCGCCGAGCGAGCGATCGATCGCCGTCCGGGCCCGCTGCCAGTCGTGCGCCGTGCCGATCGGCGTACCGTCGTCCTCGCGGACGATCCGAACCCGGACCTCGGGTTTCTTCCGCCGGCCTATCGTCCACCACCGGCCCGAAAGCGTCACCGACGCGACGCCGTCCGCGTCCTGCTGCAGGATCTGCCAGCTCGAAGGGCCGGCATCAATGGTTACCGGGCTGATCTGTTCGCTATATTCGTCTTTGTTCATTATTCCGTTTTCCGGGCGACCTCGGGAGAGGCAATCGCATAGGTGTGGGCGTCGAAATCGACCTCGACCGTGGTTCCGTCCGCGAAGACCGTCCGCTGCCGGCGCGGCCCTTCATCAGGAACGCCCCGCGTAGAAGCCGCTGTTCTCCCACCGGGCGCGCAATTCCGGCGTCAGCAACGCTTCGCCCCCCATGGCGCGCATCAGTGTTTCGGCCATTTCCCCGGGCATGCCGGACACCACGAGTTCGGGATAGACGTCCTGCACCTTCAGCGCGTGAGCCACGAGCCGGCCGCGGATGCCGGCGGCGGTGATCGAGTCGCCAAGAAAGACCATCGTATCGCCCGTTCGAAGGGGAACGGTAAGCTCCGCCCGGCCATCGGCGCCGAAGAAGACCGGCGCCAGGGTCAGTCCCAGCGCCACCGCCACTACACCGCATCGCTTCATGCGACGGACTACTCCTCGACCACGAATCTGCCGTCCTTCCAGACGGCATCGATCGGGACCCCGTGATAGGCGCGCGCGAGCACCGCGATGTTGCGATCGTCGCCCCGCAGTTCCGACACCGGTCGGGAGAGGATCGGCTCCAACGGCACCAGGCCTCCGGCCGTGCGCGGCCTCGTGAAGCCGTACAGGCCGACCCCGGCTTCCAGCGCCTGCGGGACGACCTGCGTGGCGTCGGCACGATTCCAGGCCGCGAGGCAGGTGAGCAGGCGGGTGTGCTCGCCGATCATCGGTCGCACCGCGTTGACGCCCCGCATGTCGCCGGCCTCGTTCATGATCCAGTCCGCCTCCTGGTACATGGCCGAGTCGACCACGTGCGGATGCCGGATGTTGTTGACCGTCAGCCAGATAATGACATCGGGATTGGCATTCCTGGCGGCGTCCCGGATCGTTCTCCATGCGCGATCGATCGCCTTTCGGCTATAGGCGAGGTCCTGCGCCGGGGTGAGCTGGTCTTCGCCGGGAAAGGGTTCCCCCATGAGCTGCTCGTACAGGGCCTTCTCGGAATCGATCCACCGCCCGCCGGTGGATCGCCGCCGGGGCTGCCAGAGCCAGTCGATCATGAAACCGTCGATGCCGGTATTGCGCACGGCATCGTCGATGGACGCCGCGAGAAACGCCAGGTATCGATCGGTGTACGGCAGGTGGTAGTCGGCGGGGGTCCCATAGCTGTAGTCCGGATTCTCCCTTCCCCAGCGTGGATTGGTCGCGATGACGAAGTACCCCATCACGAGCATTCCCTCCGCGTGTCCGAGCCGGACGACTTCCCGGAGAAAATCGTGCTCCAGGCCCGGTTGCTCCGGAACAACCCCGTCCTTGTACCAGGCATAGCCGTTCTTGGAGACGGCGAAGGTCTGGATGACATTCGCACCCAACGTCCGGTACCAGGCCACATGTTCGGCCGGATCCGCTGCGCTCCAGTGTCCCGGCGGGGCCGCCCGTCGTCCGCCGATCCAGTTGAAATCCAGGCAGTAGGCCTTGATCTCGGCGATCTCCCTTGCCGCGGGTCTCGTGGGATTCCCACCCGCGGGGTCCGCCTGCACCCGGGCGGCTCCAACCAGGCTCGCGATGGCCGCGCAGGCCAGCACCCCGCTCGCCAACGCCTTCCAGTACCGGTTCTTCATACGTGTTCCCTCTTCTTTAGTCCGCCTTCTTCGTCCGAACCGTGCTCTTTGCACGATCGACTCCTGCATACATGGCATCCCCCGCCCCGTCAACGCCACTGCCGCTCAGCCGCTTGCCGGCCTTTGCGCCTCACGGTAGACTGTCGTCCGCGCGGTGTCCTCCGCGGGAACAGGAGAATCGATTCATGACGCGTACCCGCTTTCCACGCTTTCCCGTATCCGGCCTGCTCCTTGCGGTGCTGCTGCTGCACCTGGCCCCCGCACGGGGCGACGCGCTGCCGCTCGCCGACCCGGAGGTCGTCCGCGCCGCCGCCGCCGAGGCGACGCTCGATCGCTACCCGGACGCCGACGAGGTCTACGTCTTCTCGGCCGAGCACGTGCGCTACGAGCCCGACGGCACATCGGTCTCCGTCCGGGAGAACTGGATCCGGGTGCTGACGGAGCGCGGGCGCCGCCAGCGATCGGGCTTCGGGTTCGGGTTCAACGCCTTCTACGGCGATGTCGAGGTGCGGATCGCCGAAATCCACCGGCCGGACGGGACCGTGGCGCCGGTCGACATCGAGGCGCAGAGCCGCGTGATGATCGCGCCCGACCAGATGCACAAGAATATCTATGATCCCAACCAGAAGGTCCTGCGGCTCGGCATCCCGGGCCTCGCGATCGGGGATACGGTCCGCGTCGTCTCCGTCCGCCGCCAGACGCGCACCCGGATGCCCGACACCTGGGCGGACTTCACGGTCTTCGAGTCGCCCGCCCCCATCGTCCACGCCGTCTACGAAGTGGACGCGCCCGATGCGCTCCCGCTCCATCACCGGGTCATCAAGGGCGAGATCCCCGGTACGATCGACTACGCGGAGGAACCGGGCGACCCCGGCCGCACGCGGCACCGCTGGACGGCGCGCGACGTGCCGCGCCTGCACCCCGAGCCGTCGATGCCCGACTGGTGGACCGTCTGCCAGCGCCTTCTCGTCAGCACCATCCCGGACTGGGAAACCGTGTCCCGCTGGTACTGGGAGCTCTCCTTGCCGCGGCTGGAATCGACCACGCCGGCCATGGCCGAGAAGGTGGCGGAGCTGACCGAGGGGCTGGACGACCGCCAGGCGCGGATCGAGGCGCTCTTCCTCTTCGTCTCCCAGCAGGTCCGCTACATGGGCCTGACCCACGAGGAGGTGGCCCCGGGCTACGAACCGCGCGACGTGCACGTGACCTTCGAGAACCGGTACGGGGTCTGCCGCGACAAGGCGGCGCTGCTGGTCGCCATGCTGCGCCTGGCCGGGTTTGAAGCGTTCCCCGTCCTGATCCACGTCGGCCCACGCAAGGACGAGGAAGTCCCGCAGCCGTTCTTCAACCACGCGATCGTCGCCGTCCGCGAGCCGGACGGCGGCTACCAGCTCATGGACATGACCGACGAGACGACGCGCGAGCTGCTGCCCGCGTACCTGAACGACCGCAGCTACCTGGTCGCCTCGCCCGAGGGCGCGACGCTGCTCACCTCGCCGATCGTGCCCGCGGAGGAGAACCTCGTGCACATCGAGACCTCGGCGACGCTGGACGCGCACGGGGACCTGGCGGGCACGACGCACATCCGGCTCGACGGCATCAACGACAACGCCTACCGGGGCTTCTTCGCCTCCATCCGGCCCAGCGAGCGCCGGCGCTTCTTCGAGGGGCTGATCAAGCGCGTGCTGCCCGGCGCCGAGCTCCAGGACTTCACGCTCACCCCGGCCGACATGCAGGACACGACGCAGGGCATCGAGGCCCGGCTCGGCTTCCGCGTGCGCGAGGCCGTGGTCGACGGCGAGGACGTGCGCATCCCCACGGCGCCCTGGTTCGGTACGGCCGTGGGTATGGCCAACTTTATCCTTCGCGACACCGGCCTGCGCGAGCGCCGGTTCCCGCTGCGCACCGGCTACGCCTGCGGCGTGCGCGAGCGCTTCACCCTGGAGCTCGGCCCCGCCGCAGGCCCTGCCCCGCTCGCGCTCCCCGACTTCGACGCGGTCGATCAGCCCGGCCTGGCCTGGCGCCAGGCGCTGCGCGCGGACGGCACAACGCTCGAGGGCGAAGCCGAGTTCGTGCTTCGCACGACCGAGTTCGATCCCGAGGCGTACCTGGAGCTGAAGGACGCACTGCGGACCATCGAGTTCAACCGCCGGCGCCTGCCCCTGTTCCCGGCGCCCGCCGCGGACCGCGAGGACGCGGAAGCCGACGTCCGCTACGCGCTGCGGCGGACCGAGATCGCGCTCGACGAAGACGGGGGCTGGACCGAGACGACGACGGTGCGCAAGACCGTGGCCACCTACGCCGGCATCAAGGACCATTCCGAGGTGCGCGTGCCGTTCAACCCGGCCTGGGACGAGGTCGAGCTGCTCGAAGCGCGCGTGACGCAGCCGGACGGCACCGTGAGCGAGGTGCGCGACGGAGAAGTGAACCTGATGGACGCGCCGTGGGTCGGCTCGGCGCCGCGCTACCCGGCCGGGCGCGTGCTGGTGGCCAACCTGCCCGGCGTCCGCGTCGGCAGCACGATCGAGACCGTCGTCCGCCGGCGCAGGCAACGGCCCTTCTTCTCGGCCCGGCACGTCTTCGGCGGCAGCGACCCGATCGCCGAGGCCGAGCTGGTCTTCGAGGGGCCTGCCGACCGGGTGGACGGCCTCGCGCTCGTGCTCGGGGCCGAACGGCTCGACATCGAGGAGACGCCATTGCCGGATGGCCGGCGACGCCTGCGGTGGCGACGCACGGACATCCCGCCGACCGCGCGCGAGGACCACCTTCCGCCCGGCTGGCTGCTGCATCCGGCCGTTCTCCTGAGCGAGGGCGACTGGACCGAGCACGCGCGGCGGGTCGGGGAGCAGCTCGAGGCCGCCTCCCGCGACCAGCCCGAAGCCGAGCGCGCGGCGCGCGAAGCCGTGGCCGGGATCGAGGACCCGACCGAACGCGTCCGCGTTCTGCGCGACCTCGTCGTGCGCCGGATCCGCGAGGCCGGCCCCGCCTTCACCGATCTACCGATCGAGACGCTGACGCCGGCGGACCGGACGCTCGCGGACGGCTACG
This sequence comes from PVC group bacterium, assembly GCA_003563855.1. Taxonomy (GTDB): domain Bacteria; phylum Verrucomicrobiota; class Kiritimatiellia; order PWTM01; family PWTM01; genus PWTM01. Next base: position 2,511 of record PWTM01000054.1, on the reverse strand, counting down.
GCCACGGGGCCGACCGCGCGATCCTGCTGGCGGCGCTGCTGCGCGCCGCCGGGTTCGAGCCGTCCTTCGTCCTGGCCTCGGCCTGGCCCGCGGACTCGGCGGCGGTTGCGCCCCTGCTCGAGCGGCCCGCGCCGGGACTGTTCCCGCGGGTACTCGTCGAGGTCGAGGCGGACGGCCGGCTGCTGATGCTCAACGACACGGACCAGTATGCGGCGCCCGGCACGACCGCGCACGACGGACGGCAGGGCCTGCGCCTCCCCGAAGGCCGTCCCTTGGCCATTGCCGCCGCGCCCGGCCACGCCCGGGCGTCGCACACGGAGATGACGCTCCGCATCGAGGCCGACGGCGGGTCGGCCATCGAGGTCGTGCGGCGGTTCGAGGGCACGGCCCATGCCGCGGCGCGCCGGCGCTTCGACGAGATGACGCCCGAGGACCGGCGCCGCTACCACCAGGAGGCGGTGGCCGGCATCTCGCAGCGGGCCGAGCCGGACGGAGATCTCGTGACCGACTTCGAACGCTATCCCGGCGAGGAGCGGTTCTCAGTGAAGGTCGACCTGTACGCGGTGCGCGAGGGGGACTTCCTGCTGCTCCACCTGCCCGGGCTCGGCCCCGTGCTGCCGATGCGCGCCGACCGTCGGACCCACGGCATCTGGTGGACGGATCGCGGCCGGGAAACGACCACGCTGCGCGTGCGGCCGCCCGAGGGCGTCCGCCCGGCCCTCTGGCCGCCCGCCCTCGACTGGGCCGCGGACGGCGAGGCGGTGGCCGTGCGCCAGTCGGCGAGGCCGGCTCCGGACGGCGAAGGCTGGATCGTCGAGCGAACCGTCGCGCGCACACCGGCGCTGATTCCGGCCGTGCAGTACGGCGCCCTGCTCGAGGCGCAACGTACCCTGGCCCATCGCCGGAACCGGCTGCTGCTCTTCGAGGTCGGGGAGGAGGAGTAGCGGCGTCAGGTTTGTCGCGCCGTTCTCTTCTTCATAAGGAGGCCGAGGGCCAGCCAGAACAGGGTGATCGCCGAGGTCACGGCCAACATCACCGTGAGCCCGAAATTGTGGACCAGCGGGACCGACACCGCAGTGAACAGACCGCCCCCGACCAGCGGCTCGAAGAGCAGTTGCTTGTAGCCGAAGGCCTCGAGCGCCGGCGTTTCCGACTTCGGATCCGCAATGCGCATCAGCAGCAGTCCGGTGGCGGTTACCCCGAGCGACTGGCCGAAATCTCCAATCCCCCGCTCGAACCAGTAATCGCTGAGCATCCGCGGCGCCAGCCAGACGAAAGCGCCCACGGTCCAGACGATCCCGGCCAGGATCAGGATGGCCAGCGGCATCCAGGCGTCCGCAATGGCGCTCAGGGTCAGCGAGGCCAGGGCGCTCACGATCAGCAGGTCCAGCGCACCGCCCTGGATCTTCAGCACCAGCGCCCGGTCAAGACGACCCTCGAAGAACCGGTGGTGCAGCTTCTCGACTACGATCCCGCCGATCATCGCCAGCGGGAACAGCGGAACATGCCCGAAGAGCACCGGCAGCCCGAGCGGAAGCAGCAAGGTCTCTTCCAGCCAGGTGACGGCCGCGAGAAGAAGGGCCCCGACGCCGATCGACAAGGCGACGTAGGCCAGGTGGAAGCTCAGCGGCTCCATGCTCTCGATGCGGACTATACCCTTCGCGCCCGCTCCGCCCGGAGGCGTTTCCCTCGTCGGGCTGGAATCGCCGGCTTCCTCCCGGCTCTCCAGCAGCAGGTCATCCTCCATGGTCACGATGTCGTTCGAAAGGCTCTCGATCTGCTCTTTCTCCGGTCCGCCGGCGCCCAGGATGCGGGCATGGCCCTTCTTGACCCCCCAGTTCACGAGCGCAATGCCGGAAAGGACGCCGGTGAACAAGCCGATCGTCGCCACCCCAAGCGCGAGATCCTGTCCCTGGGGCCAGCCCAGTTCCGTGAAGGTCTCGCCCAGCCCGGCCGCGGTTCCGTGACCGCCGATGAAGCCGATCTCGATCAGCGCGCCGAACATCGGCTCGACATCGAACAGGGGAATCAGGATCACGGCGGTAACCGCCAGGCCGGTTACGTACTGCCCCCAGGCGATCGTATGACTCAGGGCGACCTGCGGACCCGCCTTCGTCCAGACATTGCGAATACCCGGAATCGTCTTGCCTAGGAACAAGCAGGCGAAGACGATGTTGATCAGGAAGCCGGGATAGCCCGACCATAGTCGCAGGACGCCTTCCGGAATCGGCGCAACCGCGCCGCCCGTCAGCCGCTCCAGCACCTCCGGCCCCAGAAGCAGAAGGAGGAACCCGCCGATGATGGATGACGGCATGAAGATCCTGCGCAACAGGGGAACGCGTTGCCGGACCAGTTTGCCGGCCACCAGCGCCAACCCCAGCCATGCGAAGGCCTGCAGTTGATCCATCGCCCTTTCCTCCTCCCTGCAACGGGTTCCAGCCAACGACGGCCACGATACGCTCGGGAATCATGCCCGCTGCCGGGTGACGGACGCAAGCTCATCGCTCCGTC
>PWTM01000355.1 GCA_003563855.1 PVC group bacterium | reverse complement strand
CGAGCGCCAGCCCCAAGAGCCGGGACGACGAGAGGGGACGACCCGCCTACGTGCTTCGCGCTTCGGCGCGGCAGGCGAGAGCGGGCGACGAGTGCGAACTACGGATCACGTGGCGCCCCCCGTGGCGCTTGTCGGCGGGGCCGGCCTGCCGTAGAATAGGAGGCATGGACATGGACGGAACCACGGAGCGCGGCTGGAGCCGGCGGGAGTTTCTCGCCGTCGGGGCGCTCTCGACCGTCGCGCTCGCCTCGGGCTGCGCGACCAACCCGGTGACGGGCCGGCGACGGTTGATGCTGATCGGCCGCGAGGGCGAGATCGGGATCGACCGCCAGTATCTCCCGCACCAGGTCTCGGCGGACTACGGCGTCTTCCCCGACAAGGCGCTGAACGCCTACGTGGACGAGCGCGGCCACGCGGTGGCCGCCGCGGGTCACCGGCCCGAGATGCCCTACAGCTTCCGCGCGGTGAACGCCTCGCACGTGAACGCCTACGCGTTCCCCGGCGGCAGCATCGCCGTCACGCGCGGCCTGCTGCTCGAGATGGAGAACGAGGCCGAGCTGGCCGCGCTGCTGGGCCACGAGATCGGCCACGTGGCGGCCCGGCACACGGCCCGGCGCATGACCTCCGGCATCCTGGCCCAGGTCCTGGTGCTCGGCGTGGCCGTGGCGGCCGGATCGCGCGACGAGGACGCCGGACTCCTGGTAGCCGGGCTCGGCGCCGTGGGCGCCGGCCTGCTGCTCGCGCGCTACAGCCGCGCGAACGAGCGCGAGGCCGACGCGCTGGGCATGGACTACGCCGTCGGCGCGGGCTACCCGGCCGAGGGCATGATCGGCCTGCACGCGATCCTGATGCGGCTCTCGCAGCGCCGGCCGAACGCGATCGAGCGGATGTTCGCCTCGCACCCGATGAGCGAGGCGCGCCACGCGACGGCCACGCGACGCGCGGCGACGCGGCACGCGGAGGCGGCGGACCGCGCGGACCGGCGTGCGCGGTACATGGACCTGACGGCGCCGGTACGGGCGCAGGCGGACGCGATCCGCGCCTGCCAGGACGGCGACCGGGAGGCGGCGCGCGGGAATCCGGACGCGGCGCTGGCCGCCTACACGGAAGCCCTGCGCGCGCGGCCCGACGACTACGAGGCGCTGCTGAAATCGGCCCGCGTTCACCTGGCCCGCGACCGGGCGGCCGAGGCGCAACGCCTCGCGCGGGCCGCGCGCGAGGCGTTGCCCGACGAGCCGCAGGCCGTCCAGGTCATCGCGATGGCCGACCTCGCGCGGCGCCGCTACGCCGAAGCGCGCGACGGGTTCAACGCCTACGAGCAGGCGCTGCCCGGCCAGCCGGAGACCGTCTTCTTCCTCGGCCGCTCGGAAGAGGGGCTCGGTCGCCGGGCGGAAGCCGCCGCCTACTACCGCCGCTACCTGGCCAGCGGCGCGCGCGGCGCGAACGCCGACCACGCGCGCGCGCGGCTCGCGGAATGGGAACCCAACGCCGCGCCGGCGAGAGGCTGACCGCATGGCGAACCCCGCGCGCACCCCCGAACTGATCGTCGCCCTCGACGTCCCCGACGGCGCCGCGATGCGGCGCGCGGTGGCCACGCTGGGCGACGCGGTGGACTTCTACAAGGTCGGCCTCGAACTCTTCTGCGCCGAGGGGCCGGCCGTGCTCGACCCGCTGCGCGCGGCCGGCAAGCGCATCTTCCTCGACCTGAAGCTGCACGATATCCCGCGGACCGTGGCGCGGGCCGTCGCGGCGGCCGCGCGGCACGGGGTCGCGCTGCTGACGCTGCACGCCGGCGGCGGCCGGGGGATGCTCGCGGCGGCCGCCGCCGCGGCGCAGGCGGCCGGCCCCGGCCGGCCGCGGCTCGTGGCCGTGACGGTGCTGACCAGCTTGGACGCCGCGGACCTGCGGGCGCAGGGCATCCGCCGCGGACCCGGCACGCAGGTCCCGGCCCTGGGCGCGCTCGCGCTCGAGGCCGGTCTCGACGGGATCGTCTGCTCGCCGCGCGAGGCCCGCGCCTTCCGGCGGCGGTTCGGACCGGACCCGCTGCTGGTCACGCCCGGCATCCGTCCGCCCGGCGCGGACGTGGGCGATCAGAAGCGCGTCGCAACCCCGGCCGCCGCCGCCGCGGCCGGCGCCACGCACCTGGTCGTCGGCCGCCCGGTGCTCGAAGCGCGGGATCCAAGGGCCGCCGCCGAGTCCCTGCGCCGCGCGATGGCGGATTGACGCCGCGGCGCGGCGCTCCGTAGGGTGCCGCAGGGGCCCATGAGCGAGAACACAATCTACTTCGACAACGCCCGGGAGATGGAGGGCGTGGCCGGCGCCGACCCCGAGGTGCTGGCGCGGATCGGCCAGGCCTTCGGGGTCCGGCTCGCCGCGCGCGACGCCTGGATCCGCGCGGAGGGCCCGGCGGAAGGCGTCACGCGTGCCGGCGCCTATTTCGAGGGCCTCCGGCGCGCGCGCGCGCGAGGGATCGAGCTGCAGTCGCACGGCCGCCTCTACGCGCTGCAGGCCTTCCTCGACGGGCGCGAGCGCGAGCTCGACGCCGTCTTCGCCTGCCGGATCGACGTCGCCCCCTCGATGCCGCCGGTCTTCCCCCGCACGTTCGGCCAGTACCGCTACGTGGAGGCGATCCGCGAGAACGACCTCGTACTGGCGATCGGACCGGCCGGCACCGGCAAGACGTACCTGGCGATGGCCATGGCCGTCGCCGCGCTGCTGCGCGGGGAGGTCAGCCGGCTGATCCTCGCGCGCCCGGCCGTCGAGGCGGGCGAGGCGCTCGGGTTCCTCCCCGGGGATTTCCGCCAGAAGGTCTCCCCCTACCTGCGCCCGCTGCACGATGCGCTCTACGACATGATGCGCCCCGAGGACATCGAGCGGCAGATGGAGCGCGGCGTTATCGAGGTCGCCCCGCTGGCCTACATGCGCGGCCGCACGCTGAACCACGCGTTCGTGATCCTCGACGAGGCGCAGAACACGACCGAGGAGCAGATGCTCATGCTGCTCACGCGCCTGGGGTTCGACGCCAAGTGCGTGGTGACCGGCGACCTGACGCAGATCGATCTGCCCGGGGGCAAGCCCTCCGGGCTGCGCGAGGCGCGCCGGCTGCTGCGCGGCGTGCCGGGCATCGTCGTGACCGAACTGCAGGAGACCGATGTCGTGCGGCACGAGCTGGTGCAGCGGATTGTGCGGGCCTACCGGGACGGGCGCACGACGGCCGGCGACCGGGACGAGCCGTGAGGGGGCGGCGCGGAGAGCGATGAGCGAGCGCATCTCGAGGCAACGCAGCCGGCGGACGCGGCAGCGGGCGCGCCGCGGCCGCCGGCCGATCGTGCGGTGGCCGATGATCGGCGCCGCGCTGCTCGGGTGGGCGCTCTCGGCCGCGCTGCTCGCCGGCCCGCGCGTAGCGCCCCGGGCGTTGCCCGCCGCCGGCCAGCGCGCGCCGCGAACCCTCGCAGCGGAGATCGACTTCGTCTTTACAGAACCGGACGTCCCGGGGCCCGGCGCGGCGGTCGACGTGCGCGCCGGAACAACGCTGGTCGAAGCGGGCGAGCGCGTCACGCCGCAGACCCACGCGCGGCTGCGCGCGCACCACGACTGGCTGCGGGCGGAGGGCGAGCCGGGCCCACCGGCGGCGCGCCCGGCGGCCGACGCGTTCCTGATGGGCATGGCCCTGCTGCTCGCACTGGCGGTCTGGAGCCGCGCGGCGCCGGACGGACCGGAGCGCGTTCCGCGGCTGGCGCTCTTCCTCACGCTCGGCCTGCTCGGCCTCGGCCTCGTCCGGCTGGCGCTCCACCCGGTCTTCGCGCGCCCGGGCTTCGCCTCCGCGCTCACCGAGCCGACGCTGCCGCTCGTCCTGGCCCCGCTGCTCGGCGGCATCCTGGCCGGCCCCCCGCTCGCGCTGGCGGTCGGCCTCTGGATCGCCTTCGGGGCGGCGGTCCTCGCCGGGCACAGCTTCCCCGTGCTGGCGATGGGCCTGGCCGTCACGGGCGGCGCCCTGCTCGTGACGCAACGCGTCCGCCGCCGCTCGCAGGTCTTCCAGGCCGGGCTCGGCGTCGGACTGGTCAAGGCGCTGCTGGTCGTCGCGCTCGCCGTCGCCGCCCAGCCGACCGGCCACGTGCTCGCGCTGCAGGCGGCGGCCGCCGTCGGCTCCAGCCTGGCCGCGGCGCTCCTGGCGCTCCTGCTGCTGCCGCTGCTCGAGATCGTCTTCGGGCTCACCACCGACGTGCGGCTCCTCGAACTCTCGGACCCCGGCCACCCGCTCATGCAGCGGCTCGCCATGGAGGCGCCCGGGACCTACCACCACAGCCTGGTCATGGCGAACCTCGCGCACGCGGCCGCCGAGCGGATCGGCGCCCACGCGCTGCTCGTGCGCGTCTGCGCCTATTTCCACGACATCGGCAAGCTGACCAAGCCGGAGTTCTTCACGGAGAACGCCCCCCGCGGCCACAACCCGCACGACGAGCTCAGCCCGGAGATGAGCACGCTGGTCATCACCTCGCACGTCAAGGAAGGCGTGGGCCTGGCGCAGCATTTCAAGCTGCCGCAGCCGGTGCTCGACGGCATCCGCCAGCACCACGGCACGTCGGTAGTCTCGTTCTTCCTCGACCGGGCGCGGCGCCGGAACGCGGGCGACGCGCCGGACCCGGCGCAGGTGCGCGCGGACGACTTCCGCTACGCCGGCCCGAAGCCCGCGAGCCGGGAGATGGCGATCCTGGCGCTGGCCGACGCGATCGAGGCCGCCTCCCGCAGCCTGGACAAGGCCAGCCCGTCCCGCATCGAGAACCTGGTGGAGGAGATCGTATGGCAACGGATCAAGGACGGGCAGCTCGACGCCGCCGACCTGACGATGCGGGAGCTGACCGAGGTGAAGCGCAGCTTCGTCTTCACCCTGACCAACATGCTGCACGGCCGAGTGGCCTACCCGCGCCATGAAGCTGGTCTTCTCCAACCGGCAGCGGCATCTGCCGCTGCACCGTCCGGCGCTGCGGCGCCTGACCGCCCGGCTGCTCGCGCGGGCGCTGCGGAACCGGCCGCCGCCGCAGTGGGCGGAGATCGCGGTGCTGGTCGTGGATGACGCCGGCATGCGCGCGATGCACCGGGCCTGCTTCGGGCGCGAGGCGGCGACCGACACGATCGCCCTCGCCTACCCGCCCTTCCCTCCCGGCGCTTCGGACTGGCGCGGGGAGATCGCCGTCAACGCCGAGCGCGCCGCGCGCGCCTGGCGCTACCGGGGCTCGCCCGGCCGCGAGCTGGCGCTCTACCTCGCGCACGGCTGCGACCACCTCGACGGCGCCGACGACGCGACGCCGGCCGACCGCGCGCGGATGCGGCGCCGGGAGAACCGCTGGCTGCGCGGGGCCGAGGAGCGGGCCCTGGCAGACCAACTGACCCGGGGGGCGCCCGACCGTGCATGACCTCACGGCCGCCCTGCTGATGCTGGCCGGCGCGCTCGCCGCGGCCACCCTTTTCGCCGCCTTCACCGTCAGCGCCGAGGCCGGCCTCGCGCGCCTCGAGGAGAAGTTCCCGCGCGCGACCCCGCGCCTGCGCGCCTGGACGCCGCGCTGGGACCTGCTGCGCGCCGCGCTGCGGCTCGCCGCCGTCCTGCTCGAGATCGCCGCCATCCTCCGCCTCGGCCGCCTCGGCGCGGACGCCGCGCCCGGGGTCCGCGCGGCGGTCTGGGCGGTCGGCGCGGCCGGCTTCGTGCTCCTGCTTCGCGTCCTGCCGCAGATTCTCTCGGAGAGCTACGCCGACCGTCTCTCCGTAGGGACGCTGCCCATCGCGGCCGGACTCGGCCTCGTCCTGGCGCCGCTCGCCTGGCCGCTGGCCGTCCTCGAGCGCCGGCTGCGCCAGGCGCTGCTGGCCGGCGCCGGGGCGCACGACCGGCCCTCGCCCGAGGACGCCATCATCTCGCTGGTCGACCAGGCGCCCGAGGAACACCTCGAGGCCGAGGAGCGCGAGATCATCCGCAGCGTCTTCGAGTTCGGGACCACCGTCGCGCGCGAGATCATGACCCCGCGCGTGCGCATGAGCGCGCTCGAAGCCTCGACCCGCGTCGCCGACGCGCTGGACCTCGTCCGCGCCTCGGGCTACTCCCGCTACCCCGTCTACGAGGGCGGCGTCGACCGCGTCGTCGGCGTCGTCCACGCGCGCGACCTCCTGCTCGCCGCCGCCGACGACGGCAGCGAGACGCCCGTGCGCACGCTGATGCAGCAGCCCTTGTTCGTCCCCGAGACCATGCCCATCAGCGACCTGCTCAACCTGCTGCGCGCGCGCCGCCAGCACCTCGCCCCCGTCGTCGACGAGTACGGCGGCACCGCCGGACTCGTGACGATGGAGGACATCCTCGAGGAACTGATCGGCGAGATCCGGGACGAGACCGACGACGACGAGACCGACCTGGCGCCGCCCGCCGGGGACTCCGGGATCTTCGACGCCTCGCTGCCGGTCGACGAGGTGAACGAGACGCTGGGCCTCCGCATCCCGGACGCGAGCCACTACGATTCGCTCGGCGGCTACCTGGTCAGCGAACTGGGCCGCATCCCCACCGCCGGGGCCGCCATCGAGAAGCCCGGCTTCCGGATGGTCGTCGAGGAGGCCAACGAGCGGCAGGTGCTGCGCGTGCGCATCGAGCGCGCGCCCGGCGCCGACGGGCCGCCGGCGTGAACCCGGTCGTCCGCGACGAGGGGTTCGTCCTGCGGATGGACCCCTGGTCGAACACCTCGCGCCGCGTGCTCTGGCTCCTGCGCCGCCACGGCCGGACCGCCACGCTGCTGCGCGGCGCCTTGCGGCCGAAGAGCTTCCTGCTCGGCCAATGCGACCTCTTCTACCGCTGCGAGGTGTGCTTCTACCGGCGCCCGCGCGGGGACACGCACGCGGTGCGCGAGTGTTTCCCGCTCGATCCCCATCCGGCGCTGCGCCGCGACTGGCGCGCCTGTGCCGCCGCCTCCTGGCTCGCCGCGCTGGCCGCCCGCTCGCTCCCGCCGGCGGCGCAGGCCACCCCGCGGGCCTATGCCGGCATGCGCCTGGCCCTCGATGCGCTCGACGGCGGCGCCGACGCGCGGGCGGTCCAGCACTGGTTCGAACTCCAGTGGCTCGATGCCCTGGGCTTCGCGCCCCGGCTCGACCGGTGCGTCTGCGGCCGCGTTCCCGATGCCGGCGCGGTCTTCGTTCCCGACCGGGGCGGACTGCTCTGCGGCCGCTGCCGGGCCGCCCCCCGCGCCGGCCGCGCGCACGCCCTGCCCGCCGACGCCCTCGCCCTCCTGCGCGCCTGGCAGCGCGCCCCCGAACCCCGGGCCCTGGCGCCCGTCCGCCGCACGCCCGGCCAGACCGCCGCCATGAACGCCGCCCTCGCCGCCTTCCTCCGCCACCACCTCGAAGACCCGCTCGACGAACGCACCGCCCTCGACGAGACCCTCACCTGGTCTCCTCCCTCGTCCTCGTCCTCGTCGTAATCCTCGCCCCCCCGCGACCTCCGCCCCCCCGCCGCCCCACCCCATCCTTGTCGAGATCGTTGTCGAAATCGTTGTCGAAATCATTGTCGAAATCGTTGTCGATCCGGCAAGGGGAAGAGCCCCCGGGGACAGACCAAGTCATCGTCGGAAATCTCTTCGGGTAAGAGTATCCGGGTAAGCGTGGCGGTTAGGGGTGCCTCCGTTGTAGTAGCGTCGCTGCGCGACGCATCGACACAGCCGCGGAGATCGGTCGGTCGTCGATGTAGTTCGCGGCAAAGTTGACGGACAGGTTAGATCCGGCGTAGTTCGCGAGGAAGTTGACGCCGTAGTTGCCGGGGGGCGTTTCCGCGCGAGAATCCGTCCGACTTCGT
>PWTM01000288.1 GCA_003563855.1 PVC group bacterium | reverse complement strand
TTCGCGAACGCTCCGTCACGGACCCTACTTCGCCCTGCGGGCTTCGTAGGGCGACCTGCCGCACCCCGCGGGGCCGCCCCCGGGGCGGGAGTGCCCATGGCTTCGTAAAGGTTCCGTGCCGCCCCGGGGGGATCGAGCCGAGGGGACGATAATGTAGGGAGGAACGTGACCCCCGGGAACGCCAGGCTCCAGCCTGGCCGATCAAGGGGACGAGAACCTCGCGGACCATGACCGTGCCACGCTGGAGCGTGGCGTTCCCGGGGGGGGAGATATCTACCCGCTACACTTCTACGGGCGGCTCTTACATTGCCAAACGGGTGACGCGATATGGAGTGCGGCGGCAGAGGGCGAAGCCTGGCGACGCCGCTTTCGGTTGGCGGTGGTCACACGGTGTCTTGTGGGACGAAGCAGGGTCGCGCTACGAAGACTGCGGAACGTCCCCGGCCGGCAGAGTGGATTCTCCCCAGTTCTTCGAGGCATGTTCTTTTCGGTTGACGACTACGCCGACGACTACGGTGGACGACGGGACGCATTGCCGTCGTAATCTGTAGTCGTCGCCGTAGTCGTCAACCGATCCTCCCGTCCACGCTTTCCACGACGGCTTCGCCGAGAACTGGCCGAGAACTGGGGAATGCACCCGCCGCCCGGGCTTCACGGCGCCGGGGGGAACCTGTTAGGCTCGCCGCGATGCGGCGGATATCGGCGTGACCCGCGGACGGGATCGCGCGGGAACCTTAGCGCCGGCCGCGCGCAGCGGCGGGATCCCGGGGAGGCGACGGCATGACGAAGACGGGCGTAGTGCCCTATGGGGCGATCAAACCGGCGGAGACCTGCCGTTACGACGGCGTGTCGCTCGGGGAAGTGATGCTGCGGCTCGATCCCCTCGACGTGCCGACGGCGCGGGCATCGGTGATGCGGGTGTTCCAGGGCGGCGGCGAGACGAACGTCGCCTGCGGGCTCGCGCACACGTTCGGCCTGCGCAGCGCGGTCGTGACCGCGCTGGTCGACGACGAGATCGGCCGGAATATCCGCAACCAGCTCCGGCTCGCCGGGGTCGACACGGGCCTGGTCCGCTGGTTCGACACGAAGAACGACGGGCGCCGGTTCTCGACGGACGGCAAGGGCACGATCTGCAACGGGATCAACTTCACGTACAACGGCAAGGGACTGATTCCCTCGGCCACCTGCTACTACCGCGCGCATTCCGCCGTGCGCGCGCTGCGGCCCGGGGACGTGGACTGGGCGGCGCTGTTCGGGAGCGACGGCGTCCGGGTCTTCAACACCGGCGGCATCTACACGCTGCTCTCGCCGACCTCGGCGGACCTGGCGATCGAGGCCGTGGAGGCCGCGGCGGCGCACGGCGTCTTCGTGGCCGCGGACCTGAACTACCGCTCGAAAGTCGAGCCCGACAAGGAGCGGGCGCGGGCGATCAACCGCCGGATCGCGCCCCACCTCGGGTTCCTCGTCGGCAACGACAGCGACATGCACGACGCGCTCGGCTACACCACGGAGGTGCGGAAGGGCGCCGGCTTCGAGGAGTGGCTCGACGCCTACCGGGGCACCGTCAAGAAGGTCGCCGCCGATTTCCCGAACCTGAGCCTGATCGGCACGCAGTGGCGCGGGGCGACGAACGCGGACCTGATCGACTGGGGCGCCGCGCTCTACGACGTGCGGGCCGGCGCCTTCCACGTCGCGCCGCTCCGGCGCAACGTGCCGATCCTGGACCGGACGGGCGGCGGCGACTCGTTCACGTCAGGCGCGCTGGCCGCGCTGCTCAAGGGGCACGGCCCGGACGAGGCGGTCCAGTGGGGCGCCGCGCACGGCATCCTGGTGCAGGAGATCCCCGGCGACATCACGATGGTCGAGGAGAAGGCCGTGCTGGCCGAGGTGGCCCGCGCCCGCGCCGGCGGCGGTGTGAAGGCAGTGCGGTAACCGCCCGGGCATCATCCCCGGGCGCCGAAACCCCGGTTCCCGCAAACGCGCGGTCCAAGGGGGCGCGGTCCCGGCGATCCCCTACCCCTCTCGCGAGGGATCGACCCGTCTCCAGTCGAACCCGATCCCGGCGAGAACGGCCATGGCGATGATCATGTGGCCGATCCTGCTCGGATGCACGCGGTCGCCGCAGAGGGACTGCGGCGGTCGGTGCTGAAGGTACCGATCGAAGGCCGCCTGCACATCGACGAAGACGGCATCGAATTCGGCGGCCAGGCGTTCCACGACCTTCCCGTACGCATCCATGCGTTCGCGCATGGGATCCGCCCGGTTCGGCTCGATGAAGTAGGGCGACGCCAGCACCAGGCCCTTCAGCCGGGGCCGCGTCTGTGCGAGGAGTTCCCGGTAGACGGTCTCGTACCGTTCGATCGTCACCTGGTCCGGCTCCAGCGCGCGGTCGAACTGTCGCCAGACGTCGTTGATGCCGATCATCACCGAGAGCCAGTCCGGCCGTAGGTCCAGCACGTCGCTCTTCCATCGGGCTTCCAGGTCGGGAATCCGATGGCCGCTGGTTCCGGTATTGAGCACCCGGATACGGCGTTCGGGATAGCCTGCGGCGAGCAGGCTATCCACGATGGCGACATAGCCTTCGCCCAGGCCGGCATACTGCCCGACGGGCCGGCCGCGTCCGCAATCGGTGATGGAATCGCCAATGAAGACCAGCGTGTCGTCCGATCCGATGTTCATGCGTTGCCCCCTGTTTCGGCTGCGCCCGCCCGTCCATGCGCCCGGCGGCCGCGTCGGGGTGCACCGCTTGCCCGCCGATGCGCCCTCCCGCCTCACGCGGCCGGCAACGAGACCCCGTCCTCCGTAACCTCGTCCCGTCTCCGGTGACGCGGGAAGGCGGGCATGTAGCCGATATCGCGGCCCCCGTCAATGCAGCGATCCGTGCGGACTTTCTCCAGGCTTTCGCCCCAGCGGGTGCCCGGGTCCGATTCGCGGACGCCGGACGCCGTGTGTCCGTGGCGAACGAGGGGCTTCGGCGCGGGACCGGCGCGAGCGGCAGCTCCTCCCGCGCCGCAGGCGCCCTGGAGTGCGGCGACGGGTCGCCGCTTTGTTTCGCCGCGTCGCGACGCGGCGGGTGGACGAAAGCGGCCTCGCGAGGCCGCACTCCAAAGCCGCTGCGCGGCGCGGGACCGGCGTCGGCGGCGGCGGGCGCGAAACGGGCTGGGGCTGGCGCGCGAGCCGCGATGCCCGGCGTGTCGTGCCGGAGCGCGGCCCCGGGAACGCCAGGCTCCAGCCTGGCCGACCAAGGGGACGAGAACCTCGCGGACCAGGACCGTGCCACGCTGGAGCGTGGCGTTCCCGGGGGGCGGACATCCACCCCCTTCGCTTCTGCGGGGGCTCTTACGCTGCAAGAAGGGGGTGACGCGATATGGAGTGCGGCGGCAGAGGGCGAAGCCCGGCGACGCCGCTTCTGGTTAGCGAGGGGGTAGCGTCTCTGGTGAGGCGAAGGCGGTGTTGCCGTCCCGGGCGCGGGGCACGCCCGGGACGCTGCCACCGCTCTTGACCGATTACGCGTATACTGCTAGAAGAGGCGCATGAGCGAGCTTATGCGCACTCTTGACGCTTCCGACATGCGCATTGCGTATGAACTCGGGAAAGACGGGCGGGTCTCGAATCGGGAGATCGCGCGGCGAATCGGGGTGTCCGAGGGGAGCGTGCGGCAGCGGCTGGGGCGGATGATCCGCTCGGGCGCATTGCGCGTCGTGGCGCAGGCGAACCTTGAGTGCGTGCCTGATTCGTTCCTGGCGGTGGTCAGCCTGAAGATCGACGGGCGGGAGCTGACCGAGTGCGCGCGCAGGGTCGAGGCGCTTCCGGCGGTATTGACGACCATGATCGTGACCGGGCGCCATGACCTGATCGCGATCGTGCTGGCGCCCTCGCGCCAGACGCTGGTGGACTTCGTGACGAACGACCTTTCGGTGATCCCGGGCATCCGGGATTCCGAGACGACGGTGGTGCTGCGCGGGTTCGGGCAGTGGATCGAAGCGGAACGCCTGTTCGATCCGGCGCGCACGGCGCAGGAGAGCGGGAATACGGAGGGCGGACGATGAGCTTGAAGGGACGGACGATCGGGGTGCCCCGGGAGATCATGCCCGGGGAGGACCGCGTGGCGGCGACGCCGGAGACGGTGAAGCGCCTTGTGGAGATGGGCGCGCGGGTCTGCGTCGAGGCCGGCGCGGGGCTCGGCAGCTTCCACCCGGACGAGGCCTATGCGGCGGTCGGGGCCGAGGTCGTGGCCGGCGCGGACGAGATCTACGCCACGGCGGACATCCTGCTGAAGGTCAAGGAGCCGCGGGCCGACGCCTCGGGCGCGCACGAGATCGACCGAATGCGGGAGGGCCAGGTGCTGATCGGCTTCCTTCACCCGGCCTCGCCGGGGAACCATGCGATGGTCCGCAAGCTGGCGGCGCGCGGGGTGAAGGCGTTCACGCTCGACGGCATTCCGCGCATGGCGAAGACGCAGCCGATGGACGCGCTATCCTCGATGAGCATGGTGGCCGGCTACAAGGGCATGCTGATGGCAGCCGACGCGCTGGCCAAGTTCGTCCCGCTGGCCGGTTCGGCGGTCGGTGTCGTGCCGCCGGCCTCCCTGCTCGTCGTTGGCGCGGGCGTGGCCGGGCTGCAGGCGGCGGCGACGGGGAAGCGGCTGGGGGCGACCGTGGCGGCGGCGGATATCCGGCCCGAGGCGCGCGAGCAGGCGGGCAGCCTGGGCGCGACGGTGATCGACCCCGGCGTTCCGGCCGACGCGGCCGTCGGCGAGGGCGGGTACGCGCGCGAACTCTCGCGCGAGTGGCTGGAGCGCGAACGCGAGGCGCTCCGGCCGAAGGTGGAAGCGGCGGACATCGTGGTGCTCTCGGCGCTGGTTCCGGGGCGGGTTTCGCCGGTGCTCGTGACGGCGCCGACGGTTCGTGCGATGCGCCCCGGCTCGGTGATCGTCGACATCGCGGTGGACCAGGGCGGCAACTGCGAGGTCACGGCCCCGGGCGAGACGGTCCTCCGGCACGGGGTGACCGTGGTCGGCATCCAGAACATCCCGGGCCGGGTTCCGGCGACGGCCACGCTGCTCTTCGCGCGCAACGTGTTGAACTTTCTGCTGCACCTGGACGGAACCGGCAGCGTGGAGGCGGCGACGGACGACGAGGTGGCGTCCTCCGCGCGGGTGACCTGGGAGGGTCGCGTGGTGCATGCCGGCGCGCTGGACGCGATGAAGGCTTCGGCGGAGGGCGGGGCATGAACGCGCTCTTCTGGGTGGTGTTGTTCGCGGGGACGGCGGCCGTCGGCTATCGCGTGCTGCGGGCGGTACCCGCCCTGCTGCATACGCCGCTGATGTCGGGGATGAACGCGCTTTCGGGCATCACGGTGCTCGCGGCGCTGGCGGCGCTGGGCGCCGCGCGCGGCGAAGGACCCTGGCCGCGGACGCTGGCCGCGCTGGCGGTGGCGCTGGCGATGGCCAACGTGGTGGGCGGGTTCCTGGTCACGCACCGGATGCTTCGGATGTTCGGCCGCCGCGGGAACGGGGAGGAGCCGTCGTGAACGACGGGCGCTTCGCCGGCATCCCGGCATTCGAGGCGGCGGCACTGCTCCTGGTTCCGCTGGTGGTGCTGGGGATTCACTGGATGCGTTCGCCGCGCACGGCGGCGCGCGGCAACGCGCTGGGCGCGGCCGGGATGCTCGGGTTCATCCTGGTCACGCTGGCGGGGCGCGGGCTTCTGGCCGATCCGATGGTCTGGGTCGGGCTGGCGGTCGGGGCGGGCGTCGGTATCGTCCTTGCGCTGCGCGTGCGGATGATCCAGATGCCCGAGCTGGTCGCGCTGTTCAACGGGATCGGCGGAGCAGCGTCGGCGGTCGTGGCCCTGCTGGCCCTGCGCGCGGCCGTACCGGTTCCGCCGCCGGCGCCCCGCGTGGCCGCCTTTCTCGCGACCGGGATCGGGACGTTGACCTTCGCCGGGAGTCTGATCGCCGTATTCAAGCTGGCTCGCTGGCTGCCGTCGAGACCGGTCGCCTTCCGCGGGCACGCCACGCTCTGCCTGGCGTTGCTGGGCGGCCTGCTGGCCCTTGCCGGGATCGGCGCGGCATCGGCCGGGGGCGGCGCCTATCGCGTGGCGGCGGCCGTGATACCGGCTGCCGGACTGCTCTTCGGCGTGCTGTTCATGGTCCGAGTCGGCGGGGCCGATATGCCGGTGAGCATCTCCCTCCTGAACGCGCTTTCCGGCGTAGCCGCCGCGGTGGCGGGATTTGCGGTCGGAAACCCCGTTCCCGTGGCGGTGGGCGCGATGGTCGGGACCGGCGGCCTGATGCTGACCCGCATCATGTGTCGGGCGATGAACCGGGAACTGGGCGATGTGCTCGCCGGCCGGCTCGCCGATGCGGCGGGTGCAGCGGAGACGCCGGCTGAAGCCGGGCCGTCCGAGCCGGCGCGCGATCCGGCGGACCTGCTCGCCGCGGCGCGACG
Source organism: PVC group bacterium (assembly GCA_003563855.1). Classification (GTDB taxonomy): domain Bacteria; phylum Verrucomicrobiota; class Kiritimatiellia; order PWTM01; family PWTM01; genus PWTM01. The sequence goes on along the minus strand of PWTM01000288.1, from coordinate 1,379 downwards.
GGTCGCGATCGTGCCCGGCTACGGCATGGCATTGGCGCAGGCCCAACCGGCGGTCAAGCGCCTCTTCGACCTGCTCGAGAAACGGGGCGTCGAGGTCGTCTTCGCCATTCATCCGGTCGCGGGCCGGATGCCCGGACACATGCACATCCTGCTGGCGGAGGTGAACCTCCCCTACGAGCGGTTCCTGGAACTCGACGAGGCGAATGCGCGCCTGCCGGAAACGGATGTCGCGCTGGTCGTCGGCGCCAACGATGTGGTGAACCCCTCGGCCGGCACCGTCGAGGGGACGCCGATCTCGGGGATGCCCATTCTCCGCGTGACCGAAGCCCGCGCGGTCGTCGTCTGCAACCTCGACCGCAGTCCCGGCTATGCCGGCGTGCCCAACCCCCTCTACGACGCCCCGAAGACCACGCTTTGCCTGGGCGACGCGGCCCAGACGCTGAGCGCGCTCGCGGACGCGCTCGCCGCGCAACCGGCTTCCGCCTGAGCTCGCCGCCGGGTCAGCGGGGGGCGGGTCCGAAGTCCTGGAGGATTTCGACCATGCGGTCGACCGCCGTCTGCATGACCGCCACCTCCTCGCGCAGGCGCTCGACCCGGTGTCCGGTCTGCACGCGTTCGTGTTCGAGCGTGTCCTTCCGGCGCTGGAGCGCCTCGAGGCTGACTTCGAGCCGATGCGCCGCGTCCTGCGGCGTGGCGGATTCGGATTCCGGCGTCGAGACCTGCCCCTCTTCGGCCGGCGTGTCGGGGCGTGGCGCAAAGTATTCCGGCATCGGCACGCGCAGGCGCGTGCCGCAGTCCGGGCACTTCACGACGAGTCCGGCGCCGCGCTGGTCGATGCCGAGGCTCTTCGAACAGTTCGGGCATTCGAAGAGGATGTCCTGCTCGGAGAACCCCTCGGGGTACGCATCGGATGGCGTCATGTCCGCCCCCTTTCTTCTCTTCCCGGCAGGCACCGGCTTCGCCACCGTACCCAACCTGCATAGAGGTTAACCCGGGCACCGTCGAAAAGCAAGGCCGCCTTCGCGTATCCGTGCCGGCGCGGACGAGGCCCGCGCCCCTCGTGCGCCATCGAACTCCGGGGCTCCGGCCGATCGCCACCATGCCGCCCGGCCCCCACGGGCTTGCCCCGTGGGGGAGGCAAGGGTGAGCCCGGCGAACGCCCCTCAGAGAGAGCCCAGAGAGAGCGCGGGCCGACCGAAAGTCCGCCCCGCGCTCTCCTCCGGATTCTTCCTGAGGGCGTGCCGCGCTCCGAAGACCAACTTTTCGCCCCCCACGGCGCAAGGCCGTGGGGACGCGTGTATCCGTCATGGCCGCCTGGGTCCCACCATCCCGAGCACGGTCTGCCCCCACGGCCTGCCGCACCACGCCCCCCCCCCCCC
>PWTM01000351.1 GCA_003563855.1 PVC group bacterium | reverse complement strand
GGGAGATATCTACCCGCTACACTTCTACGGGCGGCTCTTACACTGCCAAATGGGTGACGCGATATGGAGTGCGGCGGCAGAGGGCGAAGCCCGGCGACGCCGCTTTCGGTTGGCGGTGGTCACACGGTGTCTGGTGGGACGAAGCAGTGTCGCGCTACGAAGACTGCGGAACGTCCCCGGCCGGCAGCGTGGATTCTCCCCAGTTCTTCGAGGCATGTTCTTTTCGGTTGACGACTACGCCGACGACTACGGTGGACGATGGGACGCATCGCCGTCGTAATCCGTAGTCGTCGCCGGAGTCGCCGACCGACCCTCCCGTCCATACTCTGTCCACCGCTATCGTCGCACGAAAGACACCCGCAAGAACCCGCAGCGACAAGGAACCGGGCGCCAGCCCCGCCCGCTCGGGCGACGAGAGGGGACGACCCGCCTACGCGCTTCGCGCTTCGGCGCGGCAGGCGAGAGCGGGCGACGAGTACGAACTGCGGACCACGAGAGCCTCCGCCCTTTTCCTTTCAGCGTTTCAGCTTTTTCCTCATGTCCCGCCCCCGGACCGATAACGCCGCGCACGGGGTGACCGGGCGCGCGAGCCGCGATGCCCGGCGCCCCACGCCTGCCTCACTTCTGCGCGGGAACCACCCCGAGAATCTCGCCGCGCACCACCTGCGGGCTTTTGCGCTTCAGAAACACGCGAAGCCGTCCCACTTCAACACTCTACGCAGACCGCACGCCGGAAACTGGGGAATGGTCTTCCCCGTCCCATTGCGCCGGGTCGGGGCGGGCGGGTAGAGTGGGGGCGATGGACGACACCGCGAACCGCGGCCGCGCCGCGTGGCCGCCGCTGAACGAGGCGCAACGCCGGGCGGTGATGCACGGCGACGGGCCGTTGCTGGTCGTGGCCGGTGCAGGGACCGGCAAGACGACGACCCTGGCCTGCCGGGTGGCCTCGCTGATGGACCGGGGCGTGCCCCCCGCCCGCATCCTGCTGCTGACCTTCACCCGGCGCGCCGCCGAGACCATGCTGCGCCGCGCGGCAGCGCTCGCCCGCGCGCCGGCCGCCGGCGGACGGCCCTGGGGCGGTACCTTCCACGCCGCCGCGAACCGGCTGCTGCGCATCCACGCGCACGCCGTCGGGCTCGACCCGGATTTCACCGTCATCGACGCCTCCGACGCCGCGGACCTGATGCACGCGGTCCGCCAGGAACTCGGCCTCGCCTCGCGCGACCGGCGGTTCCCGCGCAAGAGCACCTGCCTGGCGATCTACTCCCGTTGCGTCAACGCCGACGAAGACCTCGGCCCCGTCCTCGAACGCGTCTTCCCCTGGTGCGCCGCCTGGGGCGAGGCGCTCAAGCGGCTCTTCCGGGCCTACGTCGAGCGCAAGCAGCGGCACCGCGTGCTCGACTACGACGACCTGCTGCTCTACTGGCGCCAGGCGCTCGAGGATCCCGGCCTGGCCCGCGCGATGGGCGGGCGGTTCGACCATGTCCTCGTCGACGAGGTCCAGGACACCAACCGGGTCCAGGCCGACATCCTCGCCGGGCTGCGCCGCGAGCGGCCGAACCTCACGGCCGTCGGCGACGACGCGCAGAGCATCTACGGCTTCCGGGCCGCCGACCCGCGCGGGATGCTCGAGTTCCCGAAGCGGTTTCCCGGCACGACCGTCGTGACGATCGAGGAGAACTACCGCTCGACGCAGCCGATCCTCGATGCCGCCAACCGCCTTATCGCCGGGGCGGCCGAGGGGTATGCCAAGACGTTGCGCAGCGGGCGCGACGGCCCGCGCCCCCGGCTCGTCGCCTGCCGCGACGAGGCGGCGCAGACGGAGGCCGTCGTACGCGCCGTGCTCGATCGCCACGAGCGCGGCCTGCCGCTGCGCGACATGGCGGTGCTCTTCCGCACGGCCTACCACTCGGACGCGCTCGAGGTGGAACTCGGCCGGCGCGGCATCCCGTACCGCAAGTACGGCGGCCTGCGCTTCCTCGAGGCCGCGCACGTGAAGGACCTGGTTGCCCTGCTGCGCATCGCCGAGAACCCGCGCGACGAGATGGCCTGGCTGCGGGTGCTGCAGTTGATCGAGGGCGTCGGCCCGGCCACCGCGGCCGGGCTCGCGGCCCGGGTCACGACGCCGGGCGCGGCGCCGCGCGTGCTGCGCGAGGCGGGCGCGCCCGCGGCCGCACGCGCGGCACTCGCCGCGCTGGCGGACCTGCTCGAAGCGCTCGGCGGCGCCGCGCTGCCGCCGGCGGCGCAGGTGGCGCGGATCGCGCGCTTCTACGGGCCCCTGCTGGAAACCCGCTACCCGCGGGCGGAGGCGCGGCGGGCGGACCTCGAGAGCCTCGAACAGATCGCCGCGGGCTACCGCAGCCGGCGGGCTTTTCTGCACGACCTCGTGCTCGACCCGCCGCAGTCGACCGGGGACTGGGCGGGGCCGCCCGTCCGCGACGACGACTGGCTCGTGCTCTCGACCATCCACTCGGCCAAGGGCTGCGAGTGGGAGAGCGTGGTCCTGATCCACGCGGCCGACGGCTGCCTGCCCTCCGACATGGCCACGGGCAGCGCGGCGGAGATCGAGGAAGAGCGGCGCCTGGCCTACGTGGCGCTCACCCGCGCCCGCCGGGAACTGGCGGTTTTCTGGCCGATGCGCTACTACCACCCGCGCGGCCCGCATACCGACCGCCACAGCACGGCGCAGCGCTGCCGGTTCTTCACCGCCGAGGTCGCGGAAGCGTTCGAGGCGCAGACCGAGGGGGTGTCGGACGACGATCCCGCGAGCCCGGAAGCGGGCGGGGCGCCCCTGGACCTGCCGGCGCGCATCCGGGCACGCTGGGATTGAAGGTGGGCCAGTTGGCCGCGGCAGCGCTGCTCATCCGTCTGCGCCGCCGCGCGGGAGCGCGCTCCGCGGGCACGCACTGACGTCGACCCACTGTGGCCGGGCGCCGGCCGGGAGCGGTGGCGCGGCCTCGCCCGCGCGGGGCAGCGTGCCGGCCAGCTCCTGCTTCCAGTGCGCGACGTCGCCGGCCGGGCCGTAGCAGTAGAGCATCTTCAGCGGCGTCGGCCCGATGTTGGTGAGCTGGTGGAAGACGCCCGGGGGGATGAAGACGGCCTGGCCGGTCCGCAGCGTCCGGCGCTCCGTCCCGAGGCACATCTCGCCTTCGCCCTCGACGACGAAGTAGACCTCTTCCTGCTCCTGGTTGTGCCAGGGCACCTGCCCGCCGTCCGGGTCGAGCGTCACCCAGCCGAGCGCGAAGCTCTTCGCCTGGATCGGCGATGCGCCCCCGGCCAGGTTCTGCGTCCGGCGCCGGGCCGGGTAGGTGCGGCCTTCGATCTGTTCGAGGTCGGCAACGATCATGACGGATCCTCCTTCGCCCGGGCGTCCGGTTCCCGGCCCCAGAAGGTGGGGGCGGGCTGCCCGGCGGCCAGGTCCTGCACGTAGAGGGCGGCCTCGCGGAGGTGGTAGTCCCCCCACATGCTCGCCTCGCCGCAGGGAATGGCGCGGCCCTCCGGGATATAGTCCCAGCCGTTCGGCCGGTGGTAGATCGAGTGGAGCAGCAGGCCCTGGTGGTCGGGGTCCTCGCCCAGGTAGGGCGGGTCGAGCAGCGTGGCGAGCACGGTCAGCCCGGCCTGCTCGAACCGCAGCCCGGCCTCCGGCTCCCCGCGCCGCGCCAGGTGGCGGCCGAGCCGGAGCAGGCCGGTCACGGCGATCGCGGCCGCCGAGCTGTCCACGGGCTCGTGCGCGTTGAACGGGTCGGCGGGGCCCGCGCGCCAGTCGCCGAGTGCGGCGAGCCCGGGCGCGCCGGTATCCCAGCAGGGGATGCCGTCGGTCGAGGTGTGCTCGATATAGAAGTCCGCCGTCGCCAGCGCCGCCGCGCGCAGCGGCGCCTCGACGGCCTCGCGGCCGCCCAGGTCCGCCAGCTCGCCGTCCTCGAGCGTCTCGAGGAACTCGAGCTGCTCGGCGCAGCCGGTGAGCACCCAGGCCAGCCCGCGCGTCCACGTCGTGAACGGCGAATAGCCCTGTTGCGAGCTCGGGCAGCGGTAGGCGCCGTCGTTGAGGTTGAAGATGCTCTCGTGCGCGACCCGGCCGCGCACGTCGTAGGCGTCGCGGCCGGTCCCGAAGTAGACGTTGTAGCGGATGGTGGCGTGCGCGTGCCGGACGAGGCGCTCGAGCAGCGAGATGCGGCGGTCGTTCTCGCCCATCATCGTGTGGCCGAGCCGGTGCGCGAGCGCGAGCGCGCGCAGCGAGCGGATCGTGTCGGCAAAGAGCGAGTGGGGGCCGTTGAAGCTGTAGATGTAGCCGGCGCCCTCCGGCAGCTCCGTCCAGCGCCGCGCCTGCACGGCGCCGGAGGCCTTGAGCGCCAGCTCGAGCCAGGCCCGGGTGCCCGCGTCGTCGTCGAACCGGCCCTCGATCGCGAGCCGGCGGAGCTGGCCGTAGGTGCTGACGTTGTTGAACCCGTGGTCGTGCACGCCGAAATGCGTCACGTGCGCCGCCATCGCCTCGCGCGTCCGGTCCCGGCCCATCGCCAGGAACGCCTCGTCGCCCGTCGCGGCGTACTGCAGCAGCGCGGAGCCGTACTGGAACCCCTGCGTCCACTCGGTCCAGCCCTTCGCCGTGTAGCGGCCCCGGACGGTGAACACGGGGGCGCTCTGCCCCGGCGGGCAGGTGCGGTCGATGGACACGATCTTCGGTCCGGAACAGGCCCAGAGCCGCGCGAGTGCGGGCTGGAGATCGGCGGGACGGAGCGAGCGGACCTTCATGGCGAGCCTTCCGGTTAGCCCGGGCCGCCGCGCCGCGGCCCGGCAGGGAACCGATAAGCCACGAACCGCGCCGCGTCAAGCAGCCGGGGGGCGGCAGCGGGGTGGCCTTCCTGGCGACAACGCAGAGAGGAGCGTGCCCCCCCCGGGAACGCCAGGCTCCAGCCTGGCCGATCAAGGGGACGAGAACCTCGCGGACCGGGACCGTGCCACGCTGGAGCGTGGCGTTCCCCGGGGGGGGCGGACATCCACCCCCCTTCGCTTCTGCGGGCGGCTCTTACGCTGCCAAAAAGGGAGACGCGATATGGAGTGCGGCGGCAGAGGGCGAAGCCCGGCGACGCCGCTTTCGGTTGGCGGGGATCACGCGGTCTCTGGCGGGGGCGAAAGCGGTGTCGCCGTCCCGGGCGCGAGGCGCACCCGGGACTCTGCCACCGCACTCCACAGGGTGAAGCCCGGCGACAGCGCCGCTAGACCTGGCTTGCCCAGCATCGGTGAAGGCCGGCGCGTTCGGGGTTGTCCGCAGGGGGGGGAGGGGGGATACTGCGGGTGTGCGGCACGCCGCGGGCGGGCACGCCCGCAGGGTGGCCGGCCGGGCGGCGCAGGGGCACGGCATGCCGTGCCCCTGCGGGGGCGCGGCGTGGGCCGCGGCATGCCGCCCGCACGGGAGCGCAAACCATGGAGCAGCCCGAGCGATGGTTCGAGATCGGCGCCGACGGCGTCGACGCGGCCGCGGTCGAGGCGGACGTGCGCGCGGCGGTCGAAAGGAAGAACCGCGAGGGCGTCTACGCGCAGGCCGCCGTGCCGCCGGCCGGCCGGGTCGAGTTGCCGTTCCGGCGCCGCGCCGGGACGTCGAACGCATTCTTCGTGCGCTGCCTGCGCGAGGCGGCGCGGGTCGATATCTGCGACTTCGAGATCCGGGAGCGGCGGGCGCGGTTCGCCCCGCTGCTGGTCCGGCTCAAGCGCGGGGTCTGGTCGCTCCTGCGCTTCTACACCTACCGGCTCTGGTCGCAGCAGAACGAGATCAACAGCCTGCTCGTGACCGGGATCGAGAGCGTCGAGGAGGAATCCGCGGCCCGGCTGCAGGCGCTCGAAGCGCGCCTGGCCGCGCTCGAGGCGAAGTGCGCGGCCCCGGACCGGGCCGCCGCTCCCCCCGCGGACGGCTCCGGGAAAGCGCCGTCATGATTTCGTCGCCCGTACCGGGTATGGCGGAGAGGCTCTGGAGCTTCAAGCAAAGGATGGGACCGTGAAGCAACTGATGAACCTGATGCTCGTTTCGCTGCTGACCTGGACCGTCTCTGGCTGCGGTCGGGACCGCGGCGCCCGCCCGGCGCGCGCCCACGAAGACGGCGTCTACCGGGGCGTCTTCATCGACGGCGACAGTATCCAGATCAACGTGGAGTTCGAGCTGCGCGACGGGATCGTGCGCCGGGCGTCCTTCCGGCACCTGCGCAGGGACGATCAGTACCACCTGGAAGCGACGGAGGAACCCTTCCGGTCGGTGATCCGGCAATACCAGGAAGCGCTGGACCACCTGGTGGGCAAGCCGCTGGAACGGAACCTGCGCGACCTCTATACCCCCGAGCAGATCGTCGAGACACAGGTCGACGGGTACACGGCGGCCACGCTGCGCAGCAACAAGATCATCTCCGCGATCCGCGACGGCCTGAACCGCGGCGTGTACAGCTACCCTTAGTTCAGACCGGGAACCAGTGGCGGGTGCGGGTGCAGAAGCGGACGAGGCCGAGCATGAGCGGGACCTCGATGAGCACGCCCACAACGGTGGCCAGCGCGGCCCCGGAGGCCAGGCCGAAGAGCATCGTCGCCGTCGCGATCGCCACCTCGAAGTGGTTGGACGCCCCGATCATCGCCGACGGCGCCGCGTCCGCGTAGCGGAACCGCAGCAGCCGGGCCAGGGCGTAGGTGATCGCGAAGATCAGCACGGTCTGGATCGCGAGCGGGATCGCGATCCAGAGGATGGTCAGCGGGTTGGCGACAATCGTCTCGCCCTTGAAGCTGAAAAGCAGGACGAGCGTCGCCAGCAGCGCGACGATCGCCACCGGCGTCAGCACGTGCAGGAACCGCGCCTCGAACCAGGCCCGTCCCTTCGCGGCGATGATCCACCTCCGCGAAAAGTACCCGGCGACCAGCGGCAGCGCGACATAGATCCCGACCGAGAGCAGCAGCGTCTCCCAGGGCACCGGCATCCGGTTCACACCCAGGAGCCAGCCGCCCAGGAGGCCGTAGAGGAGCAGCATGGTCAGCGAGTTGATCGCCACCATGACCAGGGTCAGCCCCTGGTTCCCGCGCGCGAGGTAGCCCCACATCAGCACCATCGCCGTGCAGGGCGCGATCCCGAGCAGGATCGCCCCCGAGATGTACGAGCGGTAGAGGTCCACCTCGGTCCCGTCCCGGACGATCTCGGTGCCCGGGATGAGCCCCCAGCGGTGGAACTGGCTCAGGAAGAACGTCGCGATCGCGAACATGGTGAACGGCTTGACCGCCCAGTTGATGAAGAGCGTCAGGGCGACCGGTTTGGGCGTCTTGCCGGCCCGGACCACCTCCGCGAAGTCGATCTTCACCATGATGGGGTACATCATGAAGAAGAGGCAGATGGCGATCGGGATCGAGACGACCGGCGCGCCGTCGACGCGGATCGCGAGCCCGTCCAGGTACTGCGCGACCCCCGGCGCCAGCCGGCCGAGCAGGATGCCGGCGCCGATGCAGAGCGCGACCCAGAGCGTCAGGTACCGCTCGAAGACGCTGAGTTGCTTGTCCGCCGTCGGTGTCCCGTCGCTCATGGTCGGCTCCCGTCCCGGCCGTCTTCGGCCCGTGTGCTCTCGCCCGTCAGCTCCCCGAACTCATCGGGCAGCGATTCCACGAAACGCCGGATTTCGCCCCGCACCCGGCGGTAGGGTTCGAGCGCGGCCTCCTCGGTCGCGGCGCCGCGGGCCAGCCGGGGCGGGTCCTCGAACCCGCGGTGCAGGGTGCGCGCCGCGCCGGGCAGCACGGGGCAGGCCTCGCGCGCGCGGTCACAGACGGTGACAACGAGGTCGAAGCGATCCTCGGCGAGGTCCTCGATCCGCTTCGAGCGGTGTCCGGCGATGTCGACGCCCGCTTCGGCCATCGCCCGCACCGCGCGCGGGTCGAGCCCGTGCGGCTCGACGC
>PWTM01000354.1 GCA_003563855.1 PVC group bacterium | reverse complement strand
CATCCGCTCGCGCCGGTCCCGCGCCGCGCAGCGGCGCCCTGGAGTGCGCGAGCTTGCTCGCGAGGGCCTCCGGCCTTCCCCTTTCAGCGTTTCAGCATTTCAGCGTTTCAGCGTCTTCCTCAGGTCAACCTGCCCCACTCCAGCACGCTACGCAGAGCGGGCCGCGAAGGAATAGCGAAGGCCTTCTTCGCGGCGCTTTCGCCGGGCGGCGGGCTGTGGTAGTCTATTCGCGAGTGGAGACTGGAGCCGCCCGCGCGGACGAGATGAAGCGCGAATGCATTACGGAGACCGGTTGGCGATCGGCGCGTCTCGCGGCCGCGCTGGCCGTCGTCGTGCTGCTGGCGGCCGCATCCGGAGGGGAGCGCCCGATGAGCGACCGAATCGTTCGTACCGACGAGGAATGGCGCCGCATCCTGACGCCCGAACAGTACCGGGTCACCCGCGAGGGCGGTACCGAGTGCGCCTTCTCCGGCCGGCTCCCTGAAGCGACGGAACCCGGCGTCTTCGCCTGCGTCTGCTGCGGTCAGCCGCTGTTCCGGCCGGAGGCGAAGTTCGATTCCGGCACCGGCTGGCCCAGCTTCTTCCGGCCGGTCTCGGCCGACGCGATCGAGGAACGCACCGATCGCAGCCACGGGATGGTGCGTATCGAGGTCCGCTGCCGGCGCTGCGAGGCGCACCTCGGACACGTGTTTCCCGATGGTCCGCCCCCGACCGGCCGGCGCTTCTGTATTAACGCGGTCGCGCTCGTCTTCCGACCCGACCGCGCGGCGGATGGGGACGCGCCGGCCGAGCAATGACCCCGCCGCCGGCCATGCGCACCCCACCCCACGAGGGTCCCCGCGTGGGGCTGTGGATCGGACTCGTCGCCCTGCTGGCCATCCTTGTCCTCCTGCGCGTCTCCGGGCCCCAGGTCGAAGCCTTTGCCGGCTGGATCAAGCGCGCGGGCCCCGTCCCCTTCTTCACGGCGATGACGCTGACCCCGCTGGCCGGGGTGCCCGCCTCGCCCTTCTACCTCCTCGCGGGCGCCGTCTTCGGGGAGGGTTTCACCCTCGCGGCTACCGGGCTGAGTATTCTCGCCAACCTCGCGCTGGCCTATCTTCTTACGCGCGCCTTCCCCGCCGGCCCGCTGCAGCGGCTGCGCCGCCGCCTCGACCGCTACCGACCGGCCGGCGCGACGTCGATGAACCCCTGGACCTTTGCAGCGCTCGTCCGGATGGCGCCGGGACCGACGGTGGCCATGAAGAACTACGCCCTCGGGCTCGCGCAGGTCCCGCCCGCACCCTATTTCGCGGTCTCCTGGCCCCTCTCCATGGGCTACGCAGCCATTCTCATCCTCCTGGGCGACTCGGCCTTCGAGGGTCGGGCCGCCGGCCTGATCCTGGGGGCCGTGCTGCTCGCCCTCTTCGCCTTCGCCCTGCGCGTTCTCTACCGGCGGCTACGAAGCCGCATCGCCCCCCCGACCACCGAAGAGACCGCTGCGTCGTAAGAAAGCTCCACCGGAGGCATCGAATGAGCCCTTCAACGCCCGGCGCCGCCACGCTGCGCGCGCTCGCCCGGGGCGAGCACGCCTCGCCCTTCGACCTGCTCGGCATGCACCGCCTGCCCGGCGCGCCCGGCGTGGTCGTCCGCACACTCCAGCCCCACGCGGACGCCGTCGAGGTGGTCGACGTCGAGACCGGCACGCCCCACCCGATGACCCGTGTTCATCCCGACGGCGTCTTCGCGCACGATTTCGTCGCACGCGAGCCCTTCCCCTACCGGCTGCGGATCTCGGAGGGCGAGGGAACGCGCGAGATCGAGGATCCCTACCGGTTTCCGCTCCAGATCGGGGATTTCGACCTCTACCTCTTCGGCGAGGGCACCCACTACCGCACCTACCTGCACATGGGCGCTCACGTCCGCGCCGTGGACGGCGTCGACGGCGTCCGCTTCGCCGTCTGGGCGCCGAACGCCCGGCGCGTCAGCGTCGTCGGCGACTTCAACCGCTGGGACGGACGCTGCCACCCGATGCAGAAGCGCGGCGACTCCGGACTCTGGGAAATCTTCGTTCCGGGCCTCCGCGCAGGCGACCTCTACAAGTACGAGATCAAGGGCCCCCACGGCAGTCTCGCGACCAAAGCCGACCCCTACGCCTTCGCGGGCGAGCTCCGGCCCCAGACCGCCTCCGTAGTCTGGGACCTGGACGGCTACGCCTGGGGCGACGCCGACTGGATGGCGCGCCGGCGGGAGACGGACTGGATGACCCGGCCGATCAGCGTCTACGAGGTCCACCTCGGCTCCTGGCGCCGTCCGGGCGCCAACGGGCGGCCCTGGATGACCTACGACGAACTCGCCGACACCCTGATCCCCTACGCGCTCGACCTGGGCTACACGCACCTCGAGCTGCTGCCCGTCTCCGAGCATCCCCACGACGCGTCCTGGGGCTACCAGACGATCGGTTACTTCGCGCCCACCTCGCGGTTCGGCTCCCCCGACGGCTTCCGGCGTTTTGTCGACCGCTGCCACCAGGCCGGGCTGGGCGTCCTCCTCGACTGGGTCCCCGCCCACTTCCCGCGCGACGCGCACGGGCTCGCCTTCTTCGACGGCACCCATCTTTACGAACACGCCGACCCCCGGCGCGGCGAGCACCGCGAATGGGGCACGCTGATCTTCAACCTCGGCCGCCACGAGGTCAGCTCGTTCCTGCTCTCCAACGCCATGTACTGGGCCGACGTCTACCACATCGACGGCCTGCGCGTGGACGCCGTCGCGAGCATGCTCTACCTCGACTACTCGCGCGAGGCGGACGACTGGCTCCCGAACGAACACGGCGGTCGGGAGAACCTCGATGCCGTCCGGTTCCTCAAGCGGTTCAACGAGGTCATCCACGCGGAATATCCCGGCATCCTGACCTTCGCCGAGGAGTCGACCGCCTGGCCGATGGTCTCGCGCCCGACCTACCTGGGCGGCCTGGGGTTCGGCTTCAAGTGGAACATGGGCTGGATGAACGACACGCTGGCCTACTTCGCGCTCGACCCGGTGCACCGCAAGTACCATCACCAGAACCTTACCTTTTCCCTCCTCTACGCGTTCTCGGAGAACTTCCTCCTCCCGCTCTCGCACGACGAGGTGGTCCACGGGAAGCGTTCGCTGCTGGGGCGGATGCCGGGCGACGACTGGCAGCGCTTCGCGAATCTGCGCCTGCTCTATGCCTACCTGTTCGCGCACCCCGGGAAGAAGCTCCTGTTCATGGGCGGCGAGATCGCCCAGCCGGACGAGTGGGACTGCTCCGGCGAGGTGCCCTGGCATCTGCTCGAGCACGCGCCGCACCGGCAGATCCAGGCGCTGGTCCGGGACCTGAACGGGCTCTACCGGGGCGAACCCGCGCTCCACGAGGTGGACTTCTCCTGGGACGGGTTCGAGTGGATCGACCTGCACGACGCGGACCAGTCCGTCGCCTCGTTCCTGCGCTTCCCGCGCGACCGTTCGCGGTTCGTGGTCTGCGTGCTGAACGCCACGCCCGTACCGCGCGCCGGTTACCGCCTCGGTGTCCCGCGCGGCGGCGTCTACCGCGAGCGGCTGAACACCGATGCCGCCTGCTACGGGGGCAGCAACGTCGGGAATGCGGGGCGCATCGAGGCCCGGGACGAACCCTGGAGCGGCCGCCCGCACTCGCTCGTCCTCACGCTCCCGCCCCTCGGCGCCCTCTTCCTCACGCCGGCTCTAGGCGATGCTCACAACCGAAACAGCACGCCCATGCTGACCATGGGACCGGAGTAGTCAACCCGATCCGCGGAGGGGCGCCAACCGCCGCCGGTGGTGACGTCCACAGGGCTCATGTGGACGTAGTTGAACGCGATGGAGAAGGCCACCGCGGGACTGCCCACGGAGACGCCCACTCCCAGGAACCCACCGCGGGTTGACGACAGGGAGACATCGGCATCGCCCAACCATTCCGCGTCGCCCACGAAGACCGCGCCGAGACGCGGTCCGACGAGCACGTGCCGCCCGAGTTTGACGCGAACGCCGGCTTCCAGCATCCCGAGCGGCGCGACATACGCTGCGTTGGCAAGGGCGCCGCCCCCCACGGTCAGGAACGAGGCGACAGCGCCGACATCGACCCGTAGGCCGAGCCGTAGCGTGGGGACCAGCGACCCAACGCCCTCAATCTCTTCCGTACGCCGCCAGCCGCGGCCCTCGGACGTGACCCGGAAGCCGTCCATGTCGGGACTGACCAGCAGGGACAGCGGTTTGATCTCGATGGCGCCAAAGACGCGACGCGAGCGGCGGGACGGGGCGCGGCCGTCCGTGCCCGCGTCCTCCGCACGATCGAGCGGCACGGCGGCTTCCCATGCCGTCACCGATGGCGCCGCCTCCCCGCCCCATGCCGGGAGCCCGGTGAGCATCGTCCCTGCAAGCACCGCGAAGGCCGTTCCAACGATCTTGTGATCAATGGTCATGCATTTCTCCTTGTTCTTCTTTTCTCCTTACCGCACGGTCATGCTAGCGCAGACGCTGAACGAATGTCAAAGGTTGGGCGCGTGGACTTTCCCCCTGTCTTCCGCCTTCCGCGCGTTCACCGCGTGCGCGGGGTGCGGCCCGCCTTATCGCCTTCGGCCGGCTTCGCGGGTCGATGATCCAATGAGCATGGCGGATATCCCCGACCACTCCCCGCCCGCGGCCCGCGGTCTTCACACCTCACCCGCGCTTGATCTTCCCGCTCTCCGTGCGTTCCAGCCGGTCAGCGATCGCGAAGACCTTCGGCACCTTGTGCAGGGCAAGGCGGTCGCGGCAGAAGTCGCGCAGGTCGGCGGGGTCCGGCGGCGCGGCCGGGTCGGCCGGCACGACCTTCGCGCAGGGAAGCTGCCCGAAGGCCGGGTGCGGCTCGCCGTAGACGAGGCTCTCGCGGACCGCCGGGTGCGCGGCCAGGACCTCCTCGACTTCGTACGGGAAGATCTTCGTGCCGACGAAGTTGATGACCTGCTTCTCCCGGCCCAGGATGAACAGCCGTCCGTCGGCGTCCAGCCGCCCGAGGTCGCCCGTGTCGAACCAGCCGCCCTCGAGCGCCTCGTCGCGCAGCCGCCAGGGCGAGACGTAGGCGTCGAACATGCCGGGGCCCCGGACCCGGATCGCACCGACGCCCCCGGCGTCCGGCCGGTCGATCCGCACCTCGAAGCCCGGCAGCGCCCGCCCCACGCCGCCGACCTTCTCCCGGGCCGCGCCGATGAAAGGGAGACCGAGCTCGATGATCCCGTAGGCCTCGATGGGAACGAATCCGAACTTGCGCTCGAACGCCTCCGAGATGCCCCGGTCCAGCTTCATCGCCGTCGAGATCGCCAGCCGCAGGCCGGCCAGCGACTCCGGCGCGACAAGCGGCGAGGTGGCGAGCAGGTGGAGATGGAACGGCGCCGCGTACAGGAGCGTCCCCCGCCGCCGCTGCGACGCCTCGAGGAACGACTGCGGAAACGGCTGCCGGCAGATCAGGATCGACGCGCCCCGCCGCAGGTAGAGCAGGATTGAGACGACGAAGTGGAAGCTCATCGAGAGCACCCAGATGACCGTGTCCGCCGACGTGACCGCCAGCCCGCGGTCCGCCGCGTCGGTGCGCGCGACAATCGTCTCGTGCGAGAGCAGCACGCCCTTGCTGGTCCCCGTCGTCCCCGAGGAGAACCGGATGAACGCCGGGTTGAGCCCGGCGTAGTCGGCCGGCAGGTCGCCGCGCGCCGCCCGCCGCCAGAGCGCGAACGCGCCGCGCCCGCAGCCGGTCTCCGGCAGGGCCACGGCGCCTTCGCGCGCCTGCGCCGCCGCGTCAAAGACGAGCGCGTGGACGTCCATCCGGTCCAGCACGGATTCGAGCTCGTCGCCCATCAGCGAGGGCGAGACCGGCACCACGACGGCGCCGATGCGAAGAATCGCCAGGCTCCAGACGACGTAGTCGGCGCAGTCCTCGCAGAGGAAGGCGACGCGGTCGAGCGGCCGGACACCCCGCGCCTGCAGCGCCGCGCCGGCGGCGTCC
This sequence comes from PVC group bacterium, assembly GCA_003563855.1. Lineage (GTDB taxonomy): Bacteria > Verrucomicrobiota > Kiritimatiellia > PWTM01 > PWTM01 > PWTM01. The sequence goes on along the minus strand of PWTM01000354.1, from coordinate 1,935 downwards.
ACGGCGTCGAGCAGCCCGCCGTACGTGATCTCGATCGCCCCGTCCGCCAGGGCCGTCCGTTCCCGGACGCCGACCGTCTCCCTGCGGATGACCTCGACGATATTAGCCGGCGCCATGCGCTTCTCCTTCGGGCCGCCCCGCGGCGCCCTGCAGCCGCGCTCTGAACTCGGCCTCCACCGTCGCCGCCTCCGCCTCGTCGAGCACGCCGTCCAGGTGGCAGAGCGTCGCCGTCATCCGGTCGCGGAACCGGTGCGCGACCAGGCCCAGCCCCGGCGGGACCGGGATCAGCGGCATGTGGACGACGTTTCGCACGCCGTGACCCATGAACCGCTCGGCCGAGAGCGCGCCGTCCTGGAGGCAACTGAACGCGAAGGAGGCAAACTCGCCGCGCATCGGCCAGAGCAACATGCGGCTGAAGAGCGAAAGCGGCACAATGCGCATGAGCATGCTCGACTCGGCCGCCGCGGCCGCGAAGCCCGACTTGACCTGCTCGTACATCTGCCCGCGGATCGCCCCCAGCAGCGCCGCGCGGTCGTCCAATGCCCCGGCCGGCAGCCGGAAGAGCAGGAACGAAAGCCGGTTGAAGAAGACTTCGGCCTGCATCGCATCGGGCGGCCGCTGCCCGACGGAGACCGAGACGACGTATTCCTCGCCCGGAAGCGCCCGGCCCCGGGCCACGGTGTGCAAGGCGCCGGCCGCCGCGGCCGCGACGTAGGGCATGAACATCAGGAACCCGGCCTCGCGGTCGGCCCGTGCCCGGATCGCGGCGGTCGCATCGGCATCGAACGTCATACGCCGGAACCGGAACGCCCGGCCCCGAAGCGGCGTTGGCCGCGGGAAGACGACCGGGGCGACCGAACGGAGCGCGCGGACCTCGCGCATGAACAGCCGACCGGTCTCGTACCTGCGGCGCCACGCGTTCAGGTGGGACGGCTCGCTCAGCGAGATGCCCGCCAGCGCGTCATCCACGTCCTCGCCGTCGAGCTTCCGCCGCAGCAGGTCGAGAAACAGCTCCGCGCCCTGGGCGTCGAAGAGCCGGTGATCGAACCGCATGGCGACGAAGCCGCGTCCGTCCGCCGTCGTCACCAGGCCGAACGCCAGGCACGAACCCCGCCCGCCGACCGGCGCATTGGCGAGCGCCGTCAGCGCCGGTCCCTCGTCCGTGCCCTCAACCCGGATACTTTCCACCGGCACATCCGCGCGGCGGCGCGGGATCCGCCAGTACGGGGCCAGGTTCCAGGCGCGGGCCGGACGCCCGCCCAGAACGGGAAGCCGGCCCGCAAGCGCCGCTACCCCTTCGGAGAACCGGCGGGCATCCGGGGGCGCGTCGAGTTCGATGACGATCTGGGACGCGTTACTGCCACCGGTAGACCTGCGCGTCGCCCGATCCATGGCGGCCACGATCCAGTCGATCCCGGTCAGGTACCGCCGCTGCCGGGCGCGGCGCATGGGCGGCTTCATTCGGCGGAGGCAAGGGCAACGCGTCGGGCCATAGCCCGGACGGTCGCGAAGTCGCCCGGATCGAGCGCGCTGTCCGACAGGCGCAAACCGAAGTTCTTCTCTACCATGACCAGCAATTCGACGAAGCCCATGGAATCGATGCCCAGCTCGGGCAAGGGAGTCTCCGGCCCGATCTCCGCCGGATCCTTGCGCACGATACCCGCCACCTCGCGGATCAGCCGCTGCTCAACTTCTTCGATCCGCGCCTCGTCCATGCCCTACCCCTCCAGGGACCGCCCCGCTCCGCGTGGCCGAAACGCAGAAGCGGTTCGCCGCTGACAGGCTATCACGCCGGACGTTCGCTGTCCAATATCGCCCGCGGCCGGCAGCGGTTCACTCTCACACTCACCCTCTGGCGTCCATAGCAGGAGAAGCCCCGCGGTCAACGACCGCGGCTACAGCGCAGGCGCAGCGCCGCTGCGCGGCCGGCGCAAT
>PWTM01000151.1 GCA_003563855.1 PVC group bacterium | reverse complement strand
CGTCGAGACCCCGCCGCCGAAGATGCAGATGGCACAGTTGCGGACCGCGCACATGCGGGGGACGAAGCTGAAGCTGACATCGAGCTGCTCGGGGTAGAACGCCGTCTTCCCGGGCGGCAGGTTCTCGACCACGGCGCGGACGATGCGCGGCATGTCCCAGGATCCAGGGATCACGGCCATGTCCAGGTGCGGCGCGAAGAGCCCGTCGCGGAAGACACGGTTGTTGTTCCAGACGTCCCCGGGCAGCTCGATGACCGACAGGGCGCTCCGTGAGGCCCGCGTCCCCCGCCGCCAGCGCCGCGATTCGCCCGGATCGATCGTGCCGAGGGCGCGAACGAACAGGCGGTTGTACTCGGGGCTCTTCAGGTAGTCCCGACATCCCAGACCCGCTGAAACGCCGTCTGCCGATCCGCGATGTAGCAGAGCCAGTGAGTCAGGAGCTTCTCGTCCGCCGTCAGATCCGGAGCACAATGGTTGATCAGGCTGTAGTTCGACCGCTGGGACCAGCGGATATCGTCGAGGGCGGAGAATGCGTCGAGTATCTCAGTCAGCCGATCCGCGTCTCGTATACTGGGTAGCATCATTCATGCCTCGTCGTCGCCAAGAGAAAGGCAACCGCGGCCAAAAAGGGTCACGCCGGAAACGAAAAGCTCAGCGTCGCTTGCCTGTCCTCCGGCCTAACCCGCTCGATAATCGCGGAATGGAGATCGTCAAATCGCCATCGCCCTTCCTCCAGCCATGCCCTCCTGAGCGTGTAGCCGTCCCTGTAGCGGCTGTTGCGCATTCCATCGCCCCGGTCAACTCGTGTAAGGAGGTCGTGCGTCACCATCGTCAGTCTTCGCTTCCTTGCCTTGGGTCTGGTTGCCTCGGAAAGCCCATGCGCATGAGCGTGTCTGAAAGACCCCAGCAGGATGTCGAGAGCGTCGATGACGAGCTGCTCCCGCTCCGAGAGCGCCTCGCCTTCTATGGTGCAATCAGGCGAAAGGGAAAGATAGTCGCGCGCCTCCTCCGCGATGCGGCGAAGCAGCAAGGCCTTGTCGAGGGGCCTCTGGTAGTGCCGTTCTCGATCGAGGCGAATCCCAGCGATCCGGCAAGGCGCGAACTCAGAGAACAGCCGATGCCCCCCGTTCTTCAGTCCCATCAGGAAGGTCGCTTCGAAGCGTGCAGTCTCATCCCTACACAGCCGCAGCTCGCGAAGCCCATTGGGAAGGAAGAAGACGCTGAGCTTGCAACATGGTAGGCGGGTGAAGCGACAGTACGCCGGCTCTCTTCGGCTCGAGGTCGCACGCAGCGTTCGGCCACAGTCGAACGGGTCAGCCAGGTGCGGTTTACAGCTCTGTAAGGACTGCTTCAGTATGGTGAGCCAGCAGTTGGCGTATCGATGGGCTGCCTGGGAATGCCCGAGGCATTTGAAGGATCGTTCATCGCCCATGTGCCCGCTGTTCCGATAGGCGAAGGCCAAGAAACCGGTCAGCTCGGGGAGGAAAGCGATGGGAACCCAGAAGAACGCGTGCCAGAACTCTTCGCCGCGCTCTCCCTTGGACTCGTCATGGAATACCATGTAGTCCGTCACGAAGCGGCCTCCGTCACGCCATACAGCTTCGCCACCTGCCGATCGATCTCCTTTTCCAACTGCGAGATGTCCGCCTGGGGGTCAGCACGTCTGGCGTCCAGGATCCGATCGACGAGTGCGATGATGGGGGCCTGGGCCTCTGCGTCGACGTCCGGGATCGGCAGCTTCTTCCAGTCGTCGGGGTAGAGGTGAATGTTGCTGCGACGATGGGCGCGCAGGAAGTCGCGGGCGACGCCCGAGTTCATGACCGCCAGCAGGTACTTCACCGAGAAGCGGCGACTGGTAGCCTCCAGGTCTTCGCGCCGGGGTAGGTCAGGACGCGGAGGCTTCTCGTCCCTGTAGCGGGCCGCCTTCTTCAGGGACCGGTTGCGGACGCCCTCAAGAAGGTGCCATGGGATGAAGCCAACGCTGGCTGGCGTAAAGACCAGACGGGAATCATCGAACGAAACAACAGGATCGGGCCCCGGACTCCGCTGGGCGATGATTTTCTCGGAGACCTCATAGAGTTCGGGGAATGTAGGGCGGCAGAATCTGCTGGGCGCACGGGTGGTTCCCCATTCAATCCACTGATTCGTGGTTGGTATCCAGGGTGCTAGGTGCTTCCCCTCAACGTACGGGCGCGAGTGAATGGCATCCTGCCGATCAGCCACCAAATCCGACGTAGTGAACTCGCCCTTTGCATCTCTCTCGTCGCTGTTGGGGCGCAAACCGTAGGTAACATAACAGATGCGAGCGAGCGGCGTCCCGCCGATGGCCAGTCCCAAACGCGGTTCTTCGGGAAAGAATGCCCTGTGCGTCAATCGCCCTTGTGCATCGCTCGGGAGGCCGGTCCCCTTCCCGAACTCGTCCTTGTGTAGTCGCCGTTCTGGCCGATAGTTCGCCCCGTCCGCCCGCTGGAAGAAGTAGATAAGGTTGTGGACGCCGGCGTCGAAGATCTTCAGGTCGGAGCAGAAGTCGAGGCGGAGGATGCGGGCGTTCTTGAGGAACCATGTCTGAGGTTTCTGGGCGTACTTGGCGTGGCAGAAAGCGTCCGAGACGATCAGGGTGCTGATCCCCCCGGGGCGAAGGAGCTTGTAGGCGCGTTCGATGAACGGGACGAACAAGTCCCATTTCTCCCAGAGGGTCTCATAGGCGCGACTCTCCATGATGGCCGCGCGCTGAGCCTTGTTCCATTCCGAGGGTTCGTCGGCGCGCACGTAAGGGGGGTTCCCGATCGTGATATCGAAGCCCTCCCGCACTTCGGGGAAGAAGTACCGCACATCGAAGAACCCGACCGGGGCATTGCGGCAGGCGAAGAGGTTCCGGTAGCTCTCCCAGAGCGCCTTCTCGCGCTCGGCGCGAGCGATGGCGGCGATGGCCCGGGGATGGGAGATCCCTGGGCCCGACGGCGCACCGCGTGAGGATCCGTCCTTGCGGCTCAGCAGCCGCCGGTAGCGCTCGACCGCGCTCTCGACGGCCTGCTCGCGTTCTACGATCTTGGCTGTCACAAGCCGCTCGATCGCCGTGCGCAGCCTCCTCTTCTCCTCCGGGTCGCGGACATAGAAGTATCGCTCGGCCGCTTCGGTGAACTCGGTGAAGAAGCGGTCCTTCAGGGCCAGTTCATCCGGCGCTGGCGCGACTTCCCCGGGCACGGGAATCAGCGTGTTGGCGGCAACAAACTTGAAGTCCAGGTTCGGGAGGGCCGGCACGCCGCGGTTGGCCTCCCTATCGTCGACCTTGAAATCGACCAGCAGCGAAATGAAACACCGCAGCTTGGCGATCTGCACCGCGATCGGCTGGATGTCCGCTCCGTAGATGCTGTGCTGGATCAGCGCGAGCTTCCAGTTGTGCTCGGCGCTGCTGCGTTCGAGCAATACCCGCGTCTCTTCGCGTATCGCCGGCGGGGTGTCCGCCAGGATGCGCGCCTTCCAACGCCGGTGGTCATGATCGAGCTTTTCGAGCACGAAGACGAGCTTCTGGAGCATGCCCATAGGGAATGCCCCTGAGCCGCAGGCGGGGTCGAAGGCGCGAACCTCGTAGACGGCGTCCACGAGGGCCTTCTGCTCTTCGGCGTTGAACGGATGATCCTTCTCCGTGTAGGCGAACAGGATCTCGAGTCCGGCGCGCGCGTCGTCCCGCGTACAACCGGGGACACGGCGCACGAGTTCGCCCTCGAGATAGGCCTTCAGCGATTCGGCGGCCATGTAGTCGACGATGGCGCGGGGCGTGTAGAAGGACCCTGTCTCCTTGCGCGCCGTACGCTCGGTCTCGGGGTTGACCTCCGCCAGCAGGTTCTCGAAGATGCGGCCCAGCAACTCGGGGTCGAGCGCGATCTCTTCCTCGATCGGGGTGTTCTCCGTGACAGTGAAGGTGTAGCCGTCGAGGATATGAAAGAGGCCGTCGACCTTGACGTTACGCTTGCTCGCGGCGCCATAGGCAGCGCGCAGATCCGCGTGCTCGTCCTCGCCGAAGAAGAGGACATTCGGCACCGTCGGCTGATTCGCCGGTACATCGGAGAAGCCGTCAACGCGGACCTCATCGGCCTTGCAGCTCCCTGTGTCGAGGCACTCGAAGAGGCCGCCGTTCAGAAACGGAATCCGTTCGAAGAGCGCCCCGAAGCCCTCGGCATCCCGGAAGAGCTTTTCGTGCCGATAGACGCGGTGGTCCATGTAGTGCTTGTTGGCGCCCCGGTAGCGGCGCCCGTCACGGAACTCGCGCTGGTCCAATGGCACGGCCAGGGTCGGGAAGAAGAGGTTCTGAAGGATCGCGAGGTAGTAGCCGCCATCCGTGCGATCCGCGGGATCGAACCGCTTCAGGACCCGGCGCGCCGTCTCGGCCTTGAAGAGGTCGGCCGGGATCAGCCCCTTCTGCCGCGCGAACCAGCAGAACACGATTCGGGTCAGCATGCGGATAAGCGCAATCCGGTTGCGGCTCTCTCCGTCGTCGATGCCGCCGTGCGGGAAGCGCACGGTCGGGGCTGCCCAGAAGAACCATTCCTGGATCCGACGATAGAAGCGCCGGTTCAGCAGCTCGATGTTCAGACGCTCCGACCACGCGGCATGCAGATCGTCGAAGTTTCGGATCGGCTTGCTTCGGGCGAGCTCGTCCACGGCGAAGGATGCGAGGATGTCGAGATGCCCCCGGTGCGGCGCGGCCAGGTCGATGTCGCGGATCAGACTGACCTTCTCGAGCACATCGCGGGTAGCAGCGCGCTTGTGGACCCGGCGGTTGATGATGGCGATGGACAGCACGGACCGGTCGAGCGTGCGATGTCGGATCAGGAGAAGGACAGGCACGGGAAATGCGCGGTTGATCTGGCGCACGATACCGCTCAGCTTTCCGCGCGAGTAGTCCCCGCCTTTCAGGTCGATGGCGAAGAAGAGATAGGAGCGGATCAGCCCCGGATCGACGTCGGTCTCCTTGAACAGGCTCGGGTGGTCGGCAAGATCCGCGTCGGTGACCTGGCAGAGCAGGTCGACGGACGTCCATTCGGAAAAGAGCGCCTTCTCGGGACGGAAAGCGTCGGCGCGTCGATAGGCTTCCAGCAGTTCCATGAACGCCCGCGGCGAGGAGTGCTCGATCTCCAGGGTGCGGTCGCTGCGGTATCCCAGCGTCGTCAGAAGCCGGAGAGCGGCGTCGCGTAGCGGCGGGGCTGCGGCGTCCTCCGCGGGAAGGAAGCCCTGGAGCGCGGCGGCGATCTCATCGCGCAGGTCAGGCATGCTTGATTCTCGATTTTCGATTCGCGATTCGTGATTTGCCTGTTGGGGATGGCGGGGCGGGCCGGGCTGGCGGGGAGCGGCGACGGGCGGCGTAGCGCGCGGGGCCCTCTTTGACGCTGAAGCCGATCGGCTTTCGGGGTGGGTCTTCCGGGGGAAGGAGGAGCGGGCGGAGCTTCTGGTAGAGGTCGCGCAGGGCTGCGTCGTGGGTCAGCAGGGCGCGCTCGACCTCGGCGAGGCGGCGCGCCAGGGTGGCGGTCGCCTGCAACTGTTCGCGCATCTTCCCGAACGCTCGCACGACGAAGACGCTCATCTCGACGGCGCGCGGGCTGTTCAGCACCGAGGCCGCCATGATGGCGCCGTGCTCGGTGAAGGCGTAGGGACGATACGTGACACCGCGGTGCTTACGGGAACTGGTCGCAATCTGCGACCAGTTCGCCGCAACCTCCTTTCCCGGAGTTTTTTGCGCGCTATCGGCCGAGGACTTCACCCGCAGCGCCCTGGTCTCCTGCGCCGTAAGCTGAAAGGCGAAATCGGCCGGGAACCGATCAGGATTGCGCCTGACCTGCTCGTTCAGGCGTTTGACCGGCACGCCGTAGATCTGCGCCAGGTCCGTGTCGAGGATGACCTTGGCGCCGCGGATGGTGCGGATGGGGTTGGGGGATTCTCGATTTTCGATTTTCGATTCAGGATTCATGGCTGGGGCTCGGCGGGATACGTGCTCGTGGGCGCTTACTACATCCTTTCTTACACGCTCTTAGGTGAATTACATCCTTTCTCGGCTCTTGATTGCTGTTCGTCGATGCGGGCGGCGGCAGGTCGTCCCGCGACATGATACGCAATTCCGTACTTAGTTCAATGCGTAATACCTAGTTTAGACGCTTCCATCGGGCCGATTGACCTCGACCCAGGCATTCCACCCGCGTCCCCTTGAGGCGATGGAGCACCTTCCGTATCAGGTCCACGCCGACGCCGGGACAGGCATCGCGAAGGTCCGAGACGCTGAACGCTCCCGTCCGCCGGGCGATCGCGGCTTCGACGATTGCGGTCTTCTCGCCCCTGGGCGCCTTCGTTCTTCCGATGCGCCTCTCGAACTCGTCGTAGGCCTGCTTGATGATGTACAGCAGGTAGCCGATGTACGGCCAGGGATCGTGTTTCCCCTCGTGCCAGCCCTGTGAACTGATCTCCAGGGTCTCGTAGTACCGATCCCGGTTCTCCTCGATCAGGCGCTCCAGGCTCACGTACCGACCGACTTCGATCCCCAGATGGATGGCGGTGAGAAGCAGCAGCAGACGGGACACGCGACCGTTACCGTCCCGGAACGGATGGATGCAGAGGAAGTCGAGATTGAAGGCCCCGAGGAGGATCAGCGGGGCCGTTTCGCGCTCGCGAATCTGGTCGCGCCAGAGATGGACAAGCTGGCGGGTGAACACCGGCGTGTCCGCGGGGCAAACGCTTCGGAAGCGCAGCCGTTCTCCGCCGCCGGGCAGTTTCTCGATGATGTCAACCGGCTTGTCCTTGTACTGCCCGGCATCCCACACGTTGCCCCTGCTCAGCTTGTGCAGCGTCAGGATGGTCTCTTCGGACACGGGCATCCCGGCACCCCGGGAGTAGATCCGGTTCAACGCGTCGCGGTAGCCTGCCACTTCCTCTTCGTCCCGATCCATGAGCGCGGGATGCCCGAAGACGACGGTGCCCACGCGCGCCCGGTCGATCTCGACCCCCTCGATGCGGTTGGAGGACACGACGCTTTGCGCCATGGCGTGTTCCCGCAGAACCCTGAGCCGCTGCGGCGACTGGCGGGTGAAGAGATCCTGTACGCCCTGGGCTCGCCCGATGTCCGAAAGGTACCAGGCGATCCGCATGGGAAGCGGCAGGGCGCTGTTCTGTATGAGCTGCAGGGTCTTCATCAAGAATCCCAGATCGCCATCCACGTCACCAACTCAAACCCCTCCCCCATCTCGTCCGGCGTCTCCCCCGCCGTGGGCAGGACGCCGCCGCGCCCGGAAAGCAGGGCCGCGGCCGCCCGCTTGCGGAAGGTCCGCGTGATGGAGAGCAACGCACGGCGCAGGAGACCCTCGATGTGCCGCATGTCGCTCCCGCCGCCGGTCGCTTCGTCGAAGCGGTCGCAGAGCGCATCGAACGCCCGCGGCTCGCCGGCCGCAAGGTCACGCCAGAGCAGCATGGTCTCCTTCGGCTGGGCGAACCCGTAGCGGACGGTCCCGTCGTCGTGGACGTAGACCAGGTAGTAGGGTTGCAAGGGATTGACGGAAGACAGCGTCTCGGGTCGCGCTACGGCCTTCGCGGTATCCGCATCGCCCCGATGCCGAAGGCAGAAGAGTACGCCCGGGCGGACCGCGGGCCGGGCCGGCGGCGCGGGCACGACGGCGAACAGCCCCTCGTCGGCCTCTTCGAGCGCCGCCCGGTTGGCTTCGAGGAACCGGAGCAGATCGACCCGGAACTCGTCCAGCGAGAAGTCGGTCAGCGACACGGCGTCGTCGAGATCCTCGAGGTCGAGGACCTCGTCCCGCAACCGGCGAAGCTGGCGGTCGCGGAAGAGCAGGTCCTCGCGAATGAGTTCCTCGATCTGGCCCGGATCGAGCAGGTTGTCCGTCTGCGTCGCCGTGAGGTCCACGAGCGCCATCCGCGCCTCGACCCGGTGCTTGACGTTCAGATAGCGGTCGAGGTCGGCGACCGGCCAGAAGTTGACCAGGTGCACGTTCTCGTTGCGCGACCCGATGCGGTCGATCCGGCCGAACCGCTGGATGATGCG
>PWTM01000061.1 GCA_003563855.1 PVC group bacterium | reverse complement strand
GCTCGCGGTCCGTGTCGGCGCCGGCGCCCGACTGGCGCTCGCCGAACGGCTCGCCGCCGCGGCGCCGGGCCGCGGGATCACCGCCGCCCGGCGGGAGTTCTTTCTCGATCCCGGCGCGCAGGCCCGGGTGGCGACCGTGCAGGCGCTCCCGGCCGAGGCCGCCTACATTGCCTGGGAGGGCGCCCGCCTGGGCGCCGGGGCGCGGTTGGACTGGGTGACGGCGCCGTTGGGGGCGGGCGCGGTTCGCACCCGCGCCGCCTGCGACCTGGCCGGCGCCGACGCGGAGGCGCGCCTGCACGGCTTCGTCTTCGGCGACGGTTCGCAGCGAGTCAGCCAGAAGACGCTCCAGGTTCACAGCGCGCCCGATACGCGGAGTTCGCTGCTGTACCGGGGCGTGGTGAAGGACGCCGCCCGGTCGGTCTTCCAAGGGATCATCGTCGCCCGTCGCGATGCCCAGCGGATCGATGCCTACCAGAAGAACAACCATCTCGTGCTCGACGACGGCGCGCGAGCCGAATCGTTGCCCGGGCTCCTGATCGACGCCGACGACCTGCGCTGCAGCCACGGGTCGACCGTCGGAAACCTGGACCCGGCGCAGGTGCTCTACCTGCGCAGCCGCGGCCTCTCCGCCGTCCAGGCCCGCGGCCTGCTCATCGAGGGCTTCGCCGAGGAGATCCTGACGCACGTGTCGAACGCGGCCCTGCGCGCCCAGGTCCGCCGCAAGGTCGCGGCCAAGCTTGGCGCCGCGCCCTCTTTGGAAAACGCTGAAATGCTGAAACGCTGAAATGGGGGGGGCGGCCCTTTCTCTTACCCGCGATGCCGCCGTTCTGGAGGGGATCGCGACGACGGTGCGACGCCGGACAAGCGGAACGCCCTCCGCGTGGACAACCGCGGCGGGATGGGGGATAGTGCAGGCATGGGAACGCACAGAGAGAATGCGGACGCCCAGGCCGCCGGGGCAGCAGCGGGCGCGGTGCGCGAGCCGGACTGGGAACGCGTGCGGGGGGACTTCCCGGTCCTTCATCGCCTGGTGCGCGGCCGGCCACTGGTCTATTTCGACAACGCGGCCACGACCCAGAAGCCGGCGATCGTCATCCGGACCGAGTGCGAGTACTACGGCACCTGCACCGCCAACGTGCACCGCGCGATCCACTTCATGGCCGAAGAGGCCACCCGCCGTTACGAGGCCGTTCGCGCGGCGGCGGCGCGCTTCGTCGACGCCCCGGGCGCCGCGTCCACGGTGGTCACGCGCGGCACGACGGAGGCGATCAACCTCGTGGCCCGCGGCTGGGCGATCCCCCGCCTGAAGCCCGGCGACCGGATTCTCGTGACCGGTATGGAACACCACAGCAACCTCGTGCCCTGGCAGATGGCGGCGCGGGCGACCGGCGCCGAACTCCGCTCCATCCCCGTGGACGACGCGGGCGAACTGGACCTGCGCCGCCTTCCGGAGCTGCTCGGAAACCGCACCCGTCTGCTCGCCCTGACCCACGTCTCGAACGTGCTCGGCACCGTCAACCCGGTGCGCCAGCTGGCCGACGCCGCGCACGCGGCGGGCGCGGCCGTGCTGGTCGACGCCGCCCAGTCCGTCGCGCACATGCCCGTGTCCATGGCGGCGCTGGGCGCGGACTTCCTCGCGTTCTCCGGCCACAAGATGTGCGGACCGACCGGGGTCGGGTTCCTCTGCGCCCGGCCCGAACGGCTCGAGGAGATGGAACCGGTGTTCGGCGGGGGCGAGATGATCGCCCGCGTGGAGGAGACGGAGTCAACCTGGGCGGAGATTCCGCACCGCTTCGAGGCCGGCACGCCCAATATCGCGGGCGTGATCGGGATGGGCGCCGCCTTCGAGGTCTTCTCGGAGCTGGGCATGGACGCGGTGCAGCGCCGCGACGCCATGCTGACGCGCGTGGCGCTGGAACAGCTCGCCGCGGTGCCGGGCCTTCGCATCGTCGGCGCCGCCCCCGACCGCATCGGTGTCGTCGCCTTCGCGCTGGAGGACGCACACCCGCACGACGTCGCCCAACTGCTCGACCGCGACGGGATCGCGATCCGGGCCGGCCACATGTGCGCGCAGCCGCTGCTCCGCCGCTTCGGCCATGCCGCGCTCAACCGTGCCAGCCTCGCGTTCTACAACCGGCCGGAGGAATTCGATGTACTCGCCGAGTCGCTGGTCCGCGCGCGGAGGGCCCTCGCCGGTGGACGCGAATGATCTCTACCAGGAAGTGCTGCTCGATCACTTCCGGCATCCGCGCAACCACGGTACACTCGCCGACGGCGAGGTTCTGGCCGACGAAGAGAATCCGAACTGCGGCGACCGGATCCGGCTCGCGGTCCGGCTGGCCCCGGACGGCACCGTAGCCGACATCCGGTTTGACGGCCGGGGCTGCGCGATCTCGACGGCCTCGGCCTCGATCATGACGGCGCATGCGCGGGGCCGACCGGCCGGCGAACTCTCGGACCTTGCCGACCGATTCTCGGCGATGATGCGGGCGGAGATTCCGTTCGAGGAAGGCGGGGTCGAGGACCTGGCGGCGCTGGCCGGGGTTCGATCTTTTCCGCTGCGCGTCAAGTGCGCAACGATGGCCTGGCACGCGCTGAAGAAGGCCCTGGCCCGCGCGGCGGAAAAGCCATTCTCGGGAAGAAGCTGAAACGCTGAAATGCCTTTGGGGAAAACGCTGAAATGCCTTTGGGGAAAACGCTGAAATGCTGAAACGCTGAAATGCTGAAATCCGGACTCGGCCTCTTCTTTTCCCCTTCTGTGTTTTCTGTGTATTCTGTGGTTGAGACTCTTCGCCTCTTGGATCGGGTAACCACAGAATACGCAGAATACGCAGAAATGGGGCTGTGGTGGCTGGTGCGGCTACGCGGCCGGCGTCGGGCGTCGGGCGTCCGGCGTCCTCGGGCGTGGAGCGAGAAAATGCTGAAAAGCTGAAAGGCTGAAAGGCGGGATCGCCCCCTTTCTTTACCCGCGATCCTGTAGCCGCGGTCGGTGACCGCGGCAGAAAAGGGATGATCGCAGAAGGAGAAACCCCGCGGTCAACGACCGCGGCTACAGCAGCGGCTATCGCAGCCTGACGATTGCGATTACGAGGCTTGCGCCGTCTCCCGATCGTAGTCGCAGTCCTAGTCCCAACCGTAGCTTGCGTCTTCTGCGTATTCTGTGTATTCTGTGGTCTATCCTCCTCCCCACTCGGATGGGGTAACCACAGAATACACAGAATACGCAGAAACGGGACGGCGGAGGCCGCTTTGCGGGGGAGAATGTGAAGTGTTGGCGGGGGCCGAGGTTGCGCATCCGCTGCGCGGTCCTCCTCCCCATCGTTGTCGAGATCGTTGTTGTCCGCCATCCTCGCGCCCGCCTCGTCTCCATCCGCTCTTCGACAATGATTTCGACAAGGATAGCGACAACGATGAACTCGTCACCGTAGTCCTGATCGTAGCCTTCGTCTTCTGCGTATTCTGTGTATTCTGTGGTTACCCATTCCGAAGGGGGGGGGAAGAGAAAAGGAAGAGCCCGTATTTCAGTATTTCAGCGTTTCAGCTTTTCAGCGTTTCAGCGTTTCAGCGTTTCCCCCCACGCCCGAGGACGCCGGACGCCCGACGCCGGACGCGTATCCGCACCAGCCACCGCAGCCCCATTTCTGCGTATTCTGCGTATTCTGTGGTTACCCATTCCGAAGGGGGGAAGAGAGAGGGAAGAGCCCGTATTTCAGCGTTTCAGCGTTTCAGCGTTTCAGCGTTTTCCCCCGCCCCCTGCCCGCCGGGCGCGAGCTCGCGTTCGACGATCTCCCAGCGGACGACTCTCGCGCCGGCCTCGGCCGCCGCCGCACGCATGCGCTCCTCGATTTCGGCCGGGACATCCTCGACGAGATAGACGGCGCGGACTCGGTGTTCGCGGACCAGGCGCGGAACATCCTCCGGATGCCCGAGGACAGGAATGCCGTAGACCCGGTGTCCCCGCAGCGCGCTGTCGTCCGCGACCAGTCCGACGACATCCAGCGCGGGCCCGCCGACGCCCGGCCAGGCGAGCTCGCGCAGGAAGAGCGTCGTCCGGTGGCCGGCGCCACAGACCAGCGTCCGTTCGCCGCGCTCGCCCGCGCCGCGCAGCGCGCGCAGCGCGCCGTGTGAAGCGTCCTGGGCGACGCGCAGGGCTGCCCGGAGGCCGACGACGGCCGGGGCCGCCACGCCGGCCAGCAGCACGAAGCGCACGATCCACGGCCCGGGCGCCGCGGCCGCCGACGATCCGGTCAGGTGGATACCGAGCGCGATTGCATAGCCCAGCACGACCGCGAGGCCGGTCGCCGCGTATTCCGAGATGCGGGCCAGGTACCAGACCCGCGAGTACGAACGGAACAGGAGCAGCGCGAGGAAGGGCAGCCCGATGTCGAGCGGGGCGTGGCGCACCCACTGCCGGCGCAGATCAACATGGGCAGCGCCCGGAACCCGCTGCATCGCGTAGAGCGCGAGCGCCAGCACGCCACCGAGCACCGCCAGGTCCAGAACGACATACACGAGCAGCGTGCGATTCCGGCGCACCGGCGTGGCCAGCCCCCGCATCACGGCTTCGCCGCTGTCGCGCAGCTCGATCCACGCCAGGTGCCGGACGACCGTATAAGCGCCGGCGAGGAACGCCAGCGACAGGATGCCCAGCGCCCGGTCGTTGAAGACGGTCACCAGGAGCCCAAGCGCCACGAGACCCGCCGTGCCGGCGTAGAGCAGCAGCGCGACCTGGCGCGGTGCGCGGCCCTCGCGCAGCAGGCGATGATGCAGGTGTTCGGCGTCCGCCTCCCCCACCCCGAGGAGTGCCCCGGACCGCGCGCCGTTCGGCGCTCGCACGCGCCGGACAGTCCGCCGCCAGATGGCCAGCAGGGAATCGAAGAGCGGTATGCCGGCGGCCAGCAGGGGCGCGGCGATGGCCGCCGTCGCGGGTCCCTTCGAGTGCGTGGAGAGGGCCAGCGCGGCGAAGGCGAACCCGATGAAGAGACTCCCGGTGTCGCCGAGAAAGACCCGGGCGGGGTAGAAATTGTAGCGCAGGAACCCCGCGCAGGCGCCCGCGAGCCCGAGGAACAGCAGCACGTCCCCGGGCGCATGGCGGAGCAGCAACGAGGCCGCGACCCCGACGGAAGCGATCACCGCGATCCCGGCGGCCAACCCGTCGACCCCGTCGATGAGGTTGAACGCATTGGTCAGTGCGAGGAACCAGAGCATCGTGAAGAGGAAATCGAAACCGCCGGGCAGCGGCACGCCCTGGAACGTCTCGATGCGCAGCCCCACGGCGTACGCCGTCGCGATCAGCGCGACCTGGCCCGCAAGCTTCGCCGCCGGTGGTAGGTTGAAGCGGTCGTCCAGAAAGCCCAGCGCCGCCATGCCGGCCGAGAGCGGGAGAAAGCGCAGCCACCAGTCGATCGGGACCTGGCCCGCGAACGGGCGCCAGGGCAGAAGAAACACCGCGGCACAGGCCGCGTGGAAGGCGAGGAAGACCGCGATGCCGCCGGCCGTCGGGACCGGGTGCCCGTGCTCTTTGCGACCGCCCGGACGGTCGACGAACCCCCAACGCAGTGCGCGCGGGCCCCAGGCGCGGGCGAGCAGCAGCGAGAGCACCGCCCCGACGGCGAAGACCACGGGATACTTGAGGATCTGTTCCAGGAGCATGGCCGATCCGTCCGACTACCGTCCGTCGCTTGCCTCCTCTACGACCTGCGCCAGTTGCGTGCGCAGCCGTGCCGGGTCGAACCGCGCGCGATGCTGCGCCGCCGCCCGCTTCCCGTGCGCCGCCCGGGCGGCCGCGTCCGTCACCGCGCCGGCCGCCGTGCCCAGCGCCCGCGCATCGCCGGGAGGAAGAACCCAGCCCGTCCCGCCCTCGCGGATCCAGCGTCCGACCGACGACTCCGGTGGACCGGCAAAGAGCACCGGCCGTCCCAGCGCGCAGGCCGCCTGGTACTTGCTCGGTACGACAACGCCCCCCCACGCGTGGTGCTGCGACACAAGATGAATATCCGCCGAAAGCAGGTGCGCGGCAAGCACGCTTTCCGGCGCGGGCTCGATCCACTCCCAGGCGCTCCCGCCCAGGGCCCGCCAGGCCTCCGCCCGGGGGCCGGCCCCGCTGAAGACAACCCGCGCCCGCGCGCCCGCCGCGCGCAGGCGTTCGGCGAGCGCGAGGAATTCCTCCGCCCGGTGCGCGCGTCCGATATGCCCGCTGTAGAGCAACACGGTCTCCCCGTCCCCCCAGCCGCGGCGCCTGCGCAGGGCGCGGGCCGCGGCCTCGGCCTCGGGCGTCGCTTCGAGCCGGCTCCAGACCGGTACGATCGCGGGACGCAACCCGGGCGCCGAGCCCGTCAGCCGCTCCGCCATGTCGGGGCCGAGCGCGATCACGGCCGCCGCCGCGGTCCGCTCGGCGCGCGCCAGCCCGGCCAACGCGCAGTAGGAAAGGGAGCGCGGCCCCATCCAACCGCCGGCCGCCAGCGCTTCCGGGTAGAGGTCCATACACCAGAGCACATAGGGCACGTTGAACCGGCGCCGGAACCGGCGCCCGATGCGGCCGCAGAAGGGCGGGGTTGTGAGGCAGACCGTCACATCCGGCCGCGGCGACAGGGTGCGGAGCGCCCGCGCGGCGCGGAGGAAGAAGGCCGCGAAATCCTTCGCCTTCGCCCCGACGCGCGTCCCGTGCGGCCTTGGCTGACCCAGCCGGCATACGGTCACGCGGCCGTCCGCGGCGGGCGTGTCGGCGGTCTCGCCGGCATAGGTTCCGGCCGAGGCGAGGACCGTCACCACGTGACCCCGAGCCGCGAGCGTCTCCGCAAGGTCGCGCAGCAATCGCCCGGTCGGCGCCTGTGCCGGCGGGTAGAACTGGTTGATCAGCGCGACGCGCATCGGCCCGACTCCCCTTTCCTCTACGCCTCCTCGCGCCCGGCCCGGCGCCGCGCCCGGAGCGCCCGGTCGATCATGCGCTCGTACTCGGCCATGGCGAGACAGAACCGGAGCCCGGGCCGCCCGTCGAGCAGACCGCGCCGAAGCAGGCCGGCGTAGACGAAGCGCAGGACCGGCCGGCCCGGCAGCCGGAAGGAGAGCGCACGCAGTGCGCGACGCCGCCGGGCCGGGTCCGCCGACCGCAGATCCGCCCATCCGAACCGGAGCGCGCCCCCGCGCGCCAGGCGGTCCGCCTCGGCGGCCGCGTAGCGCAGGTGCCGCGCCCGCCACTCGGTCCAGCCCTTCGAGAACGCGTGGTGCAGCAGCGGCTCCCGGAAGTAGACGGCCGCCCCCGGCGGCGCCTCGACCACGTCGCCGTGCCCGCACATCGAGAACCGGGGTCCTGAGCGGTGCACGAGTCGCGGCACGTAAACCGGGAAGTCGGCGCTGCGGCGCAGCCAGCGGCCGTCCAGCATGATCTTGCGGGGCAGGTACCCGACCTGTGCCTCGCGCAGCCCGGGCAACCGATCCCGCAGCTCGACAAGAAGCGCCGGCGTCGCGACCTCGTCGGCGTCGAGGTGAAGCGCCCAGTCACAGCGGAGCCCGGCCTCGTCCATCGCCCAGTTCCGCTGCGCGGCGAAGGTGGAGAAGGCGTGGCCCACGACGCGCGCCCCGGCCGCCGCGGCGATCCCGGGACTGCCGTCGGCGCTCGCGTCGTCCACAACCACCGTCTCCGCGCAGTCGCGCAGCGCCCCGATACAGCGCGGCAGGTTCGCCGCCTCGTTGCGGCACAGAATCACGGCCGAGACCGGGACCGGCGCAGACATCGGACCGCTCATCCCGGGTCCGTCGCCGGGGGGGGCTCGCTGTCGATCGCCCTCGTCCCGATCTCGACCGCCGGGTTGCCGGCGACGATCCGGCGATCCGGCACGTCTTTCAGGACGACGGCCCGGGCGCCGGCGACGGCATCGGCGCCGATCGTTACTCCCGGGTGAACGAACGCCTCGGCCGCGACCCAGGCGCCCGGTCCGATCCGGATCGGGGCCGTGACCAGCGGCATGTTCGGGTGCCGGATGTCGTGCGTCGCCGTGCAGAGAAATGCACGCTGGCTCACGGTGGCGTGCGCGCCGATCTCGATCCGGTCGACCGCGTAGAGGTCGACGCCGTGGCTGACGGTCGCGCAGTCGCCGAGCGAGAGGTTCCAGGGCGCCCAGATACGGACGGAGGGCATGACCTGCGCGGCGCGGCCGATGCGCGCACCGAAGGCACGCAGCAGCGTCCGGCGCCCGCCGTGCCAGCACCAGGGCGACGGCCGGAAGAACAGCGTCCACGCAACCTGCCAGAGGAGCCGACCCGCCTTGTTCGCCCGGGAATGCGGGCTTGGGCACGAGGCGCGGTCGACCCGCACACCCGACGGGCTGGACGCGTCGGCGCTCATCGGCGCCAGCCTAGTCGATCCGCGCACCGGGTGTCACGCCGAAGCTGAAACGCCCACTCCCATCATGGCCAGCAACGGCCGTGACGTGCGTTCGTAGTCGAACCGCTGCGCGTTCGCCCGCGCGGCCTTCGAAAGCGCGGTCCAGGCCGCATCGTCGGTCATCAGTTCCGCGCAGAGGCGGGCGGCGGATTCGGCGTCACCGGGATCCACGTACCGGGCCCCGTCGCCGCATACCTCGGGCGCGGCGCTGCACCGGGCCGCAATCACCGGCGTGCCCACGCGCTGCGCCTCAATGGCCGGGATGCCGAACGATTCGCTGCGGCTCAACAGCATGTAGACGCGCGCTTCCGTGTAGGCCGTTCGCAGCGCGCTGCGCGACAGGTGCCCGGTGATCTCGACCGCGGCGTTCAGCCCCAGCCGGCCGATCGCGCGCTCGATCTCGTTCCGGTACGACGGATCCGCCCAGCCGCCCGCCAGCCACAGCCGCGCAGGCAGGTCGTACCGGGTGCGCAGGATCCGGAGAACCTGACACAACGCGCCGATATCCTTGTGCCGGGCCATCAACGAGACGCAGAGGATGGTGTGGCGATCCCGCGGCCGATGCCGCGCCGCCTCGGCATCCAGCGCGGCCGCCTCGCGGATGCTCAAGGCCGGATACACGATCGCCCCCTTTCGCTCCCGCGCGCCGGCGTTGGCCCTGTAGAGGCCCTGCATGTAGCGGGAACCGTACCCGATGCCATCGGCCCGCCGTACCGCCTGTCGGTAGGCCCGCCGCTGGAGCCGGGCTCGCAGCGCATCCCGCCATGGGCGCGGCCCCGTATCGACCAACGCCCACGGATTGAGCGCCAGGGTGTATTGCGGACACGGGATTCGCGGCACGTAGCCCCCCGACATCGACACGTAAGCATCCGCGCGCAGCCTTCGCACCAGCCCGCCGAGCCGGAGATGCTCGTAGAGGGATCGGCCCAGCCAGTGCGCCGTAAAGGCGGGGGCACGGAAAATCTGCAGAGAGGCCGGCAGGGGCCCATCGCCCTCCTCCTGCAGCAGGGCCTGGACATCCATGTTGCCGTCGTGCAGCAGTAGAGTCATGCGGTCGGCGGCCGGCGCACGTCGGCACCACTGTAGGACATGGCCGCAGAGGACCTGTCTTCCGCTCAGGTTCGTGCTGGACAGGGCGTTAACGATCAGGTGCATGCCGGCTGATACCCTACGGAAGGGACACAGGCACGGGACGCGCCGAGGGGCACGCATCGCGCGGCACTGCCCTGGGTCAACCCCCAGGCCACCGGGTCCCTGGCCGGCATGCGGATCGGCGAGGTCATCGGGGGGTCCCCGCCTCGATCTCGGAGGTCAGCGCCTTCTCCGGGTCCGCCGCACCGGCCCCGGCGGCCGCTTCCGGATCCTCCTCGGCCCCGGCCAGCAGGATGCCGGCCAGCAGCGCAAGCAGGATCGCCACCAGCGGATCCCCGAAAATCTGCGCGGAAACGAGCGCGGAGAGCAGGTTCGCGGCCAGGATGCCGAGAAGCCCGGCCCCGAGAAGGAACACCTCCGCCCGCCGAACGCGCAGGACCACGTGGATCGCCGTCAGACCGGTCTGCAGCAGCACGAACAGGAACAGCAGCGCCCCCGGCACGCCCAGCTCGGCGAAGAGCTTGCTCGGGCCGCTTTCCTGCCAGATCCGCGGCATCTCGGCGTTGATGTGATGGACGCCCTGCTGGCCCATCCCCAGCCCATAGCCCAGGAAACCCGCCTGTTGAACCGTGACCCAGAGCGAATCGACCGCGTGCCTGCGGATCTGCTCTTCGGCCTCCGTAAAGGCGGTCACATAGAACTGCTCGACCGCTTCGCTGTAGACGGTGGACGTGACCACGTACCAACCCAGCCCGAACGCCAGCAGCAGCGTCCCCCCCGTCAGCGCCCACCGCCGCACATCGCCGCGGCGGGCGAGCAATGCGAGGAAGACGCCGAAGAAGACCGGAAGCATGGCCACCATCTTCCGCCGCCCGCAGAGCCAGACGCCCAGCGCGCCCCAGGCCGCCGCGGCGATCCATGCGATGCGCATCGCCCCCCGCGCGCGCACGGCCATCACGGCCCCGACCATGAACACCAGCGCGGCATGCCAGCCCATCACGTCGGGTCCGCGGAAGAACCCCGAGATCATGTGCACGGCCGCGCCGGTCCGATACGTCACCCAGACGTGGCCGAGCGCCTCCGTGCCGATCGCGGCATACGTGACGTTCCAGCCCAGGTACTCCAGAATCCCGCCCAGCAGCAGCACCGAGGCAAACACGGCGTAGAAGGCCAGCAGGCGATTCACCTGCCGCGTATCGAAGCCCAGTCGCCACCCGCAACCCATGGCCAGAAGGGCCGAGCCGTAGAAGACCGCGCCCAGCATCGTGATCTGCCAGGAATTCCGGCCGTAGCTCGCCGAGATCGCGGCCGGCAGCGCCAGGTAGGCGGCGAAGAGTCCGATCGCGCGACCCATCCGCGGGAAGCGCGCGAGGAATGCTCCCGGGCGGAGCGCGCGCGTGAGCAGCGCGTTGCCGATCACCGTGAGCCAGACCGGTACGGACGCCATGGCGAAGATGCCCGGCGTCCCGGGCATCATCTTGCGCAGCGGATCCTGGACCAGGCCGACCGCGATGGCCGCGAAGCCCCCGCGCCGCCAGTCCTGGAGCGCGACGGCGCACCCGGCGAGGATCAGCAGGGGAAGAAGATACGGCATGCGATGCGTCCGGCCTCAGCCCGCGCCCGTACATCCGGCGCGGCGCCCCGATCCTACCGCCCGCCACGCCCCTTCGACAATGCCCTCGGCGGCCACTTCGAGACCGAAGCGCTCGATGTGCCGGGCCGCGGCTTCCCCCTGCCGCCCCGCGAGGAACGGGTCGCGGAGGTACCGGGCCATGCAGTCCGCCAGCGCCGCGCGGTCGCCGCAGTCGAAGGTGAATCCGGTCTGCCCGTCGATCACGAGATCGGCGCAGCAGCCCGCGGCGCGCGAGACCAGGGCCGGCCGGCCAGAGGCCATCGCCTCGTTCACAACCAGACCCCAGGTCTCGCCGGCGTCGGAAGGAAGCACGAGCACGTCGGCCGCCGCATAGGCGTCGGGCATGCGCGACTGGTTAAGGAACCCGGCGAAGACAGCGGGCAAGCCCTTTGAGGAGGCGAAGGCCTCGCATTCGGCGAGGAGGGGGCCGGTACCCACGAAGAAGGCAAACGCTGAAATGCTGAAATGCTGAAATGCTGAAATGGCGTGGAGGAGGTCGAGGGGGTGCTTCTTGGCTTCCAGCTTGCCGCAGAGGAGGAAGACGAGGGCGTCGGGGGGGAGGCCGAATGCCTGGCGCAGGGCGGCGCGCTGCCCCGCGCGTTCGGCCGCGGCGGCGGCAAAGCGGGCGTTGTCGACGGCGTAGGGCGCCCAGCCGATGCGCGGTTCCGGGCAGCCGTGCATGCGGTAGAAGTCGCGGTTGGCCGAGCCGATGGCGAGCCAGCCGCTGTACTGCCGGAGCAGGAGGCCGTGCAGCAGGCGCTTCCACCGAGGCCGCGGCCGGAGACTGTTCGACTCGCCGCGAACGAGGCAGGGGATGCGCAGCCGCCGACAGGCGGCGAGCGCCTGAAGGCAGCTCTTCACGACCCAGCCGTTCACAAGAACGACGTCCGGGCGTTCCCTTCGCAGACGTGCAAGTATTCCCGGCGTGTCGCACCCCCCGAACCGGGTCACGGCGGGCGCGCGGGCACGGTTCTCCAGCACTTCGTAGCGGTACCCGTCAAGGAGCGGAACATCCCAGGCGAACGGCACGCCGAACCCGGCCCCCTGCTGCGCGGCGTCGGGCAGCATCGCGTAGAGCACCGTGAGATCGAGCCGCGGATCCGCCGCCAGCCGCCGGAACAGCGGCGCCTTGTACTGGATCGGATGCGTCTCCACCACCGCCAGCCGCACGCGCCTCGCGTGGTCTCCCGGTTTCAGCATTTCAGTGTCTTCCCCATGCGGAGGACGCCGGACTCCCGACGCCCGACGCCGGTCGCGCAGCCGCACCAGCCGCCGCAGCCCCATTTCTGTGTATTCTGCGTATTCTGTGGTTCCCCGATCCGAGTGGCGAAGAGTTTCAACCACAGAATACGCAGAAGACACAGAAGGGGAGAAGACCAAGCCAAGCCCGAATTCCAGCGTTTCAGCATTTCAGCATTTCAGCATTTCAGCGTTTCAGCGTTTTCCCATATGCTTCTCCCAGTCCCCTCCCCATCGCCTCCAGCGTGAACACGCCGGCCCGTCGCCGGCCGGCGTCCGCGAGGCGCGCGCGCAGATCCGGCTCCTGCAGCAGCCGCAGACAGTGGCCGGCGAGGGCCTCGATGTCATGCGGCGCCGCGGTCAGCGCCGCGTCTCCAACGATCTCCGGAAGCGAACCGGCATTCGAGCAGACAGCCGGGCACCCCTGCATCATCGCCTCGAGCGGCGGCCATCCGAACCCTTCGTAGAAGCTCGGGAAGAGCAGCAGCGCGGCGTCCCGGTAGAGCGCGGCCAGCTCCGGCTCGGCAAGATCGGTCGCAAAGGCAACGGCGTCCGCAACGCCCGAGCCCGCCACCGCGGCCCGCAGCGCCGCATCCGGCGCCGCACCGGCCAGCACGAGCCGCGCCTCGCATCCCGCCCGCACCCGCGCGAAGACGGCCACCGCGCCGGCGCGGTTCTTGTAGGGCGTGTTGTTCCCGGCCACGTGGAGGATGAAGGGCGCACGGCCGGACGCAGCGGCCGGCATGCGGCCGGGTGCGACACGGGCGACTGCGGGATGCACCACGTGAACGCACCGCGCATCCAGGCCTGCCAGTCGGACCGCGTCCGCGCGCGTACTCGCACTGTCCGCGATCCAGCCGTCCGCGCGCTGCAGGTTGGCCATCGCGCGCCGGATCACCCGGACGCCCGCGCGCCCGGGCCGTGGCCCGGCCACGTCCCCGTTTCGGGTCAAGGCCGGGATGAAGTCGTGCAGCGTCACGACCAGCGGCGCGGGTAAGCGGCGGACCGGATCGAGAACGAACGCGTAGCTGCCGTCGAGCAGGTGCAGCACGTCGGCCCGCGCGCGGGGCAGGAGGCGCCGGGCGCGACGCGCGATGAGAAGATACCGCAGCAAGGTACGGAGCCGCCCCGGGAACCGCGCGAGCCCCGCCTCGGGGGGAGCGAGCGCGAGCCGGCCCACGTCCCACTCCGGGGCGTGGCGCGCGAGCGCCTCGCCGACCATGGCCGCGTAGCGCACCATGCTGCCGTTCGGGCGATCCGGCGCGGCGGTATCGAGCAGGAGCACCCGCCCGCCGCGCGAAGAGGAGGCCGGCGTACCCGGCGGATCGGACGTGGTCGGCATCGAGCAAACTCCCTTGCGCCAGAGGCTACATGCCCCCACCCCCCCCGCGGAAGAAGAATCGGATGGAACCAGGAAGCCGAAAAGCTCAAACGCCGCTTGGTTGAGATGCTGAAAAGCTGAAACGCCTTCGGGGGGAAAACGCTGAAACGCTGAAATGCTGAAACGCTGAAAGGGGAGAGGACGCCTCGTCCCCGTTGTCGGCGGCACTCTCGTCCCCCCTCGCAAAAGAGACCGCCGTCCGGGTTCTGTGTATTCTGTGTATTCTGTGGTTACCCCCATCCGAGTGGGATGAAGATCAACCACAGAATACACAGAAAACACAGAAGGGGAAGAGAAGGGGCCGAGTCCGGAGTTCAGCATTTCAGCGTCTCCCCCCGAAGCGCGGCCTTTCTCGTACCCGCGATCCTCGACTGCCGGACCGCGGTCGGCGACCGCGGCTACAGGATCGCGGGAAAGAGAAAGAAAAGAGCTCCCCATTTCAGCGTTTCAGCATTTCAGCTTTTCAGCGTTTTCCGCGCTCCCCTCGCCAGGCGCAGGGCCATGAACAGGGCGCGCAGTTCGCCCACGAACTTGACGGGGATGAACCAGGGATGGCGGAGATGGAACCGCGTCCGGACTTCGCGGAAGGGGCGGCGTGCGATATAGCCGAGGCGCTCCAGCCCACGCCCGTGCTTGAGCGCGTAAACGTAGTCCCCCACCCCGTGCAACGGCGAAGCGCTGGCGAGGTGGTTGCCGTGGATCCGCGTCCCGCCGCGTGTCGCACGCAGGTGCCGGACCTCCGCCGCGGGCTCGAACCGGATGCGGCCGCCGGCCGCGACCAGCCGCTTCGCGAACGCGGTCTCGAAACGAAACGAAACCGGCGGGACGAAATCCGGGTCGAACCCGCCGATGGCCAGGGCACGGTCGCGCCGGACGGACAGGTTCCCGGCCATGACGTTCTCCACCCAGGCCGACGCCGTTCCACTAAACCGGAAATCGAGATCGCTTCGGAGGGAAACGCTGAAACGCCTTCCAGGCGAAACGCTGAAACGCTGAAATGCTGAAATGCTGAAAGAGCGTCCGCTCGTCCCGTTTTCACTGGGTCGGCAAGGCTCCTCCGCCGGGCCTGCGGAAGCCTTTCTTCTTTCTGCGTCATTCTGCGTATTCTGTGGTTCCCCCGCAGACCCCTGCCCGGACGCTCCCTCCTTCGGTCTTTGGTCGCCTTCCCCTTGAGTACGGCCTTCCTGTTCCCCTTTCAGCGTTTCAGCATTGGCCCCCCGACCGCCTTCCGCTCCCCATTTCAGCGTTTCAGCTTTCAGCGTTTCAGCATTTTCCCCAAGGTCTTCCGGCTGCAAGACTCTGCCGGCCACCGCCCAGGCCTCGGGGTGTTCCGCGTAAACGCGGCGGTGGGCTTCGACCAGGCTCGGGGATGGAACGATGTCGTCGTCGAGGAAGAGCACGATGTCCCCGCGCGCCTCCGCAAGGCCACGGTTCATGGCGCCGACGATCCCCGCCGGACGATGGCGAATCCAGCGGATCGCACCGGTGTGTTCCGTCTCGGACAGGAACGACTCCGTCTTCGCGTCGTGTGTCTCCGTCTGGTCGATGACCAGCACCTCGTCCGCCCCGCGAGGCAGCGCAAGGACGGCGCGAAGCGTGTCCGCCAGCACCCGCTCCCGGCCATAGGACGGGATAACGACCGAGAGCAACAGGGGATCCCCGCTCATGGCCCTTCCGCGCTCCCCTTCCGTTCCAGGAGTTGCCGGTAGAACGAAACCGTCTCCTCGGCGACTCGCCGCCAACTGTACCGCCGGGCTTCGGCGGCCGCCGCCGCGGACATGGCCGCCGCTTGCCTCCCGTCGATCACCGACGCGACACCGTACCGGAAGCCCTCGACATCCCCCGGTTCGATCAGGATTCCGGTGACGCCAGACCGGATCACATCGCGCATGCCCGCGGTATTCGAGGCGACGACACAGAGCCCGCGCGCCATCGCCTCAAGGAACACCTTGCCGAAGCCCTCGGTGAACGAAGGGAAGACGAAGACGCCGTGCGCATCGTAGAGTCTCACCAATTCCGCTTGCGGCATCCAGCCGACGAAGGTCGTGCGCGCGCCGGCCTCGGACCGCAACATCGCGCGGCAGGTGGCGTGGTCGGCCTCCGGACAGCACCAGGTGAACGAGAGATCGGCGTGTCGCTCCGCGAGAAGGGAGAATATCTCGGCCAGAACCATGGGCGCCTTGACGAACGCGGCCTGCCCTGCGTAGAGCACCCGTCTTCGCCGCGCCTCGGTCATCGCCGCCGCCGATGTCTCCACAAAGGCGCCGGCCGGCGCCTGTGGGATGCAGGCGACCCGATCGGCGGGCAGGCCGTAGCGCGACCGGACGTAGTCGCGGTCCTCGCTGCAGCTGACGACGATCCCGTTTGAGGCCTCCGCGCACCATCGCGGATAGCGCCCGAGCCCCCATTGCACGGGCCGCCCGACCAGGCCGCGCGGGAACCGCCACTCGGGAATCCCGTAGCGACGCCGCCATGGTCGCAGGGCGTCGGCGATCCGCGGCTCCCAACCGTGGCTGCGGTTGACGAAGACGCCGGGCCGATTCCGGCGCCGATGATCTCGTGCGGCCCGCCACGCATAGGGCTGGTTTACGTGGACGACATCATAGGCCGAACCGCGGCACCGCGTGGCAATGGCGTCACGGAGGGCCCATGGCAGCTCCAGCAGGTAGTGCAGGTTGCCGTGCCGGATGCGGTGCCGGAGATCGTCCCGCCAGATGGCGTCCACGTCGTGTCCCAGTTCGCGAAGGGCGAGCATCGTCTGGTATTCCGTGCCGGCGGCCCCGGAATCAGGGTCGGGTGGAACGTCGGCGGCGAGAAGGATTCTCATCGCGCTCCCCGCTTCCGGACCCGCCAGGCATTGACCATCCGCTGAAGCACCAGGGATACGGCGAGGAACGGATCCGACCTGCGCAGCCCGCTGGGCAGCAGCCCGCGAATGTTCGGGAGCCAGACCCGTTGAAGCGGTTCACACGCCTTGCGGCCTCGCCATACCGCGTCCAGCACGGCCGCGTGCTGTTCGCTCCGGGGCAAGCGGCCGTGGCAGATGACGGGCGGCGAGAACAGAACCTCCGGCTCGACCGCATTCCACAAAACATGGCTCGGGAGGGAAACGACCCGTGCGGCCGATTTCGCGATGACCGGCGCCAATAACCGATCCCCCGACGGGCCATGAGGCGAGCCCCCCCGGTAGATGGCCAGGGCCTCGTCGTAGCTCCGTTTCCATTCCGCGAAGATCTCCCGCGCGCCGGGTGTTCGGGAAAACAACAGCGCCGCCGAGTGCGCATACGGGTGAAAGCGCGGCGCAAGGCCCTCATCGCATTCCGGCCCGGAGAACCGCAACCCGAACTCGTAGCCGTCCAGCAGGTCGAAGATCGGCGTCACATCCCGCGCCAGGACCGTGTCGGTATCGAGGAAGAGGGTCCGGTCAAACGGAGTGCCTTCAAACAGGTACTCCATCTTGGAACCGTAGGTCAGATTCAGCGGGCGTTGCACAAAGAAATCGGGCTGGGGCTCACCCTCGAAGGCGACGTCCCCGATCACCGCCGCCGGCAACCCGGGCGAATGTCGGCGCACGGAGGCGATCGAGCGGGACGCCTCGGCCCGGTACGTCTCGCCGAAGGCGATGTACACGATCCCGCAGGTCGGCCCACCGCTCACGACCGTTTCGCTCCCCACCGCGCCTGGAGGTAGCGCGTGCAGGCGCCCGGATGCCAGGGCCGCAGGCGCCAGGCACGGCGCAGGTAGTCGAGTGCCCGGGGATCGCCGCGGCGGCGCAGGGCTTCGCCGACGAAGTGGCAGGCCCCCGCCTCCGTGGCGCGCGTGCCACCGGAGCGCACGGCGCGAGGGCGGACCCGGGCCGCTCGCGCCAGCGCGGGCGACTCGTCGCGGCCGCAGCGGCGCAGGCGCATCGCCTCGCGCGAGCAGCGGCCCAGCGCCTCCTGCCGCCGCCGATGGCCAACGCTTACGCCGACGGCCAGGACGCGTCCGCGATAGAGCACCTCCGGCACCATGGCAAACGCTCCCTGCTCGGCCAGACGGTACCACAAGTCCCAGTCCTGGCCGAAGTAGAAGGCCGCGCGGTAGCCCCCGGCCGCCTCGTAGGCTGAACGGCGGAACATGACCGAACCGTGATGCGTCGGCCCGGCACGCAGATCGGCGTCCGGGGCCGCCGGCAGCACATCCATCCCCGTCTCCGGCGCAGGCGCTCCCTCGACGACGAACAACGGTTCCCAGGCCGGTCCGCAAAACTCGGTCCAGCAGGAGACGAACGCGACTCCGGCATGACCGTCCAGCACGGCGCGCTGCCGTGCCAGGCGCTCGGGCCGCATCGCGTCGCCGACATCAATCCGCGCGACGAGCGACGCCCGCGCGGCCGCGCAACCGTCGATCAGCGCGCGAGTGAGCCCCTCGTTCACCTTCTCCATCACCCGGAATCGGGGGTCCCGCTTCGCATAGCCGGCAAGCATCTCTCCGACCCGCGGATCGGTCGAACCGTCGTTGACCACGATGAACTCGAAGTCGCGCTCCGTCTGCGCGAGGACGCTGTCGAGCGTTTCGGCAAGCCAGGCGGCGCCGTTGCGGACGCCCATGACGACGGAAATCGCAGGCCGCTTCATTCCCGGGGCTCCATCCAGGACTGGCGCAGGGTGCCTCGGCCCGGGGCCCTGACGCCCCGGAAGCGCTCGAGCCAGCGGGCCGCCCGCGGCCACCCGGCGACGGCCGCAAGCCGACGGTAGGCCGCCAGGTCCACGGCCGCTCCGCGAGCGGCCATGCGCGCAATGGCGTACAGGGCCCGGGCCGCATCCGAGTCGCCGGCTCGAGCCGCGGCGCGTGAGGCCGCGAAGACCCACCGCGAGAAATGCTGCATTTCTGCCGCCTCGCGCGCCACCCCCGCCTTGCGCGCGCCGCCGAACAGCGCCCCGAAGAACCGAACCTGGTCCCGTGCTTCCAGCCATTGCGCGCCTCCGGTCTGCCGCGCCCCCGCATGCTGCCGATGCTCGCTGACCGCCTCGGGAACGAAGGCCAGCCGCGCGCACAGCGCGCCCGCTCGCGCATCGTACGCCCAGTCCTGCGAATACCGAAGGTCCGACCAGGGCCCCATGCGATCGCAAAGGGACCGGCGATAGAGCGGCGTGTGTGTACACCACCAGCGGTCCACCAGCAGATCGGGAAACAGGTACGCCTTTCGCCTGCCCGTCCATTTGAAGGGCTCTTTTAGGACCCGCCCCTCGGCGTCGACCAGGCGCGAGATGCCGTACGCGATATCGGCCTCCGGATGCTCACGCAGGGCGCGAACCTGGGCCGCAAACTTTCCGGGTAGCAGCCGATCGTCGCTATCCAGGTACTGAAGGAACGCGCCCCTGGCCATCCGCCGTCCCACCTCGCGCGCGGGGCCCGGGCCCCTGCCCGGACCCCGGGCGGCCCGGACGACGCGCGGATGCATCCGCTCCAGTCGCGCGATCACGGCCGGCGTTTCGTCCGTCGAACCGTCATCGACCAGGATGATCTCGATGGCCGGGTACGACTGTGCCCGTACGCTGTTCACGGCGTCGACCAGGAGTTCGGGGCGGTTGCGCACCGGGATGATGACCGTTACGGTCTCGTGCCGCATGGCCGCTCCTTCCGCTCTCGCCGGCGAATGCCGCGCCGTCCCGCTCGAACGCCCGCGCAGTGGAACCAGTTCTCCAGCCAGAGCACCGCCCAGAGACTGACGCGGCCCAGCCTGCGAATCGGCAGCCCATCGGCCTGCGATAAGGCCGCGGCCACCGCCCCGACCCGCCGGAATCCAGGTCGCCAGGGCGTGCGTGGCGGCGCCCGGTACCGATCCGGCGCACGCAAAACCTGCCCGCGCGCGATGCGATAGGCGCGGCGCAGGTAGTCCAGGGTGGAAAGGTCGCACCGGTGTTCCACCACGGCGTCCGCCGCGTAGGGCACGGGTTTCCGCTCCGGGTTGGCACGCTCCGAAAACTCCCCGTCGCCCCCGGAGACCCCGGGTTCGAACGGCCCGAACGTTCGAAAGAGTGACCGGGCCACCAGCATGTTCCCGCCCGAAAGGCGACCGTGCTCGACCACGAACGCCCTGCGCCGCTCCGCGCTCCTCGACCACGCCAGCAGACGGCTCCCCAGACTGGGCCGCAGCACCCGGCTCTCGATCCGTCCGCCCACGAGCCCGAGGTCGCTCCCCTGCGCCGCGCGCAGCATGGCTGCGAGCCAGTCCCTGCAGGGGACGGTATCGGCATCCAGGAACAGCAGGTACTCCCCCTGCGCCTTGTCGATGCCCCGGTTGCGCGCGACATAGGCGGAGGGGGTCGGTTCGACGAGCGCGATCACACCGGGCCAGCCGCGAGCAATCGCGTGACTGGCATCGCGCGAACCGTTGTCGACGACGATGACCTCGTAGTGGTCCCGGGGCGTCGTCTGCGCGTCGAGGGCCGACAGCACGAGCGGCAGATGCGGCGCATCGTTCCGACAGGGGATGATGACGGAAGCCCGCGGATTCACGGTCGCTCCCGGCACCCTCGGCATCGCCGCCGGATGGCATGGTAGAAGGGCAGGAGGAGGCCGGCCACCTCCGCATCCAGCAAGACGGGCGGCCAGAGCAGCGCCGCCTTCCAGAGCGCCTTTCGGCGCGCACGCGGCTCCACGATGCCGCCGTATCGCAGCGCATGCCGGATGTTCCCGCAGCGGGCCGCCAGGCGCCAGCGCCTGGGGCCGGTCCGTATCCGGGGATGGCTCCGGGTCATGCGTTCGTGATCCCGGATGATACGGGCCCGCTGTTCGTCGCGTTGTCCCGGGTGCATGCGCCGGCCGGCCCAGAAGGCATCGATCTTCACGGCGCGATAGCGCAGCAGCATGCGCAGCCAGCACTCCGTATCGGCATTGAAGAAGTCCCGGGACCATCCCCCTACCGCGAGGAAGGCCTCCCTGCGAAAGAAGGCCGCGGGCTGGAGGATCACGGTTCGCTTGCACAAAAAATGGGTGAAGGCGTAGGGCCCGGTTACGAAGCGGGACAATTCCCTCCCGCCGGCATCCACCTTGACGGTGTCCGCGTAGATCAGCGCCGCATCGGGATGACGGCGAAACGCCTCAACCGCCGCGCTCAGCACCCCGGGGAGATAGAAGTCGTCGGAACTCTGGATGGCGCAGAGGTCGCCCTTCGCAAGCCCCACGCCCCGGTTCACCGCGTCCTGGACGCCTCCGTCCGGTTCGGAAACCCAGCGCAGCTCCGGCGCGGCGCCGAAGGATTCCAGCACGGCCACCGTTCCATCGGTCGAGCCGCCGTCCATGACGACGATCTCGATCGGCCGGTAATCCTGTTCGAGGCAGGAGGCGATCGTCTGCCGGATGAACGCCCCCTGGTTGAAACTGGGCACGACGATCGAGACGAGCGGACGCTCCGGCAGCGGCGTGAGCTCGGCCCTCGCCGTCATCCCCGGTTCTCCTTGATCGCCGCAAGGTCCGAGAGCCAGGCGTCCAGGAGTGGGAGCTCGTCCGTGGGGAGGATCCCTTCGCCGACCAGCGCACGGTAGCAGACGCGCAGGTTCTCCCCGACGGCCTCCGGCGCGGCATCGAGTTCCAGCGCGCCCAGCAGGCGCGCGATGCGCGCGTTCCAGAGATAGCCGGGCACTTCGGCCTCGAAGTCCTTCAGGACATCGTGCGGATTCCGGTCCTGGACGCCCTCCGGCGGGTGAAAGACGACCCCGAGCCCCATCGCCCAGAGGCAGCGCTGCGCGACGAAGCTCTTCCAGATGTCGCACATCCGGAACGAGCAATGGCTGGGGACATAGAGCAGCGGGAAGGCGGCCGGCCACCACCAGGTGCTCTGCGTGTTGAAGGGGCACCACTGGCCCGGCGCGAGCCAGACCGGCGGGCGGTGATCGAACGTGAACGGGCGATCCTGGGTCAGGCGCCAGACCGCGTCGACATCGGGGGAACCGTTGACGAGGCCCTGCTGGATCGGAGAACAGATGGGAACCACAGAATACGCAGATGGACACAGAAGCGAGGCCTGGGGGGAGGCCTGGTTCGGCAGCGAGGCATGTGAATCGGGGGCACCACGAGGCCGGGGCGCGGGGAATGCGGAAGCGGAGGCACGGATCTGCTCCAGAGGAAAGCCGCGCGGCCAGATGTGCGGGTCGTCGGTGAAGCAGCGGTAGACGTTGACCCACTTTTGGGAAAAAGCTGAAACGCTGAAATGCTGAAATGCTGAAGGGGGCGGAATCGTACGAGCACCGGAAACCTCTTCCGAGCGGGGGGCCCATGCATCGAGGGGGGCGTTGTCGTCGTCGGTCTCGTAGAGGAAGGTCGCGCCCCGGCGGACGGCTTCCAGGTAGCCGATGTTCTTACGGGCGTAATGGTCCGTCGGCAGCCGGCGCGCCAATTCGAAAGGGCCTTCGAGCTGGTCGCGCAGCCCGAGGAAGACGGCGTCGGGGAGATCGAACTTCTCCGGCCCCTTACGGTCGCCCGCCACGACGAGGACGCCGCCGCACGATGAGACCGCCTGCTGTACGCGGCGCATCGCTGCCGTGGGCGGGCCTACCGTAGTGACGACACCGGCCAGCATAGCGCGTCTCCCCTCCGCGTCGATGCACGCGCCCGCTTCCGCTTCACGGCGACGGCGCCGTCGGCCGTCGCGCATCGGCCACGGCCCCCTCGCCTTCGCACGCGCGGCCGCGTACCCACTCCGCCCGAATGCGGAAGATGCCCGTCTCCCGTCGATCGTGCACCCACTCGGGCGTCGCGCCCACATCCGAAACGGCGAACCCTGCCGCGACCGGAACGTAGTCGAGGCCGATATTGCCCGGCGCGCGCGAGGCGCCGACGTCCACTTCGAAGAGGCCCGGAAGAAGGGCGCCGCCCGGAATCGTGCACTCGAGCACATGGACCCCCTCGCCGTCCCGGTACCGGTCCGGCTCCGAGAACAGGGTCGCCACGCGAACCCCGTGGCTGCGGATCCCGATCCCGACCGACACCGCGTCCATCGTCGCCCAGCAGGCGACGGACAACCGGATGCGGACCGGTTCCCCGAACCGGAGGCGGGACGAGACGCGACCGTCCCCCCTGACGATCTCGACGCGCGAGAGCTGAAACGGCGACCGAACCCGGTGCTGATCCGGTCGGATCATCCCGGTCTCCTGCCCGGAGAACCCCGTCTGCTCGTACGCGGCCACCACCTGTGCCGCCTGGTCCTTCTCGCCCCTCACCCGCCCGGCGTCCATCCAGACCGCCGTCTGGCAGAGGGTCTGAATACTCCCCAGGTTGTGACTGACGAACAGCACCGTCCGGCCGTGGCCGGCGACCTCCTGCATCTTGCCGAGGCACTTGCGCTGGAACTCGGAGTCGCCGACGGCGAGGACCTCGTCCACGACGAGGATTTCCGGCTCGAGGTGCGCGGCGACGGCGAAGCCGAGGCGGACCATCATGCCGCTCGAGTAGCGCTTCACCGGGGTGTCGATGTAGCGGGCGCAGCCGGAGAAGTCGACGATCTCGTCGAGCTTGGCGGCGATCTCGGCCTTGGTCATGCCCAGGATTGAGCCGTTGAGATAGATATTCTCGCGGCCGGTCAGGTCCTGGTGGAAGCCGGTGCCGATCTCGAGCAGGGCGCCGATCCGGCCCCGAATTCGCACCTCGCCGGAAGTCGGCGCGGTGATCCGGCTCAGGATTTTGAGCAGGGTCGACTTCCCCGCCCCGTTGCGCCCGATGATCCCGAGCACCTCGCCCTGGCGAACCTCGAAACTGACATCCTTCAGCGCCCACACGTATTCAGGGGAAAATGCTGAAACGCTGAAATGCTGAAATGCTGAAAGACCTTTGGTCCCGGGCTTGTCTTTGGCTTGGGCTGCACCGGCGCCGGGGGGGGTTGCGGCGGTGGACTCCCGGACGTTGGCCTGGGTGACCTTGAGATACGGGTCTTCCTTGCCGCGAATGCGGTGCCACCAGCGGTTCAGGTCGTGGTGCAACGACCCGGTCGAAACCTCTCCAAGGCGATACTGCTTCGACAGGCCTTCGACCTGGATGACGACGGGGTTCATGGGGCGATAACCACAGAATACACAGAAGACACAGAAATGGGAGGGGGAAGCGAGGTCCCCTCCACGCCCCGTCCCCTCCCCTTTCTGCGTATTCTGCGTATTCTGTGGTCCATCCCTTCCATCTCTCCGGCCTTCTTAACCACAGAATACACAGAAGACACAGAAACGGGATCGGGAAGCGAGGTCCCCTCCACGCCCCGTCCCCTCCCCTTTCTGCGTATTCTGCGTATTCTGTGGTCCATCCCTTCCGTCTTCCCTGACTTGTTGACCACAGAATACACAGAACACTCAGAACCGCTATTGTGGCGTGTGTCGGTCATGGAGTATCAGGCGTTCGTGCTCGATCTTCGGGTAGTGGGCGAAGTTCACTAGGTACCCAACCTTGAAGCCGGTCGCCTTCAGGTAGTTCAGAACCTGCGCCCGGTGTTCATTGGTCAGCCCCGATACGGCCTTGAGTTCCAGGATGATCTCATCGAAGCAGATGAAGTCGGGAATGTACGTCTGGCTCAAGGGACGCTGCTTGTAGGTCAAGGCCACCGGGAGTTGGCTGGCGAAGGGTATGCCCTGCAGACCGAACTCGATTTCGAGGCACTCCTGGTAGACCCCCTCCGCGAAACCGCAACCCTTCTCCTTGTACACCTCGAAGCAGGCGCCCAGGATGCTGTATCCCTCCTCCCGATATAGAAACTCTCGGTCCATGTCATCCCCTCCTTCGTCTTCCACGGCTCATCCTCCTGTTCTTTCGGACGGTCAAACCACAGAATACACAGAAGACACAGAATTCGGAGCGCCTGGAGAGCCCCGCTCCCCACCCCGCCCCGTCCCCTTTCTGCGTATTCTGTGTATTCTATGGTCCATCCCCTCCGTCTCCCCGGATCTCCTAACCACAGAATACACAGAAGACACAGAAACGGGATCGCGGAGCGAGGTCCCCTCCACGCCCCATCCCCTCCCCTTTCTGCGTATTCTGCGTATTCTGTGGTCCAAATCGCACCCCTCCCCGTTCCAAGCCTTTCGCGTATTCTGTGGTTCAGACTGTATCCATGAACGTCCGTTCGACGCGGTTGAAGATGACTACTCCGGCCAGCAGGGCGACGAGGGCGAAGGCGGCGCTGTAGGCGAGCCAGCCCCAGTGCAGCATGCCCTGGCCCAGAAAGCCGAGGCGGAAGGCCTCGATGACCGGGGTCATCGGGTTGGCCAGCAGCACCAGCCGCCACCGGCCGCCCGTGATGCTCGAGAGCGGGAAGATGACCGGGGTCGCGTACATCAGCAGCCGGACCCCGAACTCGAGCAGGAACCGCAGGTCCCGGTATTTCGTGGTCAGCGAGCTGAAGACGATCCCGAGCCCGAGCGAGAGGGCGGCCATGACCAGGACCAGCAGGGGGAAGAGCAAGGCGGCGGGGGTCATCCGGATGTCGGCCCCGCGCAGGGCGAAGAAGACCCAGAAGGCGAGGAAGAAGAGGAACTGGAGGCCGAAGCGGATGAGGGTCGAGATCGCCACGGCGAGCGGAACCGCGAGCCGGGGGAAGTAGACCTTGCCGAAGAGGTGCGCGTTGCCGACGAAGGTGTTGGCGGCGGAGGAGAGGACGGCGGCGAAGTACATCCAGACGACGTTGCCGCTCAGGTAGAAGAGCATCCGCGGCAGCCCGTCGGTCGAGAGCTGGGCGATATTGCCGAAGACCACGACGAAGACGAGGGTGGTCAGCAGCGGCTGGATGACGAACCAGGCGGGGCCGAGGACGGTCTGCTTGAACTGGGCGACGAAGTCGCGCCGGACGAGCATGGCGACCAGGTCGCGGTAACGCCAGAGATCGCCGAGGTGAAGCTCGAGCAACCCGCTGCGCGGCCGGATCACGAGATCCCATTTCTCTGCCCCCTTGGCGTCCCCGTTCATCACGGTCGGGATTCTACGCGAAGAGATGGCCTTGGGAAAACGCTGAAAAGCTGAAACGCTGAAAGGCTGAAAGGTGGGCTCGACCCTTTCTCCTCCGCCACTCGGACGGGGGGGGGG
>PWTM01000147.1 GCA_003563855.1 PVC group bacterium | reverse complement strand
TCGTTGTCTTCGGTCCTCCTCGCGCCCGCTTCGACTCCATCCGCTCTTCGACAAGGATCTCGACAAGGATTTCGACAACGATCCGGACGGTGACGCATCGCGACGCGGCGGAACAGGGAACGGCTTTCGCCCGTGCCGGTTCCGCGCCGCAGCCGTCGCTCCACACGCTCGCACGGAGTCCGGCGTCCGGCGTCCCGGAACAGGCCGGGGCACGATACCGCTACTTCGACGGCCGCTCACCGCCTCGCCCGTGCGCCTTCCGCGCCACGAAGAACGCGTAGGCGTAGAACGCGGAATGGCGGCGGTGCAGCTCGGGCTCGCGGGCAAGCCGGTCGAGGATGGCCGCGGCTTCGTCGTCCCCCGCGTACTTCCCGCGCAATTCCCCGATCCGCCGCTCCATCGGCGTGTAGAAGTCGTCCCACCAGGCCTCGTCCGGCAGCGTGAAGTGGCCCACCGGCTCGAATCCGCACGCCCGGATCGCCGCGAGATCGTCTTCCAGGCGCCCCATCGTCGGATAGTCCAGGTCGAAGCCGGCCTTAACCTCGGGCGGCGGATCCTCCCGGCGCCAGATCGCATCCGTGAAGGCAAGGTACCCGCCCGGGCGCAGCAGGTCGTGACAGACCCGAAGCGCCTTCCGAAGCCCGATGCTGTAGAGCGCGCCCTCGGACCAGGCAAGGTCGAAGCGCCCGCGCGGCAGCGGCGGATCCGCCATGTCCCCGACGCCGGCGCGGACCCGCGACGCCAGCCCGCGCTCCGCGATCGTCGCCCGCAGCCGCTCGATGCCCGGCGCGTGGTTGTCGACGGCCTCGATGGATCCCGTCGGGACCAGTTCCGCGAGGGTGATCGTCTGTCCGCCCGCCCCGCACCCGAGGTCGATAACTGCGGGGGACGGCGGCAGATCGCGGCAGAGCGCGAGCGCCCTGGCCGCGCAGGCCCGGTTGCCGGGCCCCTGC
The DNA here is from genome assembly GCA_003563855.1 of PVC group bacterium. Taxonomy (GTDB): domain Bacteria; phylum Verrucomicrobiota; class Kiritimatiellia; order PWTM01; family PWTM01; genus PWTM01. The sequence continues at coordinate 24,883 of PWTM01000147.1, read as the reverse complement.
CGGGGCAACGCGTCGTAGAGCTCGAAGAAGATCTCCCAGAAGCGCGGACCCGGCTCGTTCATGCGGCCCGCTACCCGTTCTTCGCGACGTCGATCAGCGCCAGGATGTTCTCCACCGGCACGTCGTCCTGGAGATTCTGTGACGGCGAGAGAATGTAGCCGCCGTTCTCCGACATCAGGTCGCGCACGCGCCGGGCCTCGGCGCGGACCTCCTCCGGCGTCCCGTAGGGCAGGCTCTCCTGCGTGCTGATCCCGCCCCAGAAGGCCAGCCGGTCGCCGAACTCCCGCTTGAGCATCGCCAGGTCCATGCACTCCGGCTGGACCGGGTTGAGCACGTCGAGTCCCATCTCGACCAGCGCCGGGAGCGCCTTGACGATGCAGCCGCAGGAATGCACCCAGACATCCTTGCCGTAGCCGTGCACCAGGTCGTATTCCCGCTGCTCGCCCGGCCGGATCATCGCCTCCCAGGTCGACGGCGACATGATCAGATCGAGCTGCGTCCCCCAGTCGCTCCCGAGCAGGACCCCGTCGATCTCGGGGAAGCCGAGGACGTTCTCGAGCATGACCATGTTGCGCTCGATGATCCGGTCGAGCAGCTTCTGCGCGAAGGCGGGATCGCCGCCCATGTCCGCGAGGAAGTTCTCGATGCCCCGCGCCGCGTTGGCCTTTTCGAAGTGCGACCCGTAGATCACCACGAGGATGTACTTGTCGCTGTGGTCGCGCAGCAGCTTGAGCTGGTCGCGGAACGCCTCGTAGCTGCCGCTGCCGCGGACGCCCGGCGGCGCGGCCGGCGGCTCGGCCTCCCGCCACTCCGGGCCCAGCCCGTTCCAGCGCCACCAGGGCGGCCGCACCTGCACGATGTCGTTATCCAGGAACGCATCGGCGCTCCGGCAGCCCGTCTCTCGCTCGAACGTCTCCCGCGCCTTCCGCGTGAACTCGATGCAGTACGGCGCCCGCGGGGTCGCCTTGTGCGCAATCGCATCCTTGACCAGTTGACGACGATCCATCGGCGTTCTCCCTCTCCAGCCCCTTTCGCAAACACCATCCCAAGGAAATACGGCGACAGCCTACGCCCGCACCCCGCCGGGCGCAATCGCGTTGTCTTCGGAGGACTCTCTCCTAAGCGTTCCAGCTCTTTCCTCCTGCGAAGCGGCCCACTCCAGCGCGCTGCGCGGAACGGGCGGTAAGGGCCGAATCGATCCGCCCATCGGACGCCGGTTGGCGGCCGGCGGGGTGTCCGCGTACACTGTGGCAGGGACGGAGCCACGGCATGCCGGACGATGCAGACCGGGAACCGACGCATCGGGCGCGCGCGGAACACGCGGACGCCGCGCTTTCACGCGCCCGCCGCGTGACGCGCTTCCGCTACGTGCTTCGCAGTCTCGTCTTCCACCGCCGCACGCACGCGGGCGTCGTGCTCGGGACGGCGCTCGGCGCCGCCGTGCTGGCCGGGGCGCTGATGGTCGGGGACTCCGTCCGGCACACGCTCGAACGGTTGACCCACGCGCGCCTCGGCAGCGCCGCGTTCGCCGCGACTTCGCCCGAGCGCCTGTTCGGTTCCGACCTCGCCGCGCGGCTCGACCCCCGTGGCGAAACGCCGACGGCCGCCGTCCTCATCCTCGGCGGCGTCGCCCTCGCGCCGGAAGGCGACCGCCGGGTCAACGACGCGCAGGTCGTCGGCGTCGACGAGGCCTTCTGGAACCTGGCGCCAAGTCCCGGCGCGCCCGGCGACCTCGCCCCCGGGGCCGTGTTCGTCAACCGCGCATTCGCCGACCGGCTCGACCTCGCGGAGGGCGATGCCTTCGTCCTGCGCCTGCGCAAACCGGGCGCGCTCCCGTCCGACCTCGCCCTCGCCTCGCGCGACGGCGACGAGTGGGCGCGCCGCCTCCACGTCGCCCGCGTGCTCGATGCCGGAGCGTTCGGCCACTTCACGCTGCGCGCGACGCAGGCCCCGCCGCCCACCGTGTTCCTGCCGCGCCCCTGGCTCGCCGGGCAGCTCGGCGTGGACGGCCGCGCCAACACGATCCTCGTCGGCGACCCCGACGGCGCGCTCGATGCCGGGCGGGTCCGGACACGGCTCGCCTCGGCCTGGACCCCGGCCGACAGCGGTCTGCGGCTGCACGCGCTGCCGGATGGCACGGTCGAGCTCCAGTCGGACCGGGTCTTCCTCGATCCGTCCGTCGAGACCGCCGCGCGCGCCGTCACGCGGGAGGTCCGGCCCGTCCTGACCTACCTGGTCAACCGCATCGAGGCCGACGACCGGGCGACCCCCTACTCCTTCGCCTCCGCGCCGGGGCCGCCGCGCGTGCCGGATTCGCTGGCCGACGATGAGGTCCTGGTCAACGACTGGCTGGCCGGAGACCTGGGCATCGAGCCGGGCGCGGTCGTGACCCTTCACTACTACGCCGTGGATGCCGGGCGCCGGCTCGAGGAACGCTCCGCCGCGTTCACGGTGGCCGGCATCGTTCCCATCGAACCCGAAGACCGCGAACTCACGCCGCACATCCCCGGCCTCTCCGACGCCGATCACTGCCGCGACTGGGACCCGGGCATCCCCATCGACCTCGACCGCATCCGGACCCGTGACGAGGTGTACTGGGACGATTACGGGCCGACCCCGAAGCTGTACCTGACGGGCGCGGCGGCGGAACGGCTCTGGGCCAACCGCTTCGGGCGCGCGACCGCGCTTCGGTTCCCCCCCTCGGCCGGGAATACCGGGGCGATCCGGGAGGAACTCGGCCGGCACCTCCGGGCGGGCGACCTCGGCGTCGCCGTCCATGCCGTGCGCGAGGAGGGACTGGCGGCCAGCCGGGAGGCCGTCGATTTCGGTCAGCTCTTCATCGGCCTGAGTTTCTTCCTGATCGCCGCCGCGGTCCTGCTGACGGCGCTGCTCTTCGCCTTCGGACTGGAGCAGCGGGCCCCGGAAAGCGGCACGCTCCGGGCGCTGGGCTTTCCGCCGCGCTCGATCGCGCGGCTCCGGACCGCGGAAGCGCTCGCCCTGATCGGCCTCGGCGCCGGGCTCGGCGCGGTCTTCGCGGCCGGCTACAACGCGCTCGTACTGCGCGCGCTGGAGACCGTCTGGCGCGGGGCGGTCGGCGCGGTCGCCTTCGAAGCGCGCATCCGGCCGGCCTCCGTCCTGGCCGGCATCGCCGCGACCGCGGCGGCCGCGGCGGCCGCGACCGCAGGGGTTCTGCGCGGACAGATGCGCCGGACGATTCGCGGCCTTCAGCAGCGCGAGCCGACGGCGTCCGCGAAGGGCCACGCCGGCCGGTTGCTCGCGGCCGGCCTGGCAGCCGTCCTGCTGGCCGCGGCGGGAATCGCGGCGGCAGGCGCCGGACGTGACCGTGCCGCCGCGGGCGTGTTCTTCGGCGCCGGCGGTCTGCTGCTGGCCGGCCTGCTCACCCTCGCGGCCGGCGCCCTGCGGCTCGCCGGTGCGCACGCCGCGTCCGGGCCGCCCCGTCCGCTCGTGCTGGCGCTGCGCGGCATGGGGCGGCGCCCCGGCCGAAGCCTGGCCTGCGTCGCGCTGCTCGCCCTCGGCGTATTCCTGACCGTCGCCGTCGGCGCGAACCGGCGCGGACCGGTGCGCGACCCGGCCGATCCCGCCTCCGGAACCGGCGGCTATCTGCTCTGGGCCCAGACCACGCTGCCCCTGCTCGACGACCTGAACACCGAACGCGGCCGCGCGCGCTTCGGGTTGCCGGCCGAAGAGCTGGACGGCGTCCGGTTCGACCAGCTCCGGCTGCGCGAGGGCGATGACGCGAGCTGCCTGAACCTGCACCGGGTCGCCGCGCCGCACCTGCTGGGCATAGATCCCGCGGTCTTCGATGCGCGCGGCGCGTTCACCTTCGCGCGGCGCATCGAGGGCGCCGACCCGGCGCACCCCTGGCGGCTGCTCGATCTCGACCTGGGCCCGGACACCGTGCCGGCGGTCGCCGACCAGGCCGACATCACCTGGGGGCTGGGGCTCGCGCTGGGCGACACGCTCGCGTTCACGGACGAATCCGGACGCCCCTTCCGGGTGAAGCTCGTGGGCGGACTCGCGAACTCGATCCTGCAGGGCCACCTCGTCGTCGCCGAGCGCCATCTCGAGGAGCGGTTCCCGTCGCTGGCCGGCACGCGCGTCCTGCTGGTCGAGGCGCCGCCGGAGCGGGAGACGGAGCTGCTCGGGCGGCTGACGGCGCGGCTCTCGGACCTCGGCCTGGCCGCCGTTCCGACCCGGGGGCGGCTGGCCGAGTTCGACCGCGTCGAGAACACGTACCTGGCGATCTTCTTCCTGCTCGGCGCGCTCGGGGTACTCGTCGGCAGCGCGGGCATGGGGATTGTCGCCGCGCGCAACATTCTCGAACGGCGGGCGGAACTCGCGCTGCTGCGCGCGGTCGGTTTCGCGCGCCGCCAGGTCGGCCGGCAGGTCTTCGCGGAGCACGCGCTGCTCGCCGCCACGGGCATTCTTGTCGGCGGCGCGGCCGCGCTCGTGGCCGCCGCCCCGGCCCTGCGCGCACCCGAATCCGGCGCGGGCGCCGGCCCGATCGCCGCCGTCCTCGCGGCCGTCCTGGCCGGCAGCCTGCTCTGGACCGCGCTCGCCGTCCGCCTCGCGCTCCGCGGCGATCCCGCCCCCGCGCTGCGCGACGAGTAGGCGAGCCGCCGTCTCCCCATCGTAGTCGCAGTCCTAGTCCCAATCGTAGTCTTCGCCCTCCCCATCGTTGTCGAGATCGTTGTCGAAATCGTTGTCTTCGGTCCCCCCCCCGCCCGCTTCGACTCCATCCGCTCTTCGACAAGGATCCCGACAAGGATTTCGACAACGATCCGCACAGGGACCAGGGCACCTATGGCGGATCCCTGCAGGGGCAGGCCCCCGTGCCTGCCCTTCCTTCGGTCACCCCGCCATCCGTCGGGGGGCCACGGGGGGCCGCCCCTACAGCGCCAGTCATCTCGTCCTCGTCCTCGTCCTCAGCGAGCGCAGCGAGCGGTCCTCGTACTCGATCGGGAGACCACGGGGAAGATCGAGAACGAAGACGAGGAGCAGACGCGCTCGCCATCCTTGTCGAGATCGTTGCCCTTCTCGGGCGGCGTGTCCGCCGTACCGAGCAAGGACATGTACGGCTCTCTGCCTCAATGCAGCTTCAGAGGGACATGCTTGCTCATCAGGGCGAAGTGTTTGTCCGTCGAAAACAGTGCCAGGTCGTTCTGGCGAGCGTGTTGCGCAATGATAAGGTCCGGGACGCCCACCTTGTTGATGCCGTGCCGAAGGCACGTTATCTGCATCTGGATGATGTCATCCCAGTCGAGCGTCAGTGGGAGACACTCGATGTCGCGCAGGAGACCTGCGAGCCTTCGTTCGCCGCGCACCAAGAGTGGAGGCAGCAATTCGGCAAGGATAAGATCGTTGGTGACGACCAATCCTTCCTCAATCAGCCGGTCCACAGTCGGGAGGTCGCTGGTTCCGCGGAGATAGGCCACCCACACCGAACTGTCCACCAGAACCTTCATGCGCGTTTCCGGAGAGCGTCAAGGTCTATATCCAAATCGACCCGTCCCTTGAAATCCCGTATCCCCTGCAGTCGGCTCTTCCGCACGAGCTCCTGCAGAGCCGTGATAATGACGGCGGTCTTGGTCCTCTGATGGGACGCTTTCATCGCGTCACGTACGAGCTTGTCGGGCAGGTTCAGCGTCGTTCTCATTCTCTTCCCTCCGAATGCAAATATGCACGTCGTGCCCCATCACTGCATACATGCTACGCCCGTTTTGGCCTCGCTGTCCATATGCTTCCGCGTGCGGAACGCCGCCCTCGTTCTCCCCCGGCTCGCGGGACTGTCCACGCCCGCGCCCGCGCCGCGCGACAAGCAGGCGCGAACCGGGCCGGGCATCTCGTCCTCGTCCTCAGCGAGCGCAGCGAGCGGTCCTCGTACTCGATTGGGAAGACCCCGGGGAAGACCGAGGACGAGGAAGGAGGCGCCCTCCCCATCGTTGTCGAGATCATTGTCGAAATCGTTGTCTTCGGTCCCCCTCCCGCCCGCTTCGACTCCATCCGCTCTTCGACAATGATCCCGACAAGGATTTCGACAACGATCCGCACAGGGACCAGGACGAGCACGAGGAGGACATCGGGCCGCGACCCGAGGCGCGGCCGCTGGGGCTTGGCGGAGGAGGTGGGATTCGAACCCACGTCCCGCTTGCGCGGAATCCGGTTTTCAAGACCGGCCCGTTCAACCGCTCCGGCACTCCTCCGGGGTAGCTTCTGCAACCCCATGGTACCCCCCGCACCGCGCGGCAGGCAAGCGTGGGACCGCCGCGCCCCGACTCAAGGCGCGGCGGCCGGGCGGAAGTAGTCGAGCGCCTCCTCGACGAGCGCCTGCGCGGCCGCAGGCTCGGCCGCCTCGGCCGTGACCCGCAGCACGGACTCCGTCCGGGCGAGCCGCAGGTGCAGCCAGCGGTCCGGCCACTCCACCTTGACCCCGTCGGCGGTGTCGGGCGCCCGGTCCGCGTAGATTTCCCGGACGAGCCGCAGGAAGGCGACCGCGTCCCGCGTGCGACACGGGATGCCCTGCTTGATCGTCGCGTAGCGCGGCAGCGCGTCGCGGAGCGCGGCAACGCCGCGATCCTCGACCGCCATCGATTCGAGCACCAGCGCCATGGCGGCGAGCCCGTCGCGGCACCGGTTGATCGCCGGGACGATCACGCCCCCGTTGCCCTCGCCGCCGACCGCCGCCCCGCAGTCGCGCATGCGCTCGACGACATGCGCCTCCCCGATGGGCGTCCGGAAGACCGGCACGCCGGCGGCCCGGGCGAGGTCGTCCGCCATCCGGCTGGTCGAGAGGCTGACAACGACGGGACCCGGGTCGCGCTGCAGCACGCGACGCGCGACCAGGGCCAGCGTGGTCTCCTCGCCCAGCGGCTCGCCCCGCGCATCGACCACCGCAAGCCGGTCCGCGTCGGCATCCAGCGCGAAACCGAGGTCCGCCCCCGCCGCGCGGACCGCGGCGCTCAGGTCGCCCAGGTTCTCGACCGCCGGTTCCGGCGGGCGTGGAAAGGGCGTGCCGATCTCCGTGTGCACCGCCGTCACGCGGCACCCGAGCGCGGCGAGCAGCGCCGGGGCGGAGCGCGCGGCCGCGCCGTTGCACGCGTCGATCGCCACGTGGAGGCGCGCTCCTGCGATCCGCTCCCGGTCGACGCCGGCGAGCACGGCCTCGACGTGCCGCGCCTCCGCCCCGTCGTCGGGTTCGACCTCCGGGATAGCCTCGTGCGAGACGCGCGGGTAGACGCCCTGGTGATAGAGGTCGAGCAGTTCTACGAACTGGTGGGGGCGCAGTACGATGCCGTCGGCCCCGATGAATTTCAGCGCGTTCCATTCCCAGGGATGATGGCTGGCGGTCACGCCGATGCCGCCGCCCGCCCCGAGCGTGCGGAGCCCGTGGTGCAGGGCCGGCATCGGCAGGACGCCGAGGTCGACGGGCGTACACCCTACGCTCAGCAGGCCGGCATGCACCGCGGGCAGGAGCATGGCGCGCGAGGGCCGCGGATCGGCGCCGACGACGATGCGGCGCGGTCCGCCGTAGACGCCGAAGGCCGCGGCGAACGAGGCCGCGATCGAAGGCGTCAGCGAGACGCCGGCGATGCCGCGAACGCCGGCCACCCCGATCTTGAGCGTCGGCGCCTTCATTCCGCGTTCCCTTCCGCCGCCGCGCGGACACGGGCCAGGCACTCCTCGAAGAGCCGGTCGGCCCGCTCGGCGTCGAACGCCTCGGCGATGACGCGCACGACCGGCTCCGTGTTGGAGACGCGGACATGCACCCACGACGCGTCGTCCCACGCGGCCCGCACCCCGTCGCCGGTCTCCTCCCACTCGCCGGAGAGCGAGGCGCGAACCTCCGCCATCGCGCGGTACGCGCGCGCCGGCGGGCAGCGGACCTGGTCCTTGCGCATCCGCGTCCGCGGCAGCGCGCCGACCCGTTCGCTCAACGGCACGGCGTCCCGCGCCAGCAGGTCGAGCGCGAGGCTCAGCGCGTGCAGTCCGTCGAAGGTCGTCACGCCCGGCAGCGCGGCTGCGCCGCCCGATCCCTCGCCCGCCAGCGCCGCCCCCTCGGCCCAGGCCCGGTCCATGATGGGGCTCTCGCCCACCGCGGTGCGCAGCACGCGCTGGCCGTGCGCCCGCGCCACCGCGTCGACCCGGATCGAGGTGGACCGGTTCGTCACGACCGGACCCGGCCGCGCCGCGAGCCGCTGCGCGGCGAGCAGCGGCAGCGTGTCCTCCTCGGAAAGTCGATCGCCCCGTTCGGTCACCAGTGCGAGCCGGCCGCCGTCCATCGTCAGCACGGCGCCGAGGTCGGCGGCTTCCGTCCGGACCGCCGTCTCGACCGCCGTCTCGTCCCCCGGCACGGGCCCCGGCGCCGGCGAAGCGCGTACGGGCACAAGCGCGACGCCGAGCCGGCGCAGGAACCGGTCGGCCACGTCGGCCAGCGGTCCGTGGCGGAAGTCGACGGCCACCCGGAACCCCCGCGCGCGGACCCGCTCCGCATCGACGAGGGCGGCCAGGTGCTCGGCGTACCGGTCGACCAGCCCTTCCGGCGCGGCGTAGAGGCGGCCCTCACCGCCGGGGGCGGCACGAAAGAGGGCGGCATGGTAGAGGTCGAGCCATTCCTCGCTGCGCACCGCGTTCAGCAGCGTGCCGTCCGGCCCGTAGAATTTCAGCGCGTTCCACGCCGCGTCGTTGTGGCTGCCGGTGACCGCGAGCCCGCCGGCCGCGCCCCGCTCGCGCACGGCGAAGGCGAGCAACGGCGTCGGGCATTCGCCCAGGTCCTCGACGGCGCAGCCGGAGGCAAGCAGCCCCGAGAGCGCGGCCGAGCGGACCATCGGCGAGGAGCGGCGCGTGTCGCGGCCGAGGATCACGGGGCCGCCCTCGACCCAGGCGCCGAACGCCTGGGCGAAGCCGATGACCAGCTCGGGCGTCAGGGCCTCGCCCACGACGCCGCGCACCCAGGCCGTGCCGATTTTCAGCTCCCGCACGGCGCGCCTCCTCCCCGGTACTCGGCAATGACGGCCCGCAACGCCTCGGCCTCCTCCCCCAGCCGCGCGAAGAGCCGGAACTGGACCAGGGCGCGGAGGCGGTTCAGGTCCGCGGCGTCGGTTGCGCTGAGCCGGCAGTAGGAATCCCCGCGCAGGTAGTCGGCGAGGAACCGGACGCCGAGCTCGAGCGTCTGGATGCGGATGGCGTCGATCATCCGCCCCGCCTCGGCCGCGGGGTCGCGGACCGTCTCCGACGTGTCGAGGAATCCCGCGGCGATGGCGGCGAACACGTCGCGGTCCACCCGCACGCGGTCGAGGTCGCGCTCGCGCTCGCCGGCCACGTTCGCCAGCGACCGGACGAGGTCGCCCCAGTCCACGAGCCAGGTGTGCGGCATGACCGTGTCGAGATCGACGAACGCCTTGGCGCAACCGGTCCCGGTGTCGAACAGGATATTGTCGAGCTTCGGATCCCCGTGGATCGCCGTCCGCGGCAGTCGTCCGGCAGCCAGGTCGTCGAGCAGCGTCATCGCGAAGGCCCGGTGTTCGAGCGCCGTATCGACCGCGCGGGCGACCTCGGGGTCCGCGCGCCGGCGCGCGGCTTCCGCCGGCGAGGCGTGGACGAGGAAGTGCAGCTCCGTGCTCTCCCGAAGGTCCGGCTCCGAGGGCAGCAGGTCCGCGCACTCGTCCGGCGTACGTGCGCCGCGCAACACGGCGTCGAGCTGCGCGTAGTAGACGGCAGGGTTGCGGTAGCCGGGCAGCGGCGTCGGCAGCGCGGAGGCATCGAGGTCGGCCACCAGGTCGCCGAAGAGCGCCATCGCACGGCCGGCCTCCCGTGCCACGCGAAGCGGATCCGCATCCGGCGGGAGTTCCGCAAGACTCCGGCAGGTCTGCGCGCGCGGGATGCGCTCCATCAGCCGCCAGACGGAGCGCCCGCCCAGGTCATCCGCGTCCAGCCAGGGCGCGCCGCCGCGGGTGGGAATCAGCCGGATGACCTCCCAGGGGCCCGTGCGCGCGGGGTCGCGCCGGGACAGCCCCCGGCGCTGGGCCTCGATACAGGCGGTCATCGCCGCCATCACGCGCGCCGGCCGACGGAAGACACGCGGGTTGATCTGCTGGAGCAGGTACTCGCGGGCCCCTTCGCCGCGACCGGAAACCACGCGGTACGTGTGGATATTGATGTTCCCGCGCTGCGGGAAGTCGAACGGCTCCACGGGCGGCGGGACGTCGAACTGCGCCGCCATCCGGCTCGCGAGCGCGGCCGGCGGCTCCTCGAACTCCGACATGCGCGTTTCCGGCTCCGCCGCCATACCCCCTCGCTCCCGGCGCCGGCAGCCCCCGCCCACCGGCGCCGCCATCATGCGCCGCCCGACCCGCATGCGCAAGCGGCCAGACAGGTGGAGTTTACCCAGTTCTTCGCGGCGACTTCTTCCCGGTCGACGACGACGCCGACGACCTGCCTACGCTCTTCGCGCTTCGGCGCGGCAGGCGAGAGCGGGCAACGAGTACATCGAGGACCAGGAGCATGCCACGCTGGAGCGTGGCGTTCCCGGGAGGGGCGGTCCCGGGGTTTCGTAAGGTCAGGGAGTTGAAGGACTCTGAACCAGCGGCGGCACACGTGCGGTCGGCCGGAGGTGGGCCTCCCGCCGGTGCGCCGTGACGTTGGGCGCAAACAGATTGACTTCGGATGGCCTTAGGCGTACCCGTGTTACATGAGATTGCTTGATGAAGTTCGAAGGAAGATCGCGAGGCGACAGTACGAATTCTCTAAGCACGCCATGGATCAGACCATCATACGGGGCATCACAGTGGCCGAACTGGAACAGGCGATCTCAAATCGAAGCGAAGTCATTGAGGACTATCCGGAGGACAAGTATGGCCCGAGCGGCCTGATCCTGGGCTTCACGGCTGATGGTCGACCGTTGCATGTGCAGTGCAGTTACCCAGCGCGACCGCTGGTCAAGATCGTCACCGTGTATGAACCTGATCCGAGTCTCTGGATTAACTTCAGGGTTCGCAAGACAGATGGATGAGGTGAGCGAATGAAAGAAACGATGATCGAGACAGAAGTTACGTACACGTTGGAGTTGGACGGCAGGTTCTGCCTGATCGAACACGTACCGGCTCGCGTCTGCCGGGAGACCGGAGAACAGTACTTCGCCCCCGAGACGGTCGAGCACATCCACGCCCTGATCAGGGGCAATAGGGCTCCCGCGAAAGTCATCGAGACTCCCGTATACGAGTACGCATGAGGCACGCCTGACCGTGAGGGGGGTTCACGCTGGCGCGTGTGAAACCCATGGTCGGCAGGACAGGGACGTAGACCAAGCCGCGGGGGATGCCGAGATCGGCCGGGGTCAGACCTGAGCAGAGTATTGCAGGCTCATTTTAGCAGTTCAGCGTTTCAGCGTCTTCCCAATGTCCCCAAGGCGTGACTCCGTCGCCTCCCGAGGGCTATGATCGTCCGCGGGTAGAAGGCGACGGCCGTTGCCCGTGTGCGGTCTTCGCCGGGAGATCCTGAGGTGAACGGAAGGCTTGGCCCACCCATTCGAGACGACGCGGACCCGTCTCCGCGCGCTCGTCCTCGTCCTTCGTCCTCGCCGGCTTCCTTCCCGGATGTCCGAGGACGAAGGACGAAGGACGCGCACGAGGTCGAGACTGCGTGCCCGTATTCTTCTTGCCCGCTGAACGGGCCGCCCCGCGCTCGCCGGCCTCGCGCGCGTGTCTGCAGGCGCCTGCTCGGATCGTTGGGCACGGCGCTCGCCCTGTCGGCGGGCACGGTCCGGGCGGAGGCCCCGGAGAGCGCGCGGCCGCGCCTGGGCCTGGCGCTCAGCGGCGGGGGGGCGCTGGGCCTCGCGCACATCGGTGTCCTGCAGGTGCTCGAGGAACACCGCGTGCCGGTGGACGGCATCGCGGGAACCAGCATGGGCGCCATCGTTGGCGGGCTCTATGCCGCCGGGATGTGCCCCTACGAGCTCGAGCGCGTGGTGACCCGGCTGGACTGGGGAACCGTCCTGAGCGACCGCCCCCCGCGCCGCGTGCTGGACTTCCGCCGCCGGCGGGATGCGATCCGCTACCCGATCCAGTGGGAGATCGGCTACCGGCCGCCGGCGCGCATCCTCCTTCCACCCGCGCTCGTGGCCGGCCAGAACCTGGAGACGCTGCTGCGCCGGCTGACGCATCCGGTGGCGTTCGTCGAGGACTTCGATCGGCTCGGCATCCCGTTCCGCGCGGTGGCCACGGACCTCGCCACCGGCGAGAAGGTGGTGCTGGGCCGTGGCCGCCTGTCCGATGCGATGCGGGCCAGCATGGCCGTGCCCGGATTCTTCTCCCCCGTCGGCCTCGACGGCCGTCTGCTGGTGGACGGCGGTCTGGCGCAGAACCTGCCGGTCGACGTCGCGCGGGCCCTCGACGTTCAACGGGTGCTGGCGGTCGACGTCGGGGCCGTGCGCGCGGAGATCGGACGGGGCGAGGCGGACGCCCTGGACGACCTGCTGATGCGGACGTACCGGTTGCTGCCCGGCCGGCCGTGGACACCCAGCTCGCCAGCGCCGACCTCGCCATCCGGCCCGACCTCCGGGACCAGTCCGGCATGGCCTTCGACGAGGCGGCCGAGCTCATCGCCCGCGGTCGCGAGGCCGCCCTGGAACAGTCGGAGGCGCTCGCCGCCTGGGCGGTGTCCGAGGAAGAGTTCCGCGCCCACCGGCGCCGGATCCGCGCGCGCGAACCGGAGGCGCGCCGGGTTGGCGCGGTTCGGATCGAAGGCGCCACGCGGGTGGACGAGCGCAGGGTTCGGGCGCTCCTTCGCGTGCACCCGGGCCAGCGAACGGACCTGGACGCGATCGAGCGGGATGCGGCACGGGTGTTCGGGATCGGCGAATTCGAGCGCGTGGCCTACCGACTGGAACCGGAGGAGACGGGCGTCGACCTCATCTACATGGTGGAGGAGAAGTCCTGGGGCCCGGGCTACCTGAGGCTCGGACTCGTGACCGAGACGGCCTTCGGCGGCGACTCCGCCTGGCACCTCCGGCTGAACTACACGCGGACGCAACTCCCGCCCCGCGGCAGCGAATGGCGGATCGACGCCGAGACCGGGACCGGACAGGGGATCGAGACGGAGCTCTTCCTGCCGCTGTCCCACTCCGGCGTCTTCTTCGCGGCCCCCCGCATCGGCTGGCGCGACTGGACCCAGCCGGTCTTCGAGGGGCGGCGCCGGGCGGCCCGCTACGACCTCGTCACCGGCGACTTCCGCCTGGACCTGGGCGTCATGCTGCGCGAGTACGGCACCCTGCGCACCGGCTACCGGGGCGGTGGTATCCGTGCCGTTCCGGACGCCGACATGCCCGGTCTTTCCGAGTACCGGGGCGGGATCGGCGCCTGGACCGGGGCGCTCGTCGTCGACCGCCTCGATCACCCCTTCCTCCCGCGCCGGGGGTTCCTGCTGGAAGTCGAGGGCCTGCTCTCGCGCCCGGCGCTGGGCGCCGAATCGGCCTACGAGACGATCCATGCGGACCTGCGCCTCTGCGGCGCCGCCGGCCGTCACGCGGTCTATGTCCGCGCCCTTGGCGCCACGTGTCTGGGCAGCGAGCTTCCCCGCCATGCCTACTTCACGCTCGGGGGGGTCGACTCGATGGCCGGCCTCGCGCGCGACCGGCTGGCCGGACGCCATGCCGCCCTTGCGCAGCTCGGGTATCGCTATCCGGTCGCCCGGCTTCCCACGGGGCTGGGTCGCGAGGTCCACCTGCTCATCCGAAAGGATGTCGGCAATGCCTGGGCCGATCGGCCGGAAGCGCGCCTCGATAACCTCCGGTTCAGCCTCGGCGCCGCGCTCGTTGCCGACACCGTGATCGGACCCGTCACGTTCGGCGCCGGCCTGGCCGACCGCGGCGAGCGACAGGTCTTCCTTTCGCTCGGCCTGCGGCCTTAGTGCACCCGGTCGAAACTACGCGAACCTCCTCTTTTGGTGTTGACAATACTTCCGTTTCGGCTAGAGTCACAGGTAGTTGAGCGGGTGTGCTTGGGAAGCCGCGACAAGGGACGAGCGCGGCAGGGGAAGCGCAGGCGGCTTTGGCCAAGGCGATGCTTCGCAGGCGTAACAGGTCACGGACCAAGGGTGGCCGTCGCCTCGGACCGGCGCACAGGGAGAGCCGGGGGATGAGAGCGTGGCGCAGGATGAGCGGTGCGACGCTGCCCGCCTGGCGAAGGCGGGCGCGGGCGAGACCTGCATCCGTAGCCGACGGGTTCACCTTGCCGGAACTGCTGATCGCCTCCGTGATCTCGGTCGTTGCGCTCGGCGCCGTGGCGCTCTCCCTGGCGATCAACCAGCGGTCCGCGGTCATGGCGCGCAGGCAGATGCAAGCGATGCACGAGGCGCGCGCCCGGATGGAGGAGTTGACCAGCCAGCAGTTCGACCTGCTGCCCCCGGCACAGGTGCAAAGGGACGGATGGCGCTACACCGTCGTTGTGGTCGAGCCGAACCGGACCAAGGACATCACGGTCGAAGTGGACTGGATCGTGCCGTGGAGCGGGCGGCAACGCACCGTCACGCTGACGACGTCCATGAGCAGGAGTCTTCACTATTGAGGTCCACGGGTAAAGTGCGGCGAAAGCGGAACGCCGGCTTCACGCTGACCGAACTGCTGGTGGCCTCCGCCCTTCTCGGGATGGTGATGGCGGGCGCGGTGGCGCTCTACCTCAGGCACCAGGGCTCGCTGCGGTCGACGCTGCTCGCGGTCCAGGTCGAGACCGAGGCGAACCTCGCCATGAACCGCATGGTCTACGGCGTCGGCAACCGGCGCGGCTTGCGGGCGGCCGAACAGGCCACCCTGGCGAACGAATCGGGTGGCGGCTGGACCTTGACCTACACCATTCCGGGCCTCCACGGGGCGCCCCCCCAGGTCTATGCCTTCCAGTACCTCGCCTCGGAGCGACGCCTGGTCGCGACGCCGGGAGACCTCCGCGTCGGCACGGACATCGCCAACGCGGTCGCCGAGGTGAACCCCGGGACGGTGTCGATGGAGATCACGGTCGAACGCGAGCAGGGCCGCTTCGCCTCCCGGCGGACGGTGGCGACGTTCGTCCGGCTGCGCAACTGGCCGTACTGAGGATTCGGAGGGAACAGCGATGAGCACACGAAACCCCGCGGGAGGTCAACGGCCCGGGCGGCAATCCCGGGAAGGCGCCGCCCTGCTGACCGTGATGGTGCTGGCCTTCCTGTCCGCCATGCTCGTAGGCATCGCCGCGATGGCGGCAAGCTCGCACATGCGCCGCATTCGGTCGACCATTGCCATGGAGAGGGCCTTCTTCCTCGCCGAGGCCGGGGCGGAACGCGCCGCATCGCACCTGGCCGCCGCGCGGGAGGGGAGCACGGTCTCCGGCACGCTGGGCGGCGGCACGTTTATCGCCACGATCGCGATGGACCCCTCGGAGGGCGGCAAGATCGTCCAGGGATCCGTGCCCCTGAACCCGGGACTTAGCGACGACTTCGAGTTCTTCGCCATCCTTCCCGAAGGCGGTGTGATCGCGCGATCGGACCTCCGCTCGACCTACGGCGGGTTCGAGGGCGAGGTGAAGCATGTACACCTGCGGCGGCCGGCCAGCGCCAATCCGACCAACATCAGCCTCGGCGGCATCCCGTACGCCATCAATCCCAACGAGTCCTACGACATCCGCATGGACGAAGATGCCGGGCAGCCCATGGATGTCACGATCAGGAACGACAACGTGGACGCGCAGGGCCAGGCGCGGGGGCAATGGCATATCGACGTCCACGCGCCCGCGGCGCACATCGGCAGCAGCGAGGATGCCATCTATGCGCACCGGCGCAGCTACTTCACGATCGTCTCGGTAGGAGAGTTCCAGGGCGGGCGCCGCGCGGTCTCCATCCGGGGGCTGCACCTCGAAAGCTGGGCGAAATACGCGTTCTGGTACGATACCGAGTCCCTGCAGCTCTGGATGGTCGGCGGCGAGTACTTTCTAGGCCCGGTCTATGCCAACCCGCAGATGCGCTTCCATTCTCACCAGGTCGCACAACTGGGACAGACGCGGTTCTTCGATCACGCGGCAACCACGCGCAGCTCGATTCACCGGCAGACCTCATCCGTCAACCCCATCTTCGACCGGGGGCTCGTGCTCAATGCCCCGCGGCAGGATATCGCGGACATCGATTTCGGCGACCTGCGCGACGACGCCTCCCTTGAACTCGAGGGGCCCACCACCGTGGTGCTCGAAGGCGAGATGATGCGGGTGACCAATTCCCTTGCAGGCTGGACGAACCATCTCATGGCCGTGCCGCAGGACGGCCTGGTCTACGTGCGAACACGGAGCAGTTCGTGGAGCACGCAACACGGCGACGTCAACATCTCCGCGCCCGCCGGCTTCGACGGCCGCCTGACGATCGCCGCCGAGCGCGACATCCGCGTGGTGAACCATGTACGCTATGCCAACGATCCCAGGACGAACGAAAACTCCGAGAACGCCCTCGGCCTCGTGGCGGGAAACCACGTCGTCGTGACGCCGGCGGCGCCGAACAACCTCGAGATCTTCGCGCACATCATCGCGCGCGACGGGGGTTTCGGCGTGCAGAACTGGTACTCTCAAACCGTTGGGCCCCGGGGCACGCTCCTGGTTCACGGCGGCATCGTGAACTCCGTGCGCAACGCGGTAGGCTCGACGGCGGGCACGGGCTACTTCAAGAACTACGTCTACGATCAGCGGTTCGGAACGAACCCGCCGCCGCGCTATCCCCGCATCCTCGACCAGTTCCGGTGGCTCGGCTGGGACGGATGAGAGCGCCGGGGGAAACGTGAAGCGCGCCTGGAAATACCGTCCGGACCGGCTGGATGTCGTGTTGATCGCGCTGGTCGCCCTGCTCCCGGCGGTCGTACTGCTGGGCCGTCTCCCGCGCGCCGGAGATCCCGACCCCGGGCCGGAACCCGCGCCGGGCGAAGCCCGGAGCCGCGCGGCGGAAGCGGAGCCGCCGCCCGATCTGCCCAGGGCCGAGCCGGCGCCGCCATCCGACGATCCAAGGCTGCCGTTCGAGAGCGAAGCGGACCGCCTGCGCCTGCTCAACGCACAGGTCGAGGCCCTCCGGCAATACGCCCGCGAGGCCGACGAGGACGACCCCTTCGCGCTGTCCCCGGAGGAGATCGAAGCCTTCTACCAGGCCGGCGAGCCCATCGTCTGGTAGCGCACGCCGGACAAAGCCGGCGGGCGGATGCGAAGGCGACCTTGGTCAGGGTGTGCTTCCGGCCGGAGACTCAGCCTCGGTTTCCGCCGGGGGATTGACTGTCGCGCCGGTGAACAGGATCATGTGATCGTCCTCCGGAACGCGCCGTCCCCCGACGTACATCCCCCAGCGGAAACTGCTCCGCAACCCTTGCCGGTCCCAGGCGCCGGTGGCTTCGAGCCGGCCGTTGATGTAGACCTCGTAGTCGTGTCCGTTATCGCGCACGCGGAGATGAAACTGACGGCCGGTCGCAACCCGGGTCCGCTCGCCCCTCCGGCGCTGGATGTTCACCCCGTCCGTGCCCCCGCTGCTGATCATCACGCCCCAGTCCACCGGGCCCGGCGCTTTCACCTGGAAAATGCTGCCGGTCGGCCGGACCAGGGTGACGGTGCCGACCCACTCCTGCCAGCCGTCGCCGTGCGTCCACGTATGCGCCGAGAAGGCTTCGATGCGGGCGGCGTTCGCCCGCCGGTTCCGCACGTTCGTCTCGCCCTCGAACAGGCGGAACACCTGGGTGTTCCCGTCCTCCTGGTACCAGCGCGACCATCGGTCGAAGTGTTCCCGGCGGATGAAACTGTTGCCCAGCGTGTGGATGCGGATATTCCGCTCGATCGGAAGATGCGCATAGGGCCCCTGCTCCACCAGCTCCCGGTTCACCCGGATTCTCGATCCGGTGACCCCCTCCGTCGAGTTCCTCAGAAGGGGGATCATCTCGTTTTCCAGGATGTACGCCCACGTCGGATCCGTGCCCTCCTGCGTGTAGTACACCGGCTCCTCGACGGCGTCCGGATCGGCCGCCTCATCCCCGGCGCCGGCGGCGCCGCTTGAATCCCGATCGTCGGAAACCCGACCGGCCTGTCAGCCCGCCAGAACGAGAACCGCCAGACTCAGAATCAGAACCTCAGAAAGAACCATCGCATCTTCTCCTCGCCGTTCCCGGCCTCGCACGCGCCGAAGCCTGACCGAAGACCACACCCCGGACAAAGACTATAGGCGCGAATCGTACCCGGCCACGGGAGCCGCGTCGAGCTTGGGAGCACACGGGTCCGGGCGCGTTTCGGCTGTCGCGAGTGGCGTCTCGCGCGTCCCAGCGTCCGGCGTCGGGCGTCCGGAGTCCCGGCAGAGTCTCCCGTGGATTAGCACGTCACCGCTCAGCACAATCCGAACCCGCGGCAGAGCAGCATGTTCGCGCGTTCCTCCGGGCTGCCGGTCATCAGGGAAATCGGGCGGATTTTGCCGGCAATAACATCGACGAGCTTCCCCAACATGGCCTCAAGCCGGTCCGTTTCATCCACCGCGGCGTAGTTCCAGGTGAGACCATCGGTGGGCCGGCCCCCGTCGAGCTTCTCCAGCCTGAACACCCCGTCGAACGGGATCGCCGTCAGCCGATACCCTTCCTCGATGATCTGCCAGAATCCATCCCCTTCGACGATTCCCTTGTCCCACTTGAACAGCCGGCCCATGGATCCCCGGGAAACCGGTTCGGAATCGTCGAACAGCGAACGAATATACGCTTGCCGCTTTTCCGACGGCGCGGGCGTGTAGAAACCGACCAGCTTCGCAAGCAATTCAATGCGTTTGGCCCGGCACTCGGGCCGGTAGTAGAGATTGTCGTGTTCCTGCGGGTCCTCGCGCAGGTGGAACAGCTCCCCTTCGTCGTGATTCACGTAATAGATGAGCTTCCAGCCTTCGTGGATCACGGTCTTGATGGCATACGATTCACTGAACGCCGTCCCGGCCCAGGGCGCATCCTTCCCCCCGGGGCGCGTCAGCAGACTCCGTCCATCCAGCAACATCCCGCGGGGATCGATTCCGGCCAGCTCGCACAGCGTGGGGAAGATGTCGATCAGTTCCACACTCCGGCTCACCTGCCGCGCCTGGCCGCCCTCCCCCGGTGGCTTAAGGAGCAACGGCGTGCGGATAATGTCATCATGGTAGATCTTGTTGGAATGCTTGTCGAAGACCCCCAGGCGCCCCGCCATGTCCCCATGATCCGTGCAGAACACGATCGCGGTTTGGTCCGCCTGCCCGCTGCGCTCCAGCGCATCCAGCACGCGGCCGATCTCGGCGTCCACGCGCGTACACAGGGCATAGTAGAGGGAAAGCAGACGGCGCATCCCCGCCTCCCCCATCTGCGCAACGCCCGCCTTGCTCTCGCGCACGTACTTGACGATATGCGCGGGCATGCGATCCAACTGTTCCGGCGTCAACCGCGCAGGCAGCGGGATCGTCGCCGGATCGTACATCGCCATGTCCTCGGGCGACGGGCTCCACGGGCCGTGCGGACGGTCAAAGGACACGCTCAGGTAGAACGGCGTGCCGCGCCGGGGCCGCTCCAGGAATTCTATCGCACGGTCCGCCGTATAGCGTTCGATGCTCTTCTCCAGCGGAACCACCGACGCCCCGTACATCTTCAGCGGGGTGCCCCCCGACTCCAGCGGCGCCGGCGGGAATACGGCACGGTAGTCGTCGCCATGCACCTGGTCATGGGGATACGGCAGGCCGTTCTTCCGGCACCAGGCCATATAGGTCGCCTCCGGATCGGTCGCCTGGTACATGTCTTCCGGCAGGGTCGGGATGAATTCGTCAAACCCGAGACGGTCCCCGAACGGGTTACAGTGATGCTTGCCCACGTGGAACGTATAGTCCCCCCGCTGCTGAAGCCGTTCCGGCAGGCAGGGGGTATCCTCCCCGAAAAGTCCCGTGAATCCGTATTCGCGATGCGTGCGTAGATACTGCCCCGTGAGGATGGACGCCCGACTCGGCAGACAGAACGCGTTCTGCGCATACGCGTGGGTGAAGTTCACCGACGCGGCCGCCAGCCGGTCCAGGTTCGGCGTCCGGACCACCGGGTGCCCCCGATACCCGAAGTCCAGGTGATGCCACTGGTCGGCCATGATAAACAATATATTCGTACGTTTCATTTCGAACGGCTTGGCGATGGCTTTGCAGTGAGCCTGGAAAGCGAGAAACCGCTGTTCGTGGACCTCAAGCGAAGGGAAGGCGAATCGCCTACATCATCCACATCCGGAAATTTTCCGCCTTGTCGCCGGATATGGCCAGTACCTCGCCCGCTTCATCCAGCACCACCGTCCGCTGCTTCCGGAACCGGGTGCCGCCGGTCGATGCACCGGTGAACGCGGTTTGGAATGCCATCCGCAGCGTCACCACATGGACGTTCCGGTACTCTTTGCCGTCCAGGCTGAAGGTGTCGTGCCCCGCAACCGTTGCCGTGTAATCGAGCCGACTGCTCGGCTCCCCGAATCTCGCCGGCCAGGCCATGGTCCGATATTCCTCCATCTTTTCGATGTAGTACTTCAGGGCTTCCCCCGTCAGCGCATACGGGGTTTTGAGTCCCATCACCCGGACCTCCTGGCCATTCTCGACATTCCACCAGACGCCGGTGTCGGGCATCGCCGCCTCGGCAGCCTCGATCATCGTCTTGTCGCGATCGGTAGCGGCCTCGCGCTGGATGTTGATGACATGCCTTTCGGGGTTTGCCGCGTAGTTCCGGGGCTGAGCGCCAGCGGGAACAGCGGCATGTAGATCCGCCGTGCCGGCCAGCAAAGCGGCGAAGGCGAGGACTGCGGTCGATTTCATTTTCTTTCTCTCCCGTTTCATGGCCACTGCATCGGCTTCAGGATGAATGCCCGGATGCTCAGGCCGCGGATGTCGATCCTGATAAGCAATCGCTCTCCAGGCAGCACGGGCACCCCCCCCGCTGGAACCGGCCTGAAGCAGCACTTTCACGGAGGCGAAGCTACCGGAGGGCCGCGTGGAGGGCAAGCACGAAGGGCGGCAGCACGAAGAGCGAAGGCCCGCCGGAGCGGTTGTTCGGATCCGCCGATGCTCTCCTCGACGGGACCCACCTTTGCCGCCAGCACGGCGTACGCGTCGGCGCGGATCCTGGGGTCGGGGATCACGATCGGCGATGGGGGCCGTGGCTGGGCCGGTTTCGCGGGGCTGCTGCGGGATAGCGGCGTGAAGACCGCGGTCGATGTGCGGCTCTTGCCCGGCCCGGCCCATGAGGTGCGGTCGATAACACTGTTGCATTCACGAGGAGACGTCACGATGGTACCATTCACGTTGACCAGCGGTGCCAGCGCGGGGAAGCCTCCCCCTCCTGTTTCGGACCGACGGATTGCGCACCACGCGGGAAGCAGACAAGGCTTGCGGACGAGGGGGGTCAGGTTGTAGAGAGGGAGGCGGGGCGACGTGAAACAAGAGAGACTGAAAGGAACCGGGTAATGCGAGCATCGAGCGCAGACTTCATACCACGTGTCGTAGCTATTGCCGTGTGCATCGTCGCGTCCGCGCATTTCGCAGCCTCGGGTCAGGCCGACAGGGCGTCTCGGCTTGAGGCGCATGTTGCGGTGCAGCACCTTGGGGGCAACACCGTTAGCGGCGCAACACGCGACAGCGAGACCGTTTTTAGGGATTCGGTCGGCGTGGGCGCCGGGATAGGATTCAGCTTCACCGACTTCATGAACGGGGCGCTCTGCTGCTGGCAGGGGATATTCGAAGCGAACACCGATGTGGAGGAAGTGGAATGAAGCGATCTGCTGCATTGACGATTGTGGTCTTCTGCCTGGGATGGCTTACAGGCTGTGAGTCTCATACCGACACGGGATTGTTCATGACCTTCTATAATCGGTCCAGTCTCACGGCTCGCATCTACATGGATGGGAAGAGGAGGTTCGAGCTCCGGCCCGGGCGGGACGGCAACCTGAAGTCCGATGCGTCGGACCACCACGCCCTGGTGATTCGCGACGCGGCAACCGGGCGAGAGATTGGGGCACGCGATCGTACAACCCGAATCACGGGCGGGCGCCTGCGAATTGAGATAAAGGCATTCATTTATGATGATCGTGTGGATTGGGATCAGAAGTCGTACAGGATCACGAGAACGTAAGTTCAGCGAATGTCACGGCTGGAGCGAACGCTCTACGCCATCGACGAATTGAACTGAAGCCCATCCCCGGTTTCTGTGCGCGAGGCATGCGCCGCGTCTTCGGGCAAGGCCTCTACCCCGGCAGGCCGCCAACCTTCCAGATGGATATCTGGAAGACAACCGACGGCCGGCTGCTCCTGCGGCTCTGGTCCCAGCCGTCACGGGTCGACGGGCGCGCTCTGGTCCGTCTCTCTCAAATCGACCCCGCCGTACCCGTTCGATCTGTGGTGGACGTATGTGCGGTTCTGCCGGACGACCGCTGCCCGAGCGAAACTGGACATGCGCACCCTGGACCGGGCGCTCTGGCAGTACTCGCGGGAACACCAGGAAGAGAGGATCTCGCCTTGAATAGATGCGAGCCGCGTCGTAGTCACGGGGCTGCTGAGGCGGAGCATCTCGCCCTTGGGGCAGTGGTCTCGGTTAGCGTCGAGGCGCGGATCGAGTTCGAATAGGCTCTCGGACGCACCCGGTCCCGCAACCCTTTCGATAGGAACACCTGTCGGCGCGTGCTACCGCTGGATGCGGGAACTCGGCAACCCGTACAAGGATGCGCCCGGCTGGCGCGAGGACTATCGCGCCCTCTTGGAGCGGGAAGGCGAGCCGCACATCCGGGAAATCGCCGGGATGCCCGGGCCGGTCTGTTTGCTGTGCGCCGAGAAGAAGGCGGCCGCGTGCCACCGAAGCCTGGTCGCGGAGTTCATGGCCGAGCGCTTGGGGGCCGAGGTGGTGCATCTCGAATAGGGGGTGGCGTGGCTCGGGCGGGGATCGGGGGTGAGCGTTCGTGTTTCTTCGGGGTTGACGTGCGGCGCCATGCGGGCATGATGCGCGGTGTTGGGCGAGGCGACGAACCTTGGGAAGGGAACAGCAGTGACGCGTGGACGGCTTCGGAGCGGGCTTCGGGCAGAATCGGGCCGGCAGTTAATGAAACTGTTATCCGAAAGCACAAGAGAAAAGGAATCGTCACAATGACTAGACCAGCACATCTACTCGCGCTGTTGTATTTCCTATTCAGTGCCGGGTGTGTTACAACGCAAACCCGTATCAACACTATGCGTGACACAGTCACCCGCGTTCGCCTGAATGTTGAGCCATCAAACCTGCGAGTCCTGGCTGGCGGTCACCGGCTTATTGCCGAAACCGTTGAGCAGCTTCTACAAGGGATTGGGGTGCAGGTGGTGGGCGAAGACGACCCATACGACGCTACTCTTACGGTGTGGATGAGGTTGACGGCCAGGGGGGCTAACTACCGTGGCCTTCATGGCGGTGGCTATTTTTATACAGGCGCAGTGGCAAGCGGACGGATGCGCTTGGCTACTCAGGATGGGCACATTTTTACTGTGAGCAGCGTCCGGAGTCTTGCTCCCAGCCCGTCGACAACAAGCACCTCAAGGCGGCCGCATCAAGCCCCGTTTGACCGTGTATGGCCTCACGTGGTCCTTGACCATCTCTACAGGCTGTGGGGGGCAGAGATTTATATAGCGGCTTTTGATCATTCGCGAAACGCGGTACGACATGCAGCAATAGAGGCATTGACGGAATTGGAAGCGTCCGCCGTTGAGCCGCTCATCGCCGCCTTGAACGATGACCTCTCTCGTGTTCGAAGCATAGCAGCACATACACTGGGAGAAATCGGCGATGCCCACGCCGTTGAGCCGCTCATCGCCGCCTTGAACGATGACTCTTATCAAGTTCGAAGCCAAGCAGCACATGCACTGGCAAGGATCGGCGATGCCCGCGCCGTTGACCCGCTCATCGCCGCCTTGAACGATGTCTCTTCTCATGTTCGAAGCGCAGCAGCACGTGCACTGGCAAGGATCGGCGATGCCCGCGCCGTTGACCCGCTAACTGCCGTCTTGGAAGATGCAGACTCTGAGCACGAACGGTCGGGTGCGGCACGGGCGTTAGGGGGGATAGCAGATGCCCGCGCCGTTGAGCCGCTGATTACTGCTCTGAAGGATAGGAACCGGCGTGTTCGAAGTCAGGCAGCAGCGGCGCTGGGGAATATAGGTGATGCCCACGCCGTTGAGCCGCTCATTTCCGTCTTGGAAGATGAAAGCTCTGGGGCCCGAAGGGCGGCAGAGAGGGCATTGGGAGAGATAGCAAAACAGGATTTTGGACAAGACCAGGCAAGATGGCAGCGGTGGTGGGAAGAGAACAGAGACGAAATTCTGCCGAACAGATAACAGAGCCCTTCTGCGCACGTCGCAATCGCGCCGTCGCAGGAGTGCGGCGTACCACCACCGTCGCGGACGAGCTTTCGCCAACTCTTCGACGCATATCCCGAAGGTGTCTGGATGTCGTGGTTGCGCAAATCGAGCAACGCACGCACCGCCACCTTCCCGGTTGCCAAAGTAAGGGGGCCGGCCCAGCCGCGCCGCCGCCCCTCCCCCGGACGATCAGCCGAAGATGAACCGGATCAGCGACCCGAGCGGACTTCGATGATAGGGCCGCCGTGAAGACTGCCTCCCGATGCTGGGCCGTCGCGAGGACGTGCGCCGAACACCCCGCCGTTGACGGGAGCGGCAGATCTCGCCCCCGAGCATGAGCGTGCCGACGGCTTCGAGCAGTCCGGCATCGGACCACGCGCGGCCGGGTGAACGCATTGTCTCCCCGGCCCTACCGGGCGAGAAACGCCCTCCCCTCTCCCCGAGGTTTGTGCTGGAGCCGGCTCCCGGATTCGAACCGGGGACCCACTGATTACAAATCAGT
>PWTM01000274.1 GCA_003563855.1 PVC group bacterium | reverse complement strand
TCGGCGAAGCGCGCCTCGCGCGGGGCCCCCTCCGGCGGCTCGATCCGGCCGAGCAGCACGCCGCCGCCCTCGCGCAGCGCGAGCTCGACGGAGTCCGCCATGCGGCCGCGCAGGTCCGGGCCGACGACGAGGCGGTCGACGACGATGGCGCGTTCGGCGGCGCGTCCGGGGGGCGCCTCGTCCACGTCGTGCAGTACGCCGTCGAGCCGTACGCGCGTGAAGCCGCGGCGTCGCGCCTCGTCGGTGAAGGCGCGGGCCGACGCGGAACCGCGCCGCGCGGGGGCGAGCAGGAGCAGCCGCGTGCCGGCGGGCAGGGCGAGCAGGCGATCGGTGATCTGCTCGGCGGTGTGCCGCCGCACGGGCCGGCCGCAATCGGGGCAGTGCGGCCGGCCGGCGGCGGCGTAGAGGAGCCGCAGGTAGTCGTGAATCTCCGTCACCGTGGCGACCGTCGAGCGGGGGTTGGCGCCGGCGGTGCGCTGTTCGATCGCGATCGCGGGCGCGAGCCCCTCGATGCGGTCAACCTCCGGCTTGGGCAACTGCTCGAGGAAGCGGCGCGCGTAGGCGGAGAGGCTCTCGACGTAGCGGCGCTGGCCCTCGGCGTAGAGCGTGTCGAAGGCGAGGGTGGACTTGCCCGAGCCGCTGAGACCGGTGACGACTGTCAGCCGGCCGCGCGGGATGCGCACATCGATCCCGCACAGGTTGTGCGCCCGTGCGCCGAACACCCGGATATCGCCGTCCATCGGCCCAGCCTACCGCGCCAGGCGCCTGCGCGCGAGCCCGCCGTTCGGTGGGCTCGCCCCTGTTCTTCACGGCCGTCCTCGTTTCGGCCGCCGCCGACGGCGACGACTACGGTGGACGACGGGACGCATCGTGGACGCCGGACGCCCGACGCCCGACGCCGTGCGGCCGTGCGAGCGAGGGCTGCGGCTCGGAACCGGCACGGGCGAAAGCCCTTCCCGCGCCGCAGGCGCCTTGGCGAATACGCTCGTCGCTATCGTCCTCGTCCTCAGCGAGCGAAGCGAGCGGTCCTCGTCCTCGACGGTGAGGATTCGGGGAGGATCGAGGACGAGGACGAGGACGAGGACGATGGCGACGCCCCGGACACCCGACACCCGCCACGCGATCGACCGGCCTTCGCGCACCGCGCTGCGGCGCAGGTGGAGATCAAGCCCCTGCCGCGCACTCCGCTGCCGCCTAGCCCTGGTCGGAGGGCGGGCGGTGGGGTTCGAAGACGGCCTTGCGGGACTCGGCTTCGACCTGGGCGGCGCGGCGGGCCTCCTCGTAGAAGACCGCCTGGCTGCGGACGGCGCGGACGCGGGCGGGCCGGGCGGGCCGGTCGTAGCCGCCGTCGGCCCGCAGTACCCGGCCCTTGACGTTGTCCGCCATGCAGGTCTTGAGGATGCCGACGAGGCGGCGGCGCGCGGCCGGATCGAGCACGGGCACCAGCAGCTCGATACGCTTGTCCAGGTTGCGCGGCATCCAGTCGGCGCTGGAGAAGAGGACCTGCGCGTTGCCGCCCTGGTGGAAGTAGAAGAGGCGGGCATGCTCGAGGAAACGGTCCACGACGCTGACGACGCGGATCGTCTCGCTCAGGCCCGGCACGCCCGGCCGCAGGCAGCAGATGCCGCGGACGCTCAGGTCGATCGGCACGCCGGCGCGCGAGGCCTCGTAGAGCGCGTCGATCACGGTCGGGTCTGCCAGCGAATTGACCTTGGCCATGATGCGCGCCTTCTGGCCCTGGGCGGCGCGCTGCGTCTCGCCGCGGATCAGTTCGAGGAGCCGGGCGCGCAGGCCGAGCGGCGCGGCCTCGATCCGCCGGTAGGGCAGCGGCTGCGAGTAGCCGGTGATCGCGTTGAAGAAGGCGGAGCCGTCGAGCCCGTAGTCCTCCGTGCACGTCAGCAGGCTCACGTCGCTGTAGAGCCGCGCGGTGCGCTCGTTGTAGTTGCCCGTACCGAGATGGAGGTAGCGGCGGATGCCCTCGTCCTCGCGGCGGACGACGAGGCAGATCTTCGCGTGCGTCTTGAGGCGGCGGATCCCGTAGATCACCTGCACGCCCGCGCGCTCGAGCGCGCGAGCCCAGTCGATGTTGCGCGCTTCGTCGAAGCGGGCCTTGAGCTCGACCAGCGCCGTCACCTGCTTGCCGGCCTCGGCGGCGCGGGCGAGCGCGGCCACGACCGGGCTCTGGCTGCTGGTCCGGTAGAGGATCTGCTTGATGGCGAGCACCCGCGGATCCGCCGCCGCCTCCTCGACGAAGCGGACGACCGGCTTGAAGGACTCGTAGGGCGTGAAGATCAGGATGTCCCGGCGGCGGACGGCCTCGAACATGGACTCGCCCGCGGGCGCCTGCGGGGAGGGGCAGGGCGGCCAGGGCGTCTCCTTCAGCTCGTCGTGGCCCGGCATGGAGGCGAACCCGAAGAAGGCCGAGAGGTCGAGCGGGCCGGGTGCGCGGTAGATGCTCTCGCCCGGGACCCCGAGCGCGGCGGCCAGGCGCCGGACCAGCGGGCGGGAGGCGGACGCGGAAATCTCGAGCCGGAGACAGTCGCTGAGCCGACGGGCGACGAGCACGTCTTCCATACGGGCGAGGAGGTCGGCGGCGAGGTCCTCGCGGACGCTCAGGTCGGCGTTGCGCGTGAGGCGGAACGGGGCGCACTCGATGACCTCTTCGCCGGGGAACAGGCGTTCGAGATAAGCCGCCGCCAGGTCCTCCGCCAGCATGTAGCCGCCGGTGTCTTCGCCGGGCACATGGTACGTGCGCGGCAGGTTCCGCGGGATCGGGACGACGGCCAGCCGTTCCCCGTCGGCCTCGCCTTCCGCCCCGCCCGGGACGCGGAGGCGGACCGCCAGGATCAGCGTCAGGCCGGGGAGCAGCGGGAATTCCTCGTCGGGGTCGATGCCGCGCGGGGTGAGCAGCGGGAAGACCTCCCCGTCGAAGAGCCGCGCGGCGAAGCGTTCCTGGTCGGGGTCGAGCGCCGCGGGCTGCAGGCGCCGGATGCCGGCCGCGGCGAGGGCGGGATCGAGCCGGTCGAAACCCGCATACTGATCGCGCACCATGCCGCGCACGCGCCGGGCGATCGCGCGGAGCTGCTGCCCGGGCGTCAGGCCGGAGATATCGCGCCGGCGCTTGCCGGCGTCGTGCAGCATCCGCAGGCCGCCGACCCGGACCATGAAGAACTCGTCGAGGTTCGAGGCGGTGATCGCGAGAAACTTGAGCCGCTCGAGCAGCGGCACGCTTTCGTCGAGCGCCTCGTCGAGGACGCGCTGGTTGAACTCGAGCCAGCTCATCTCCCGGTTGAGGTAACGGGCGGCCTTCCGGCGGCGTTCAGACATTGGCTTCGGGTCCTTTCGGCGGGGGGCCGCGGACGAGTTCGACCGGCAGCCCGTACACGTCCTCGAACAGCGTGCCCTTCTCGCGCAGGGCATGGCGCTCGAGCGCGACGTCGTCGAGGTCGCCGACGGCGATCTGGAGCCGGTCGCCTTCGCGGCGCAGGTCCACGTCGCGCACGCGCTGCGTGTGGTTGCGGTCCAGCGCGCAGGCGGTGCGCAGCAGCGCCGCCAGTTGCTGCACGACGAGCTGCCGCTCGCGGTCGAGCTGCGCGTAGGCGGGGTGCGTCGGCTGCGGGGGCGAGCGGCGGTGGTAGCGGGCGACGAGCGCGACCAGCAGGATGTCCTCGCGCGTGAGGCCGAAGAGGTCGCTGTTGAGGATCAGGTACATCGAGTGCTTGTGGTGGCTGCGGCTGCTGACGAAGAGGCCGACCTCGTGGAGCAGCGCGGCGATCCGCAGCAGGAACCCGTGCCGGGGAGAAAGCTGGTGCTCCTCGCGGAGGGCGTCGAAGAGCAGCCCGGCGAGCCAGGCGACGTGTTCGGCGTGGCGCAGGTCGGTGCAGAACTTCCGGGCCAGCGCGCGGGCCGCATGCTCGATCTGGGCGCAGAAGTCGCTGGTCCAGATCGTGTCCGCGGCCATCTCGAGCTCGAGCGCCGTGCGCAGGTGCGTCTTGGGGACGAGAATCTCGCGCGCGCCGAACGCCTGGGCGATGCGGACACAGGAAAGCAGCGCGGGGCCGACGGACTCCGCGTCCGGGTAGGCGAGGCGGTAGGTCCGCACGAGCTGGTCGGGCGTCATGCCCAGGATCCGGTCGGTAAAGGCGTCGAGCGCCGCGGGGCGGAGCCGCGCGAGCGTGACCTCGTCCCAGTGCCGGCAGAGCCGGGCGGCGGCGAAGCGCACGTCGCCGGACATGGCGAGGAGCGCCGGCACGGAGCCCTCCATGCTGCGCCGCATCTGCTGGACCGTGCGGTCGATGCCCTGTTCGAGCAGCCGCCGGCTCCGCCGGGGCGGGACGCGGTAGGTCTCGAGCGATTCGCGCATGCGCAGGGAGCCGAGGCGGTAGGTCTCGGAGAAGGCGACGCGGCCCTGGCGGATCAGGAGCAGCTCGGTGCTGCCGCCGCCGATCTCGATCACCATCACGTTCCAGGGGGCGGGGACCCCGCCGCGGGTAAGCACGTCGCGGGCGGCCAGGTAGGTCAGGCGGCTGAGCTCCACCTCGTCGATGCAGACGACGGGAATTCCCGTGGCCATCTGGATGCGGGCGAGGAATCGGTCGCGGTTGCGCGCCTCGCGCACGGCGCTGGTGGCGACGGCATTGACCTGCGCGGGGTCGTCGATCCCGTACCCGCGCAGCACGGCGCGAAACTGCCGCAGCACCCGCACGCAGGTCTCGGTCGTCTCGCGCGGGATGACGCCGCGGGTGAAGGTGTCCTTGCCGAGCGCGACCGGCCGGCTCAACGCCTCGATCGTGCGCGTGCCGCCTTCCGGCCGGACCTCCGCGATCTCCATCCGCACGGCCGTCGCGCCGATGTCAATGACGCCGATCACGCGCGGCGGTTCCGTCTCGCCGCGGGGCGGCGGCGCCGGCGCCGTGCGGGTCGGGCGGCGCGTCATCGGAGCGCGTCCGGGTCCGCCGCCAACGCGGCCGCGCCGGTGATCACGGCGTCGTCGCCCAGCGCGGCGGCGACGATCTTGAAGCTGCCGACGAAGGGCGGCATGACCTCGGCCTCGGCGGTCGTCCGGCATTCCTTGAGAAAGAGGTCCGGCATGGCCTCGACCAGTCCGCCGCCGATGATCACGACATCGGGCGCCAGCAGGTTGACCGCGTCGGAGATCGCGCGGCCGATCGCGCGCGCCGCGCGGCGCAGGATATCTTCGATGACGGTGTCGCCCTTGGCGATCGCCTTGGCCAGCGCGGCGCTGCGGATCCGCGCGATATCGCTGCCGGCGAGCGCCGCGAGCGCCGGCGCCTCGCCGCGGTGGACGGCCTTGGCCGCCTCGGCCGCGATCGCGAGCCGGCTGGCCACGGTCTCGAGACAGCCGTACCGGCCGCAGCCGCAACGGACGCCGCCCGGGATGACCTTGATGTGGCCGATCTCGAGGCAGGACCGGCTGCGGCCGCGCAGCAGCCGGCCGTCGTAGATGCAGGCGCCGCCGATGCCGGTCCCGGGAAAGACGCCGAGCACGCAGCGGGCGCCGCGTGCCGCCCCGTGCCGGTACTCGCCGTAGGTCCCGACATCGACATCGTTGGCCAGCGTCACGGCGCAACCGAAACGGCGGGCGAGCGTCTCGCGCACCGGCACGTCGGTCCAGCCGAGGTTCGGGGCATGCACCACGGTGCCCTGTTCGAGGTCGAGCGGGCCGGGCGAGCCGATCCCGATCCCGCCGAGCTGGTCCGCGCGCACACCGGCGGCGTCAAGCGCCTCCTGGATCGTGTCGCCGATCCGCTGGAGTCCGGCCGCCTGGCCCTCGGTCGCCTTGGTCTTGCGGCGCTTGCTGGCGAGGACCTTGAACGCGCCGTCCAGTACGCCGGCCAGCATCTTGCTGCCGCCGAGGTCAAACCCGACCCAGAACCGCGCGTCGTTCTTCTTTCCCATCGGACCATCCTCCCGCCGCAGCCGCCGGCCGTGGCCGGGAGCATTCTGGCAGGCCGGCGGCTGCGACACAATCGTAATCGCAACCGTAGTCGCAATCCTAGTCGCGCTGGCACGGAACCGGCCGGGGAGCGGGACGAGGACTACGATTGGGACTACGACTGCGACTACGATGCGGGCGACGGCGCAACCGGCCGACCTGCGGCGGTTCTACCTCGCCGTCATGGCGGCGAGCCGGCGAGCCTGCCATACACGGCGTTGTTCGAGTTTCTCACGTCCTTCTCACCGACGGAACGAGTTCAAGTACCGCAATTTCTGGAAAGCAGTTGAAGCGGATGGGATAGATGGCCCAACCGAGCCCTCTGGAAATGAAGACCGGCAATCCGCGAGGTGAGGTCTGCAGGCCGTGTGAGTAGGACTTGTTGCGCACTTGGATACGGAGCCGGTCAGGTTCCTTCCCGGGCTCATCGCCCCGCCCGACACGGGACATCGTGCTCGGATTCTGGAGGGTGTCAACGATGAAAGAGCGGCGGTGCAGGGCTATCGGCGAACGTCGACGCGCAGCGCAGGCGCTTGCGCCGCGTGACATCGAACACTGAACATCGAACGTCGAAGTGCCCGGCGGTCGCCCCGTTCTCCGTTGGATGTTGGACGTTCGATGTTCGATGCTCGCCGTTGGTCCCTCCATCCCATGTTCCGCCTGGTCTGTGGGGCGACGCCATGCCTCGGTCCCTGCGCCGGGCCGCGCGGGCGAGGATGGACAGAATCGCTCGGGACCGCCCATCCCCATCCCCTTCTGCGTATTCCGTGTATTCTGTGGTTCATCCTCCCACCCGGATCGGGTAACCACAGAATACACAGAATACGCAGAACCGGGGCGGTGACGGGTGCTGGGCGGGGGAAGACGAAGCTCGCGACGATCGGCGGAGCATTCTCCCCCTTTTGGCGTTCCAGCATTTCGGCGTTTCAGTCTTTCCCCACAAGGTTCCGCTGTACTGGCGGGCGCGACACCGGATCCGCGCCGGCCGCGGAGGGCCGGCCTACACCGTTGGCCGTGCGGGCCGGGTCGGCCGATGCTGTAGGCCGGGGCTCAGCCCCCGGCGGGGCCGCCGTCGCGACGCTGTCCCGTCTTCGCCGCCTACCCCTCCATCTCCCCTGCTGTCTCTCGCCCTCCCGCGTCCTGGCACGCGGCTCTGAAGCGCGATCGCGGCCGGCGGGCTTGCCTGACCGGGCGGATCGGCTAGAATGCGGCATCAGGTTGCCTTGACGGGAGGCCGGCGTCAGCGTGGCTCGCGGCGGTTCGACACGGATTGATACCGGCAAGTTCCAAGGCTGGGAAGGCGATGCCGCTTCCTCGTCCAAGCCTTGGATGGCGGAGAGCCGCGCCGCACCTCAGACGGCGGTGGATGGGGAGGTTCGGAGGCGATTGGCGATGAAACGCGAGCGCCTCCGTTGAGTAGCGGGGCGTTAGCGCGTACCCTCCGACGGGGCAGGTTCGTCTAAATTGGCAATCAAATGGCTGCTGAGCGTTCGCAGGACACGTGCGTGACGATCGGGCGCAATCTGGCCGATCACTCCGAGGATTCTCTGGCTCGGCAGGATAGCGAGGAAACCCAGCCGAATGACTGAGGGGGCAAGGAGGCCCGACCGCTCAAAGTCCTTGTCGGTCTTCGATATCGCGTCGTCGAATTCCGGTACCGCCTGATGCAGTTGGGTGCTGATGCCGCAGGCCAGATAGTCTCCAAAGGGCGGAAGCTCGCGAAGCAAGAGCGCCGGGCGATTCTTGATTGCGCCGTTTGACTGAGGCAGCGCCGTCAGGATTACGTCACCTTCCTTCATGCGCCATAGTCGGGGTTCGACTCGCGGACCATTGAGGGGGTGTATTCGGGCTCGGAATCGCCGTACGCGTTGCGCAGCATCTCCGATGCGCCGTCAAGCCATTGCTTCCGCTCGGAGTCGACAATCGCTGGATCGGTGATGACAACAAACACCTTTCCGCCACGGCCAGTCCTAATGGGCGTAGCCAGTTCCAAGTGCGTGGAATCCAAAACGTTTGCCTGAACAAGTACCATGCTATTCACCTCCATCCACGAAGAGCCTACCACACACGGGCCGTCTCATCAAGACTGCCAACAGTGTCGTGCTATTGGGCGTACTCCAGCTTCCGACCCTTTTGCCGTCTCCGCCTCACGCCTGTTCCTTCCCGGGATCATCGCCCCGTTGGACACGGGACATCATGCGCGGATTCCGGAGGGAGTCAACCCTGAAGAATCGGCACCCTGGAGAATCGGCGGTGCTCGGCTCTCGGCGAACGTCGACGCGCAGCGCAGGCGCTTGCGCCGCGTGACATCGAACGCTGAACACCGAACATCGAAGTGCCTGGCAGTCGCCCCGTTCTCCGTTCGACGTTGGATGTTCGATGTTCGACGTTGGTCCCCCCATCCCCAGGTTCCGCCTGATCTGTGGGGTGACGCCATGCCTCGGTCCCTGCGCCGTGCCGCGCGGGCGAAGACGGACAGAATCGTTTGGGACAGAATCTTGGGAACGGGGGCGGACGGCAGGGGCCAACGGTTCTGCGAGTGTTCGCAGGCGACCCCGCCCCAGGACCGCCCCCAATGATTCTGACCCAATGATTCTGTCCCCCAAAGCCGACGCATGAAAGGCTGGCGGGACGAGGGGTGCCCCGCGGAACGGCGGAGCATGGACGAACCGCGGTCCCGTCCGCCCAGTCCCATTCCCTTCTGTGCATTCTGCGTATTCTGTGGTTCATCCTCCCACCCGGATCAGGTAACCACAGAATACGCAGAAGACGCAGAACCGGGGCGGTTACTGGTTCCGTCCCGGACTCGTTCTCGTTCTCGTGCTTCCCCGGTCTCTCCGTCGAGGACGAGGAGGAGGTATCCGGCAGCCCGGCGCGATCTTCCAAGATCTGGACGACGGAGAGCAGGGTCCTTCCAAGGCCTGGAAATCCCGACGATCGGGAGGATGGGGAGAAGGCGCGGGCATCGTAGTCCCAATCGTAATCGCGATCGTAGTCGGGTGGAGCGGAGAGGGGGTGAGCCGGGCGAAGACTACGATTGGGACTACGACTAGGACTACGATGGGGAGAAGGCGACGACCGCCCTACGGGCACTCGGCCACGACCTCGATCTCGATCCGGGCGTCGAGGGGGAGGGCGGCGACCTGGACGGTCGAGCGTGCCGGCGTGTGGCCGGCGAAGGCCGCCGCGTAGACGGCGTTGACCGCCTTGAACTCCGCGAGATCCGTCAGGAAGACGGTCGCCTTTACGACGTGGCCAAGATCCAGCCCCGCGGCCTTCAGCACGGCACGCACGTTCGCGAAGACCTGCTGCGCCTGCTCCGCCGCGGTTTCGCCGGCAAGCTGCATCGTGGCCGGGTCGAGCGGGATCTGCCCGCTGCAGAACAGCAGATTCCCGCTGCGCACGGCATGGGCGTAGGGCCCGACCGCGGGCGGGGCCTCGGAACTGTTGACGATCTTCATGGTCGCGTACTCCTTCGCCGGGCCGGCCGGTCGCTCGGAGCGCCGACGGCCAGGCCGCTTCCATCGCGGCCGCCCGGCGGCCCCTTTCCCGGCCCGGCGCCAGCAGACACCCGCGGCGCCCGGAGCGCAAGCCCGACTTCGTGGACTTTCCCCATGGACGATATCGCCTTGTTCATGGAACCCGGACGTGTAGGCTGGTCCCGCGCCGCGGAGAGCGAACGGCCGTCCGTGCCCGCGGCGCGCGGGGGAATGCCCGTGAACGAGCTGCGAATCGGGGCGATCGGCATCGGAGGGCGGGGCGGCCTGGCCTGGCGGGTTCATGATCCGGCGCAACGCGTCGCCTACGTTGGCGGCGCCGACGTTTCCGAGCGCGCGAAAGAGCGGTTCCGCCGTCGTTTCGCCGAGAAGCACGGCCGGGCCTTTCCAGCGGATTGGCTGACCACCGACTACCGCGAACTGCTGGCGCGTGACGACGTGGACGCGGTCTTCGTATGCACGCCCGACTACCTGCACGAGGAACACGCCGTGGCCGCGCTCCAGGCCGGCAAGGCCGTGTATCTCGAGAAACCGATGGCGATCACGATCGAAGGGTGCGACCGGATTCTCCGCACCGCCTACGAGACCGGCAGCCGGCTGTATGTCGGCCACAACATGCGGTACTTCGAGTCGATCCTCACGATGAAACAAATCATCGATGCCGGCGAAATCGGAGACATCCAGGCCGCCTGGTGCCGTCATTTCGTTTCGTACGGCGGCGACGCCTATTTCAAGGACTGGCATGCGGAGCGAAGGTACAGCACGGGCCTGCTGCTGCAGAAAGGGGCACACGATATCGACGTGATCCACTGGCTGGCGGGCGGCTACACGCGACGGGTCGCGGGCATGGGGCGGCTGTCGGTTTACGACCGGTGCGGGAAACGGCCGGCGGACGAACCGGGCGACGCCTCCTTCCACGTCGAACACTGGCCGCCGCTGACCCAGCAGCGGATGAATCCGCTCATGGATGTCGAGGATCACAGCATGATACTCATGCAACTGGACAACGGCGTGCAGGCCTCGTACCTGCAATGCCACTACACGCCGGATTCCACGCGCAACTATACGTTCATCGGCACCCGGGGCCGCATCGAAAACATCGGCGACAGCGAAGGAAGCCGGGTGGTCGTGTATTCGCGTCGGAGCAACGGATTCAAGGTGCCGGACCGGGTCCACGAGATCGGCGGCGGCATGGGCGGGCACGGCGGATCGGACCCGCGGATCGTTCAGGCGTTTATCGACTTCGTGCGGGACGGCCGGCCGCCGAATACGTCTCCGGTGGCGGCGCGGTATGCCGTGGCGGCAGGCTGCATGGGCACGGAATCCCTGCGTGACGGCTCGACCCCGCGGGAAATACCGTCGTTGGATGCGGAACTGAGGGATTACTTTGAGCAGGGTCAGCATTGACGCGGCCTCGGGGGATATTGCGATGACCAGTAGAAGACGGCTGGAAATCCTGTTGGACGGCGGAATTCCCGATGTGCCGCCGACCTGGGAGCTGGTGTTTCAGCTCGAGGAGGAATTCTTCGGGATGCCGTCGCGCCACAGCGTTCGGAACGCCGTGTACGGGTCCGACGACCAGCGGCGAGAGGCGCTCTGGCGCTACGACTTCGAAATCTATGAGCGCTGCGTCGAGGAACTGGGCTGGGCGGCTATCCCCGGCGGCTACAACCCGGAGGAGCTGGCGTTTCGGAAGAAGGCGATCGGTGATCGCGCGCTGGTCGCCGGGTACGATCACGATGGCATCTTCTACATGCCGGACGGAAATACGATGATGGATTTCGCCCTCCGCCTCTACGAGCAGCCGGAAGAGATCCTGGCCGAAGCGCGCCGGAAATGTGAAAAGGGCAAGGAAGTGTTCCGCCGGCACGTGGACGCCGGCGCGGATTTCCTGGTGGGCACCTGGGACGTGGGTTTCAACACCCAGCCCTTTGTCTCGCCGGCGAAGTTCGAGGAGATCGTGGTCCCCTACCTGACGGAGCTGGTGGATTGCGCCCACGCGCTGGGTCGGAAACTGATCATCCATAGCGACGGCTGCCTGACGGCCATTCTCGATCACCTGCACGGAACGGGCATTGACGGCTACCAGTCGGTCGACCCCCAGGGCGGCATGGATATCCGCCAGGTGCGCGCGGCCTACCCGGACTGGCTGCTCATGGGCAATGTCGAGTGCGCGATGCTGCAGGACACGAACGAGGCGAAGATTCGCGAATCGGTGCAGTACTGCATGCGGCACGGCGGCATCGGGACGCCGTACATCTTCTCGACCTCGAACTGCATCTTCAAGGGCATGCCGGTCGAAAGCTACCGGGTCATGCTGGACGAATACCACCGCCAATGCGCCGCGGCGCAATCGGCGGCGATATGAGGTTTAGCGGCGCTGCCGCCGGGTCTCCACCCTATGGAGTGCGGTGGCAGAGTCCCGGGCGCGCCTCGCGCCCGGGACGGCGACACCGCTTTCTCCCCACCGGAAACCGCGTACCCCCCGCCAAGCCAAAGCGGCGTCGCCGGGCTTCGCCCTCTGCCGCCGCACTCCATATCGCCTCACCCTTTGGGGGCAGGACACGTCTACGCGCCCAGCCGGAGCTCTTTCGCGTAAGGTGGGTCGTCCGTAGTCGCCCATCGAAGCGCATCGGTCGACGAGTAGGTTCGACGATTACGGTCGAGGATTTATTGGGCAGGGATACGCGTCATCCTTGACCGTCGGTCATGAAACCCGGAGACTTCGTCGATGCGCAAACCGAATATCCTGTTCATCCTCGCCGACGACATGGGCTACGGCGATTTCGGCGCCTTCAACTTCGGGGCTTCCAGGACGCCGCATATCGACGCGCTGATGCGGGAAAGCGTCTGCCTGACCCAGCACTACTCGGCCTCGACGCTCTGCGCGCCGGCACGGGCGGCGCTGATGACCGGCCGCTATCCGCATCGGACCGGGGTGATCGACACCATCGCGGCCGGTGAAATGGACTGCCTGGCGGAACGCGAAGTCACCCTGGCCGACGTCTTCAAATCGGCCGGCTACGCCACGGGGCTGGTCGGCAAATGGCATTGCGGGCGACTGAAGCCCAAGTATCACCCCAACGCCCGCGGATTCGACGAGTTCACGGGGTTCCAGGGCGGCCATATCGACTACTACGACTGGTGCCTGGACTACAACGGGACTCCCCGTCCGGCCGACGGCCGGTATTCCACCGACGTCTTCGCGGAGGAAGCCGTCGCGTTCATCCGGCGTCACCGCGCCGAGCCCTTCCTTCTGCACCTGGCCTTCAACGCGCCGCACGGTCCGCTCCAGGCGCCGGAACACGAGGTGGCGCGGTTCCTCGCCGACGGCCGGTTCAACCGGGGGGTCAGCCACATCTACGCCATGATCAAGTGCATGGATGACGGTATCGGGCGGGTGCTCGAGACCCTCGACCGGGAGGGGCTGCGCGAGAACACGATCGTCATTTTCACGAGCGACAACGGACCGCAGTTCAGCGGGCGGGGCGACTGGCGGATCGAACGGTTCAACTGCGGCTTCCGGGGTTCGAAGGGGAGCGTGCACGAGGGCGGCATCCGGGTGCCGCTGCTGATCCGCTGGCCGGCGGGCCTGGAGGGCGGCCGCCATTATCACGACCTGGTCCACTTCACCGACTGGCTGCCGACGCTGGCCGCGGCCGCGGGCGCGGACGTATCCATGTGCCTTCCGCTCGACGGCCAGGACGTCGGGCCCGCCCTGCGCGGCGAGGGATCGGCCGTGCTCGATCCCCGGCGGTTCTGGCAATGGAGCCGCGGCGTGCCGACGCTGACGCACAACGCCGCCATGCGCGACGGCTTCTGGAAGCTCGTCGTTCCGGGCGACGCCAGCGCCAACAGCTTCGAGGGGTGGCGGATGGATCTGAAGGTCGCGGGGGATTTCCGGATGACCCCCGAGAACTTCCGCGACGGCGTGCCCGACGCCGTCGGGCGCCCGATCTTTCTCGATGAGCCGCAACAGGCCCCGGTGCTGTTCAACCTGGCTTCGGACCCGTTGGAGCGGCAGGATCTCGCGGACGAGCAACCGGATCGCGTCCGCGGGATGATGCGTGACCTGGAGAACTGGTTCGAGGATGTCGAGCGGGACCGCCGCTCCATTCCCGATCGCCAATTCCGATGCGCGGCGGAGATGCGTGCCGAAGGTCGACGCCCGGCGCAAACGTGAGGAAGACCATGACCTCCAAGGAACGAGTCCGGATCACCCTTGCGGGGCAGGCGGCGGACCGCGTGCCGATCAACTACGAGGCGAATCCGGGGGTGGACGCCCGGCTCAAGGCGCATTTCGGCCTCGACGCGAAGGACGGCGAGGGACTGCGTCGGGCGCTCGGTGTGGATTTCCGGGGGGTCGGTGCGCCCTGCCAGGGGCCCAAGCTTCACGCCGACATCCCGGAGCGCGGGGTCCGGGCGGATAACTGGGGCATCCACCGCCGGTACATCGAGCACGGGAGCGGCGGCTATTGGGACTATTGCGATTTCCCGCTGCGCGAGGCGGACGAGAAGACCGTGGCCAACTGGCCGATGCCCTCGCCGGACCATCATGACTACAGCGGCATCCGCGCCGCGTGCGAACGGAACCAGTCTTATGGAATCCATGTGGGCAACCCCGGCCTGGGCTGCATCATCAATACGGCAGGCTTCTTCCGCGGCATGGAGCAGGTCTTCTGCGACCTGGCCGAGGACAACCCCGCCGGCCTGCTGCTCATTGACCGGTTCCTCGCGATCCAGCTCGAGGTCACCCGGCGAACCCTGGAGGCGGCGCCCAAAGGGGCGATCGA
Organism: PVC group bacterium; assembly: GCA_003563855.1. Classification (GTDB taxonomy): domain Bacteria; phylum Verrucomicrobiota; class Kiritimatiellia; order PWTM01; family PWTM01; genus PWTM01. Next base: position 11,615 of record PWTM01000274.1, on the reverse strand, counting down.
TTTCGTGTGGATGGGCGAGGACCTGGGCACGCAGGAAGGCCCGCTGATCGGCATGGAGATGCTCCGGCGGCACATCCTGCCCCGACACAAGCCGTTTTTCGACCTGGCGGCGGCCTACGATCTGCCGGTCATGCTGCACACCTGCGGTTCGAGCAGTTGGGCCTACGAAGAGTACATCCGCATGGGATTGAAGGCGGTGGACACGCTGCAGCCCGAGGCGGCGAATATGTCGCCCGAATACCTCAAGCGGACGTTCGGCGGCCGGCTGGCCTTTCACGGCTGCATCAGCACGGCGGGCCCCGTGGCCACGGGGACGGTGGAGGAGACCGTCGGGTACTGCCGCCGCACGCTGGAGATCATGATGCCGGGCGGCGGCTACTGCTTCGCGCCCACGCACGCATTACAGGATAATTCTCCGACGGAAAACGTCGTCGCCATGTATGAGACGGCCCATAGGTGCGGGAGCTACTGACGTGCGGCAGCGCGAGCATCGAATAAGGAAATCTATTCCATGATAGACATCGAATCTCAACGTCTGGTGTATCGCCATGACGGTGAAACGCTGTGGATCGAACCGTGGGGCGCCGATGCGTTGCGCGTGCGCGCCACGCGCGGGGCGGAGATGCCTGCGGACGCATGGGCGCTGCTGGAACCGCCGCCGTGTGCGGTTGAGATCGAGACCTCGGCGCAGGGCGGGACAATCCGGAACGGCAAGCTGACCGCGCGCGTGAACAGCGCCGGCAAGCTGGTCTTTTCGAACGCGCAGGGCCGCGTGCTGCTGGAGGAGTATGTCCGCCAGCGCCGCCGGGCGAAGGGCGAGCCGGAGCACCTCCTCAGCGCGCTGAACATCGAGGCGCGCGAATTCAAGCCGATCCTCGGCGGCGATTATTCGCTGACCCTGCGTTTCGAGTCGAACCCCGAGGAACGATTGTACGGCATGGGCCAGTACCAGCAGCCGTTTCTTAACCTCAAGGGCTGCGAGCTGGAACTGGCGCAGCGCAATTCGCAGGCCAGTGTCCCGTTCGTGCTCAGCAGCCTGGGCTACGGTTTCCTGTGGAACAACCCGGCCATCGGCCGCGTGAGTTTTGCCCGGAACCTGACGACCTGGGAGGCGCCGTCGACGCAGGGGCTGGACTACTGGATCTGCGCGGGCGACACGCCGGCCGAAATTGAGCAGGCCTATGCCCGGGCGACGGGCACCGTGCCGATGATGCCCGAGTTCGCGATGGGCTTCTGGCAGTGCAAGCTGCGCTACCGGACGCAGGAGGAGCTGCTGTCGGTGGCGCGCGAATACCACCGGCGCGGCCTGCCGATCTCCGTGATCGTCGTCGACTTCTTCCACTGGCCGATGCAGGGGGAATGGACGTTCGATCCGGAGTACTGGCCGGACCCGAAGGGTATGGTGGAGGAGCTGCGCGAGATGGGGATCGAGTTGATGGTCTCCGTCTGGCCCACGGTCGACAAGCGCAGCCGCTATTACGGGGAAATGCTGGAGCGGGGCTACCTGGTCCGAACCGATCGCGGCGTCCGCACGGAGTCGGAGTTCCTGGGCAACTGCGTCTTCTACGACGCCACGCATCCGGGCGCCCGGAAGTACGTCTGGGAGCGGATCAAGGCGAACTATGGCGCGCACGGCATCCGGCTCTTCTGGCTCGACGAGGCCGAACCGGAGTATGCGCGGTACGATTTCGACCTGTACCGGTATCACCTGGGACCGAACCTTCAGGTGGGCAACATCTACCCGCGGTTGTACAGCCAGGGCTTCTATGACGGGCTGACCGGTGCGGGCTGGGAGAACCCGATCCACCTTGTGCGCTGCGCCTGGGCCGGCAGCCAGCGGTACGGCGCGCTGGTCTGGTCGGGCGATATTCATTCGTCCTTCGCCTGCCTGCGCAGCCAGGTGGCGGCGGGGTTGAACATGGGGATTGCGGGCATCCCGTGGTGGACGACGGACATCGGCGGGTTTCACGGGGGCAACCCGGACGACCCCGCCTTCCGGGAGCTGTTCGTCCGCTGGTTCCAGTACGGGGCGTTCTGCCCCGTCATGCGGCTGCACGGCGATCGGGACCCGCATTCGCCGCCGCTGGGGACCGCGGGCGGCGGCGTCTGCGGCTCGGGCGCCGCCAACGAGGTCTGGAGCTACGGGGAGCAGGTCTACGAGATCTGCGTGCGATACATGAACCTCCGCGAGAAGCTGAAGCCCTACATCGCGGCTTTGATGAAAGAGGCGCACGAGCGCGGCACTCCGGTGATCCGCCCGCTCTTCTATGACTTTCCGGAGGACCCGGCGGCCTGGGCCGTCGAGGACCAGTTCCTGTTCGGCCCGGACCTGCTGGTGGCGCCGGTGCTCGAGGCGGGCGCCAGGCGCCGGGCGGTCCGCCTGCCGGCGGGGGCGGACTGGCGCGACGCCTGGACGGGCGAGACCTGCGCCGGGGGGCAGGTGCGCGACGTGGAAGCGCCGCTGGCGCGGATCCCGCTCTTCGTCCGTGACGGGGCCGCCCTGTTGCCCACCGACGCCCTGCCAGGAATGCCAGGAGCCCGGACGTCAGACCGGTCAGACAAGTCAGACCCGTCAGACTGACCTCCGACCTCTGACCTCCGACCTCTGACCTCCGACCTCTGACCTCGGACCTCTGCCCTCCGGCTCCTCCCGCTTATCGCCGTTCCCCCTTGATGCCGCCCATGGCCTCCGGTAGGGTGCCGTCCGGCGAGCCTCGCCTAACTGGAGCCCTTATGAAGACGGTCGAATTCGAGCAGCCGTTTCACGTCTTCTCGGCGGCGGACGTGCGCACGGCCCTGCCGATGGACGAGGCCGTGAAGGCGATGCGCCAGGCCTACCAGGAGCTCTCCACCGGCCAGGTGAACGTGCCGATGCGCACCCACATGTCGCTTGAGCAGCACGCGGCCGATGTGCTGGTCATGTCCTGCTACAGCCCCCGGCTGAAGCAGGTGGGGCTGAAGATCATCACCCTGCACGAGCAGAACTCGGAGGTCGGGCTGCCCTATATCCAGGCCATGGTGATGGTGGTGGACGCGGATCGCGGCACGCCGCTGGCGGTCATGAGCGGGGCGGCGTTGACGGCGCTCCGCACGGGCGGCGGGGCCGGGGCGGCCACGGACGCCCTGGCGCGCCCGGATGCCGCGCGGGTGGCCCTCTTCGGCGCCGGCACGCAGGCGGAGGCGCAGCTCGAAGCGATGTGCGCCGTGCGCGCGATCCGCCGCGCCGTGGTCTTCGACCTCGACCATTCGCGCGCCTGCCGGTTCGCCGAACGCATGGAAGCGGACGTGCGGATCGAGGTGGCCGTGGCCGCGACGCCGGCGGCCGCGCTGGCGGAGGCGGATATCGTCTGCACGACCACGACGTCGCGCGAGCCGGTCTTTGACGACCGGGACGTCCCGCCGGGCACGCACATCAACGCCATCGGCGTCTACAAGCCGAACGAGCGGGAGATCCCCGGCGCCACGGTGGCGCGCGCGCGGGTCGTGGTGGACGAGCAGTCCGCCGCCTGGAAAGAGGCCGGCGAGCTGATCCTGGCGCAGCAGGAGGGGCTCATCGGCCGGTCGCACGTGCACGCCGAGATCGGCGAGATCCTGGCCGGGATGAAGCCGGGCCGGCAGTCGGAGGAGGAGATCACGCTGTTCAAGTCCGTGGGCGTCGCCAACCAGGACCTCTCGGCCGCGCACGTCGTCCTGGCGCGCGGGACCCGGCTGGGGCTGGGCTCGGCGGTGTCCCTCTAGCGGGCGCAACGTGACGGCCATGCGTGGGCTGATTTTCGACATCAAGCGGTTCGCGATCCATGACGGGCCGGGCATTCGCGCGACGCTCTTCCTGAAGGGGTGCCCCCTGCGTTGCGCCTGGTGTCACAACCCGGAGAGCCAGCCGTTCGAGATTCGGTGCTACGGCGAAGGCGCGCGCCGGACGGTCGTCGGCCGGGAGATCACGGTGGAAGAGGCCGTGCGGGAGCTGGCGCGGGACCGGGTGTTCTTCGACGAGTCCGGCGGGGGCGTGACCTTCTCGGGCGGAGAGCCGCTTGCGCAGCCCGATTTCCTGCTGGCGCTGCTCGACGCCTGCGGGGCGGAGGGGCTGCACCGCGCGGTGGATACGAGCGGGCACGCCCCCGCCGAGGTCCTGCTCGCGGTCGCCGCCCGCGCGGATCTCGTGTTGTACGATCTGAAGCAGTCCGACCCTGCGGCGCACCGGGACCAGACCGGGGTGGACGGGGCCCTGATCCGCGAGAACCTGCGCGCCCTGTGCGCAACCGGTACAGCGATCGAGTTGCGGCTGCCGATCATCCCGGGGCTCAACGACGGCGAGGAAACGCTGGCCCGGCTGCGCGCGTTCATCGAATCGCTTCCGCGTCGCCTGCCCATGCGGTTGCTTCCCTACCACCGGGCGGCCATGGGCAAGTACCCGCGGTTCGGCCTGCCGCCGCCGCTCCCGGATACGCCCGAGCCGACGGCTGAGGAGATGGCGCGTTACCGGATGCAGCTCGGGCTTATCCAGTGACCGATCGGCGGACGCGTGCCGTCGAGGCGTATCCGTTTTCTTGCGAAGAGCCTCTTGGCGCTGCAGCGCGTGATGGGGGTTCCCCCTGCAAGGGCCATCAGGCCGATGGGCCCCGGGGTCGCGACAGAGATGCCGCACAATCTTGACCCTTCGTTCGTCTTCTGCAACACTCGTGCCGCATGAAAACAACCCTCGGGGCGGCCACGACGGGCACGCGTCGTGCCGGACCGGAGACGGGGCGAGCAGATCGATGAGCACGGGGTTGGTCAACTGGACGGAAGACACCGTTCCCTATATCTGCTGGGATCGGCCATGGACGGTGGCTGATATCCGTGGCCGGCTGCGCTCCGCACATGGCGTGGAGCGACACCGCCTGATGGCGTGGTTGATGCGGGAGCTGAAGACCCCCGAGGTGTGGTTCTTCCTGACGCCCGCGGAAGTCCGGCAGGAGTTCGAGGGCATCCGCCGCTGGCTGGGGCCCGCCCAGCCGCTGTGGGAGCATCTGCTCGGGATGTGGCATGAGCTGGGAAAGCTCTAGAGCGGTTACGCCCCTCAAGTACTTTCTGGAGAAGGCTGGGTTTCGGGTCGAGGACTGCTTCGCGGATGCACAACAGAAGGATGGGGGGCTCGACCCCGGCATGATCTCCCTTCTTCTGGACTCGGTGGCGGTCAAGGAATTGCCCGACTACCTGATCGCGCCGCTGAGCCTTGACGAGCTGCGTGCGTATGTTGACGAACTGAAGCGCCGAATGGCCCTGATGGCGTATCCCGCCCAGACGGAGGGAGAGGGAACACCCACTTAGGGCCTCGCCACACGTAGTCGTGCGAGCCTGATCGGCCATCGAATGCGAACCGAAAAGCATAGGTCGAGGGGAAGACCGACGTAGTTGGACATTCTGCCTGGGTTGTCGGATATTGGGGCGCCGAGACACCGGAGACGAACATGACCGAGCGGGTGCAGCGTTTGCGGACCTTGAGCCTGGAGACGCCGATCACCATCTCGGCCGAGCGGGCCGAGCGGATGACCGAGTTCTACCGGGAGAACATCGGCCGGTACTCGGTGCCCATGATGCGGGCGAAGGCGTTGGAGTATCTCTACCGGAACCAGGCGATCTACATCGGGGAGGACGAGCTGATCGTCGGGGAACGGGGGCCGCGGCCCCGCGCGGTGCCGACCTATCCCGAGCTGACCTGCCACAGCGAATCGGACCTGCGCATCCTGGATCGCCGCCCGCTGACCCGGTACGGCGTGGACGAGGAGACCCTCCGCGTCTACCGGGAGAAGGTGATCCCCTTCTGGCAGGGCCGGACGATGCGGGAGGCCATCTTCGAGATCCTGCCCGCCGAGTGGAAGGCCGCCTACGAGGCCGGCATCTTTACCGAGTTCATGGAGCAGCGCGCGCCCGGCCATACGACGCTGGACGGCAAGTTTTACGAAAAGGGGCTGCTCGGCTTCAAAGCGGACATCGCGGAGGCCCTGGCGGCGCTCGATTTCGGGGCCGACCCGCACGCTGTCGCGAAGCGCGAGGAGCTGGAGGCCATGGCGGTCGCCTGCGACGCGGTCATCGGCTTCGCCGCCCGGCATGCCGACCGGGCGGAGGAACTGGCCGACGCCTGCGAGGACCCGGCGCGGCGCGAGGAGCTGCGGCGCATCGCGGAGACGTGCCGGCATGTGCCGGCGCATCCGCCGCGCGACTTCCGCGAGGCGTTGCAGATGTACTGGTTCATGCACCTGGCCACGATCACCGAGCTGAACGGCTGGGATTCCATGAACCCGGGCCACCTCGACCGCTACTTCTATCCGTTCTACGCGCAGGACTGCGCCGCCGGCACGCTCGACCGCGAACAGGCCCGCGAGCTGTTGGAGTGCTTCTGGATCAAGTTCAACAACCAGCCCGCCCCGCCCAAGGTCGGGGTCACGGCCGCGGAAAGCGGCACCTATAACGACTTCACGAACATCAACCTCGGCGGGATCCTGCCGGACGGCCGCGACGGGGTGAACGAGCTCTCCTACCTGATGCTGGAGGTCATGGACGCCATCCACCTGCTCCAGCCGCAGGGCAACATCCAGCTCAGCCGCAAGAACCCCGACGCCTTCCTTCAGGCGGCGCTCAAGGTGGTCCGGCAGGGGTACGGCTATCCCTCGGTATTCAACGCGGACGGGGTCGTGGAGCAGATGGTGCGCGCCGGAAAGCGCATCGAGGACGCGCGCGAGGGCGGCACCAGCGGCTGCGTCGAGACCGGGGCGTTCGGCAAGGAGGCCTACATCCTGACCGGGTACCTCAATTTGCCCAAGATTCTCGAGATTGCGCTTCACAACGGAACCGATCCGCGCACGGGTCGCCGGATCGGGGTCGAGACCGGCGATCCCCGCCGGTTCGAGACTTTCGATGAGGTGCAGGGGGCCTTCGATCGCCAGTTGCGACATTTCGTGGACATCAAGGTGGCCGGCAACCAGCGGATCGAGCAGCTCTTCGCCGCGCGCATGCCGGCCGTGTTCCTCTCGGTGCTGATCGACGACTGCATCCGCAAGGGCATGGACTACAACGCCGGCGGCGCGCGCTACAACACGAGCTACATCCAGTGCGTCGGGATCGGCACCATCACCGACAGCCTGTCGGCGATCCGCCGGCACGTCTTCGATCGCCGCGCCGTGTCCATGGGCGACCTCCTCAATGGGCTGGCGGCCGATTTCGAGGGCGCCGAGGCGTTGCAGGTCGCACTGCGCGACGAGACGCCGCGCTACGGGAACGACGACGAGGATGCGGACGCCCTCATGACGCGCGTCTTCGAGATGCTGCTGGCCGCGATCGACGGCCGGCCCAACGCGCGGGGCGGGCGCTACCACGTGGACATGCTGCCGACGACCTGCCACATCTATTTCGGATCCGTGCTCGGCGCCTCCGCGGACGGACGCAGGGCCGGAACGCCGGTTTCGGAGGGCATCTCGCCGGTGCAGGGGGCGGACCGCAAGGGACCGACGGCCGTGCTGAAATCGGCCGCGCGGATGGACCAGCTTCGCACGGGAGGGACACTGCTGAACATGAAATTCCTGCCGTCCGTATTCGACGGGGACGAGGGGCCGGCGAAGCTGGGCGCGCTGGTGCGCGGCTACTTCCGCATGGACGGCCACCACGTGCAGTTCAACGTGGTGGACGCCGCGACCCTGCGCGAGGCGCAGGCGCACCCGGAACGGCATCGCGACCTGATCGTTCGCGTGGCCGGCTACAGCGACTACTTCTGCGATCTGAGCCGGGAACTCCAGGACGAGATCATCGCCCGCACCGGACACGTCTCCGCATGAGCGGCCCAAAGACACCGGGGCGTTCGCCGGGCGACGCCGAGTTCGAGGCGCTGCTGCGGCGGCTCCAGGTTTCCCACCCCGCCTGCGGCGCGGTGACGCGTTCGCCCGCGGAGGAGTGGAGCTACGGGACCGTGGTGGGCAACGGGACGCAGGGCGCGCTCGCCTTCGGCCGCACCGCCGACGAGGAACTCGTCCTGAGCCACGAGGAACTGTTCCTGCCGCTCTACCCGTTTTGCGGCTACCTGCCGGTGCGGCCGCACGTCGAGACGATCCGGGACCTGGTGCTGGAGGGGCGTACGGCCGAGGCCCAGGCGTTCCTGCGTTCGCTGAAGGAGGAGGGGGGATTCCCCGGCTACAACACCACCGACCCCTTCGTGGGCGCCTGTGCGCTCGACCTGTGCAGCACGGCGCCCGGCGCGCCGGCGGCCTACCTGCGGGGCGTGGATTTCGAGACCGGCGAAGCCTGGGTGGCCTGGGAGGATGGGGCGGGACTCTTTCACCGCCGGTTCTTCGTCTCGCGGGCGGACGACCTGATCGTCCTGAAGCTCTCCAGCCCGGCGGGCAGCAAGCTGGACCTGTCCATCGGGTTCCGGGAGCTCGCGTACACCCCGCCGACCGACCCGCGCGACCGCGACATCCGCGCGCTGACCGTCGACCGCTGCGAGGGGACGGTCTCCGGGACGCTGCTGGTTCACCGCATGCGCTTCAAGCAGCGCCTGGAGAACCAGCGGCTCCACGGCTGCGGCACGCTGGCCCGGGTCGTGGCGACCGGCGGCGCGACGCGGGCGGACGGCCTGCGACTCCGGATTGAGGGGGCCGACGAGCTGCTGCTGCTCATCCGGACCGTGCCGGATCGAAGCGACCGGCGGCTCTCCGTGGACGGCGAGGCGGCGGCGCTGATGAAGATCGAGGCCCGCTACGAGGGGCTGCTCGCTGCCCATGCGGCGCGCCACGGGGAGCTGCAGCGGCGCTGCACGCTGCGAATGTCCGAGCCCGCCGAACAGCGGCGCGCGATCGAGATCCTGCAGGCGGAATCGTCGGTCGGCGCCACGCGCCCGGCCCTGGTGGAGAAGGCCTTTGCCGCGGCCCGGTACGGGATCGTCAGCAGCACCGGCCGCCTGCCGCCGGCGTTGCAGGGCGTGTGGACGGGCACCTGGAAGCCGCCCTGGTCGGGGGACTACACGCTCAACGGCAACGTGCAGTCCATGGTCGCGGGGAGCCTGCCCGGCAACCACTTCGAGTGCATGGCCTCCCTGCTGACCTACATGAACTCGATGCTGGACGACTTCCGGGACAACGCGCGCGAGCTGCTGGGCTGCCGCGGCTTCCTGATCCCCTGGCGGAGCAGTACCCACGGCCGGACCCATGTTCTCGCGCACAAGGGCCGGCATCACGACTTCCCCGGCGTTTTCTGGTACGCCGGCGCGGCCTGGTTCGCGCAGTTCTACGCGGACTACTACCTGTACACCGGCGACGAGGATTTCTTCGAGACCCGCCTGAAGCCCTACCTGCTGGAGGCGGTCGCCTTCTACGAGGACATCCTGACGCTGGAGCGGGACGGCCGGTACGTGATCTGTCCCGACTCGTCCCCCGAAAACCTGGTCGGCCCGAATCTCTGGATGGCGCCGAACCCGACGATGACCATCGCCGCCGTCAAGCAACTGCTGCGAACCCTGCTTCGGTGGGCCGACCGGCTGGGCGTCGAACCCGAACGGGCGGCGCGCTGGCGCGAAATGCTCGCGAAGATGCCGCCCTACGAGGTCGGGCAGAACGGGGCGCTGAAGGAGTGGTGCTGGCCGGGCATCGAGAACTGCGAGGCGCACCGGCATGCCTCGCACCTTTACCCGCTCTACGACGGCGTGGACCCGGAGATCGCGGCCGACGGGGCGTTGCGCGAGGCCTGCCGCACGGCCATCGACCGGCGCATGGACTTCCGCCGGCCCGACCACGGGGGGTTCATGGCGTTCGGCTTCGTCCAGATGGGCATGGCAGCCGCCCACCTGGGCGATCCGCGGTTGGCCTACGAGTGCGTCGAGTACCTGGTCAACCGGTACTGGTCGCCGGCGATGGTCTCGCAGCACAACGACTGCGACATACTGAACATGGACATCTCCGGGGGGGTGCAGGCGCTCGTCCTCGCGCTGCTCCTCCAATGCCCGGCGCCCGAGGCGCCGGATGCGCCCTGGGAAATCCGGCTGCTGCCCGGCCTGCCCGCGGCGTGGCCGGACGGCGAGCTGCGCGGCGCGCGCTGCCGCGGCGGGTTCGCGGTGGATATCGACTGGCGCGACGGCGCGCTGGAGCGCGTTGCCGTGACCAGCCCGCGCGACGCGACCTGCCGCCTGGTCTGCGGCGGGCGCGCCCGGACGCTGCGGTTGCGCGGGAACGCGACAGCGGAGGTGAAGTGGGATTCGCGGGAGCTTTAGTGGGCAGGAACGACAGTTCGGCGACGTATTCTCGTGATCGTCCTCGTCCTTCGTCCTCGTCCTCGGAGGTTGCAGGACGGAGAAGACGAGGACGAAGTGAAGATGTCCGCGTAGTTTCGAGAGGGTGCACTTAGGCAGACGGACACTTGGGGACGAAGAAGTTGTGGTCGAGTCTGTCCGTCGACCGCTCTTTCCTCCCCGAGATCTATAGAGGGTGGTTCCCCAGACCCAACTGTTCGGGGCGCCGATACGACGGCGGCCGCTCGTCCCCGGCCCAATCCGAACGGTCCGGCTGCATCCGGAGCCGCAACTCGCCACCCCGGAGAAACTCGTCCATCGACAGGTAGGCCCGACCCAGGGGACAGAGAAATTGCGGCCGGCCTCTCTCTCGGCTCGGACGCTCTCGGCGTCGAGTGAGTATTGGCGAAGGTGGGCGAGTGTGGGCGAGACCCGCTTCCCCCTTGGCGCGTGGCCGGGATGCATGGATAATGCCGGCAGGCATACAGGAAACAGGTTCGTTGTATGATTACCATATCCTTGGGCAGCGCGGACGCGGGTCCGCGATTCAAACATAACTTCCGCCTGGAGTTGCCGGCGGACGGCCGGCGCACTGTCGCGCGCACCCTGCGGGTGGACGAGACGCACGCCAATCCGTACCGCGTGTGGGAACTGCTGGGCCGCGAGCGCAACCCGCCGCTCTCGCAGATTGCCCTGCTGCGCGAATCGGCGGCGCCCGCCTGCCGGTACCTGGCGCCGACGACCGGCGAGGGACCGGCCAATCTCGACCTGACGCTGGGGAAGAACGCCTGCCTGCTGGTGGACCTGATCCCGGTGGAAGATCATACCGCGGAGTACTACGGCCTGGACCGCGATTTCTATGACCGCCTGTCCATCCCGTCCGGGGAGGGGTGACGGCGGGAAGACCGGGGACATGAACGTGAACGGCGGTCGATGGGACGCCCCGGCACGAACACACGAGCGGCGGCATGCGAGGCGGGGAATCTGCCACCTGTAGCCGCGGGCGGTGACCGCGGCCTTTCTCCCGCCGCGATCTTCCCTTTCGGGCCGCGGTCACCGCCCGCGGCTACAGGATCGCGGGGAGGAGAAATGACCGGCCGGAGGTAGTCGTCCACCGTAGTCGTCGCCGTAGTCGTCGACCGGGACGGGAAGGGCTCGGTCGACGATAGCGTAGGACGGGAGCGGTCAACGCAAGGGATGCCGCAACGGCTCTGCCCCCGCGTGTCCGCTCATGCCGTCTGGAACTTCATGGTGGAAAGCTCTTTGCTCGTTGCGCGCTGCGAGATATGGAGGAACTCCACGCCTACCACGCAGTCGTTCTCGTCGAAGTCAAGAACGATACGCGGACGGACCTCTTCGGATT
>PWTM01000042.1 GCA_003563855.1 PVC group bacterium | reverse complement strand
CCATGCCCGAACGATAGGCCCACTAGCCCGTCCGAGTCCAGCACCAAAACGAAGAAATCTCGCCCCGTGCGTTTCGGGGCAAGGCGGCTCTGTCTCCAGTCGCCGGAGTCAGGGGGGGGCAGACCAACACTCAGGTGCCCGCCCGCCGCGGGCGGGTACCTGAGTAGTTACATTTTGAAAGGCTATCTGTTGTGCGGAGCTCCGTTGAAGCAGGCTGGTCGCCTGCGGGACCAGGACCCGAGCTGACACCCGAAAGGCATGGCATCATCATGAAGTGCACCCCGCGTTCCCGTAGCGTCCTCCCCTTCCCCGCGCGTCTCGTCCTCGTCGCGGCGCTCGCGGCCGCCGCCACGGCCGCCGCGCAGACGACCGCCACCTACGACGGTCCGAATACCACCACCAGCGGCAACACCTGGATGACTCCGGCCAACTGGCTTCCGGCCGGCGTCGGTGTGCCCGCCGGACCGGTCAACGTGGTGATCCCCAACGGCAAGACCACCGCCGCCTGGGACGACGCCACCCCGGTCTACACCGGCAATCTCACGATCGGCACCGGCGCCACGCTGCAACTGGGCTGGACCACCAGCCGTCCGGCGTCATTCAACGCGCTCGGTACGCCGGGGACCACCCTCATCACTCTGGCGGAGGGCGCCCTGATCAACTCCCGCACCGGCAGCAGCTTCGTGATGCCGGAGATCCTGCTCACCGGAAATGCGACGGTCAGTCTCGGCACCTCAACGCAGGCCCCGTCCCAGGGCGTTTTCAATTACCCGATCAACGGACCCTACAACTTCACGCTGCGGACCAACTCCGCCGGCGGCGGCGCCGAGCTCAACGCTCCCAACACCTTCACCTCGATGATCATTCAGGGGGTCGGCGGCCGCGGGCAGAATATGAATCCCTTCGAGGCCAACGTCCCGGGCGCGCTCGGCCTCGGTGATGTCACCACCACCGGCACGGGGGACTACTTGCGCACCCCGCAGATTCAGTTCAACGCGTCCGACGTGATGGCCATCACCGGCAGGCTCATCCTCAACGGCGGTGGCCCAGCCGGCGACGGCAATAACCGCATCCTGATGAATCACAGCGCCACGGTCGGCGGCCTCGTTATCGACGGCGTCGAGCAGGCTCCCGGCGTCTACGACAACAGCGAGTTCTGGCTCGCCGGCGCCGGCACGCTCACGGTGCTGCTGATCAGCCCGCTCAACCCCGATCCCGCCTTCGGCAAGGTCGTTCCGTTCGGTGACGTGGACCTCACCTGGACCAACGAGACGCCGACCACCGGCACCGACGTCTGGGTCGATGTCTGGTTCGGTACCGATCCGGAAGCCCTCGTCCAGGTCGCCGCCAAGCAGCTCAATCTCACGTCCTTCGAGGTCACCCTGCCCGCCGAAGTCGCCACCTATTACTGGCGCGTCGATTCCTACCTCGACGGCGATCCGGACGGCGTCCCGAAGACCGGCGGGCTCTACGATTTCGCGGTGGTGGACAGCATCGGCGACGGCATCCCCGACGCGTGGAAGGAAGCCAACTTCACCGACTGGCGGAACAACCCCGATGCCGCCGCCGACGCCGATCCCGATGGCGACGGCAAGACCAATCTCGAGGAATACCTCGCCGGCACCGATCCCAATGACCCCGACACCGACGGCGACGGCCTGCTCGACGGCGATAACGTCGTCGTGACGAGCGCCGACCCGCGCTTCAGCGCCTTCGCGGCCGCCGGCATCTACTTCACGGATGACGGCCCGGAGCGCACGTTCTACGGCGAGGCCCACTACGGCACCGATCCGCTGGATATCGATACGGACAATGACGGGCTGCTCGACGGCGACAGCATCACCGTCACCGGCGCCGATCCGCGCTATGCCGACTGGGCGGAGCTCGGCATCGTATATGAGGACGAAGGCGCAAGTCGCACCTTCTTCGGCGAGATCGCCTTCGGCACCGATCCGCTGAACTGGGACACCGATGGCGACGGCCTGTCCGACGGCCGGGAGGTCGCCGTCTACGGCACCGACCCGACCAACCCTGACACCGACGGCGACGGGGCGGGAGACTGGTACGAAATCTATGCGTCCTTCACGGATCCCACCGATCCGGACGACAACCCCGGCGTCCCCTACCCGCTGCCGCTCCACGACGGTTCCCCTGGCGCAAGTGAGGAGCCGGTGCGGGTCTACATCCTCTCCGGCCAGTCGAACATGGTCGGCTTCGGCCAGGTATCCGGCACCGCGCCCGGCACGCTGGAGACCATCACCCAGCGGCGGAACCTGTTCCCGCACCTGCTTGCCCCGGGCGGCGGCTACGTCACCCGCAACGATGTCCACTACCGCGGCGTCATCTCCGCGCTGGGGAACGACCGGCTGCGTCCCGGCTTCGGCGCCGACGGGGGGGAGATCGGTCCGGAACTCGGTTTCGGCCATCTGATGGGCTGGTACCATGACGAGCCGGTCCTCATCATCAAGGCCTCGATCGGCAACCGCAGCCTGCTGTGGGACATCCTGCCGGTTGGAAGTCCGCAGTTCGACTGGACCGATGGCCGCACCTATGCCGGCTACGGCGAGTCCCCGGCCAGCTGGGTCACCGGCAGCACGCCTACTCCTATCGGTTGGTACGCCGGCAAAGAGTACGATCGCTTCTTCCTCGCCAAGGAAGACTGGGCGCCTGCGGGAGAGTCCGACAACACCGTCGGCACCGGCTTCGTTCTCGACAACTTCGCCACCGAGTATCCCGAGTGGGCGGAGCGGGGCTTCGTCATCTCCGGCTTCGGCTGGTTCCAGGGCTTTGGCGACCAGGGGTCGCCCGCGCGCGACAAGTACGAGGAAAACATGGTGCGAATGATCACGCATCTCCGCGAGTATTACGAAGACCGCTATCCCGGCCAGGTGGTCCCCAATGCGCCATTTGCCATCGCCACCTTCGCGGTGGGCGGTTTCGACCAGGGTTCCGGCGCGGCCGCCGTCGCCCAGGCCCAGCTCAATGTCAGCGGGGAAACCGGCAACTACCCGCAGTTCGAAGGGAATGTGCGAACCATGGAGGCGCGTCCCTACTGGCGCACCTCCGCCGAATCCCCGCATCCGGAAGGCTTCCACTACAACTGGAACGCCGAGACCTACACGCTCGTCGGCGACGCCCTCGCCCGCGCGATCATCTCGATGCAGGACGACGAGACGCCGCCTACGCCGAACCCGATGACCTTCGAGGTCGCGCCGCAGGGCGCCGGGGCCGGCGCCATCGGCATGCGCGCCACCGCCGCCAGCGACCAGTCGCTGCCGATCGAGTATGACTTCTGGAATACCACCAACGACACCTTCCGCGGCTGGAGTACGAACCGCGAGTGGACGGAAACCGGTCTGACCGATGGCGCGACCTACACGTACCGCGTGCGCGCCCGCGACGCGCTCGAGAACACCGGCGAATGGTCCGACGCGCTCAGCGCCACCGCCGGGGCCGACACCACCCCGCCGACGCCCGATCCGATGACCTTCGCCGTCGCGCCCGCCGCGACCGGCGAGACCTCGATCACGATGACGGCCACCACCGCCAGCGACCCGAGCGGCGTCGAGTACTATTTCGAGGAGACCTCCGGCAATCCGGGCGGATCCGACAGCGGTTGGCAGGACAGCACCGTCTACACCGACACCGGCCTCGCGCCGGACACGGCCTACAGCTACCGTGTCCGCGCGCGCGACAAGAGCCCGGCGCAGAACACGACCGGCTGGTCGGCCGCGCTCTCTGCCACGACCGATGCGCCGGACCTCGATCCGCCGGTCATCCTCTCGCTCAGCCCGGCGAACGAGGCGACCGGGGTTTCCGTCTCCACCAACCTTGTCATCACCTTCGACGAGGACGTGAAGAAAGGCGCGGGCGATATCGTCATCCGTGACGCGGCGGATAATGCGGAGGTGGAAACCATCGACATCGGCAGCGCGGCCGTCGGGATCGCCGGCGCCGTCGTCACCATCACGCCGACGGCCCCGCTGGAAGGCGGCGAGACGTTTTACGTCGAGATCGCCGAGGGCGCCATCCTCGACCTCGCCGACAACGCCTTCGAAGGCATCAGCGGCAGCGCCACCTGGAGCTTCACCACCGCCGCGCCGGGGGCCGTGGCGATCTACACCGGCCCTGCCGGCGGGTGGAACAATGACCGGTGGAACACGGCATCGAACTGGAATGAGGGCGCCGGGCCGGTCCCCTCCGGGAACGTGGACGTGATCGTAGAGACCGGCAGGCATGTCAGTGTCTCGCAGCAGTATTCCGGTGTAGAGACGCCCGCGTACGACGGGACGCTCACATTGGAGGCCGGTTCGACATTGCAGATATCCGCGAACAGTACCGAAGCGGACCACCGGGCGCTGGGGACCGGCGTCGTCACGATGCATGCCGGGTCGACGTTTGCCTATCGATATGCCACTAACCGCACATTCGATAATCTGTGGCACCTCGCCGGCAATGCGAGGCTCAAGATGGGGGAGTCTACCTCCAATCACCACCGGACGTGGACGTTCACGGGCGCCATCTCGGGTGCGGTCCTGACCATGGAGGGAACAAACAACCAGACCCACAACCTGAACGCCGCCAACTCCGTGACGGGATTCATTGCGCAAGGGGAGAATGGAACCGGCCGGAACCACAAGGTTGTGGCGAATGCCGCCGGCGCGCTGGGCACGGGCGACGTCACGATCAACGCGAACACGACGCTGGGCATCAATCATGCTTCTG
Organism: PVC group bacterium; assembly: GCA_003563855.1. Classification (GTDB taxonomy): domain Bacteria; phylum Verrucomicrobiota; class Kiritimatiellia; order PWTM01; family PWTM01; genus PWTM01. Next base: position 3,432 of record PWTM01000042.1, on the reverse strand, counting down.
CAATGGGGCCGACCCAGACGCTCTATCTCAACGGCGTGCGTTCCGGCCAGACCGGCGGCGGGTATACCTCGAAGCTGAGGCTGTTCACGGACCTGGAGGTCGCCGAATTCCGGCTCGATGGCGTGCAACAGGCGCCCGGCGAATACACGAGCGAAAGCGGCCTGGTGGATTCCGGCGGCAATCCCTTGATCAACGGTTCCGGCACCCTCACCGTGCTCGGCCTCCCGCCGGCCTCGCCCTACGACGCGTGGGCGAACGGCGCCGATTTCGATGCCGATGCCAGCGGCGACGGCATCCCTAACGGCGTCGCCTGGGTGCTGGGCGCGGAGGACCCGGACGAGGATGTCCGCGAGGCCGGGCTGTTGCCGACCATCGCGATGGAGGGCGATGAGGGCGAAGAAGTTCTGGTCTTCACCTTCCGGCGCCTGCGTGAGGCGGAGGACGATCCCAACACTGAAATCGCGGTTGAATACAGCCTCGACCTGGTCGACTGGACCGACGCGGTCGACGTAGTCGAGGGAATCGATGTAGTCGAGACGTCCGACGGCTTTGGCCCCGGCGTCGACAAGGTGGAAGTCAGGGTGAGCGAAAGCCTTGCGGAAAGCGGCCGGCTATTCGAGCGCCTGCGCGTGGAGCGGACGGCGCCTTAGCCGGAGCCGGAGCCGGAGGCGCAGGCCCTGAGCCTGTCGAAGGGCGGGGAGCGAGGAGCGAGGGGCCGGGTTTGACCCACCGCCGCCCCGGCCCGGGCCGCCTCAAGCGGCCCGGGCCGGGGCTTTTCTTCTTGGCCGCAAAGTGGCGCAAGAATTCGCAAAGGGCGGGCTCGACTGTGGCGCCCCCCTCCTCGGCTAAACCCTTCTTGCGCCTTCTGTGCCTTCCTGCGGCTGATCCGGGACGGTCGAGGTGGAACCCGACCCTCCAAGCTTGAGGCAAGAGCGGTATTCTCTCCCATGGCGCAAGCGACCCGGACCATGCCTTTGTCGGCAGCCATTTCATCGACACTGAAGGCGACAACAGCTCCATCACGCTCGACCCGCCCGTCAATGTGACGTTTATCGTCGATTCGGGCCCTGCGCTCACGCTCCTGCAGACTTTCTACGACGGCCACGAACCGACGCAGGACTGGGCATCGTTCCGCTTCAATCTCGATCATCTCTTTGTCGACTCGGAGGCTAACCCGCTTGGCGGTCTGGGCATCAACCGTTACTACGTGGATCCCGACGTTGAGACTTCCAGCTTCAAGATCACCGCCATCCCCGAGCCCTCCACCGCCGGTCTCCTGGCGGTCTTTGCGGGTGCGGCGCTTCTGCGGCGGCGCCTGCGCAGGTAGTCCTTCTTTCTCGGCGGAAGACCGCCCCCCGGGCCACCGGGGGGCGGTTTCGTTTTCGGGGGAAGCGGGAAGCGGGGAGCGAGGGCGATCCCTGATGGAACCGCAGAATGCCACCGCGGAATTTCGAATGTAGAAGTAGTTCCCTTATCCAACACTTAACCGACCCACTTACCCGGACACTTACCCGAAACACTTACCCGTATACTCTTACCCGGGCCCCCTTACCCGACCCGCTCCCAACGACCACACCACCATGCGCGTGATCCGCGTGATTCGTAGCGGCCCCTCACCGAAAGAATCTGCGATCATCCGCGTGATCTGCGGTAAATAAATCACCGCAGATTTCACAGATGGCCACGGATAGCTGAGCTGCGGCTGCCCGCACATCCCTCGCGCGACGCCACCCCGGATTCGCCGCAAAGAGGCACAAAAATGCGCAAATGGCGGGCTCCACCGCGGCGCCCTTGTCCTCGGCCAGACCCCTTCTTGCGCCTTCTGCGCCTTCTTGCGGCTGAAAAAACGCATCGCGGATAGCCCGGAGGAATTTAACCACAAAGAGCGCAAGGAACGCATAGAGGATCTGTGCCGGGGCAGCGATGAGTTCGGGGGAGGGGGAGCCGAGGTCGGAGGTCGGAGGTCGGAAGTCGGAGCCCATACTCGTCGAACCTACTCGTCGACCAAAAAGAACCCAGGACAGACCGGCCGCCGATGGAATTTTTTCGGGTAAGAGTATCCGGTTAAGGGTGGCGGTTAAGTGTGCGCGTAAGAGTGTGCCCTCCGTTCGCGTCGCAGCAGCGTCGCTGCGCGACGCATAACCGGACCCGCCCGCCTGCGCTTTCTCTGCCCGCGGCTTCGCTTTCTCTCGGCGCGATCCTGTAGCGGCGGGCGCCGACCCTACTTCGCCCTGCGGGCTTCGTAGGGCAGGCCGCCGCCGGCACGGCGGGGGATCGCGGGTGCGAGAAAGGGCCGCGATCGGCGATCGCGGCTACAGCAGGATCGCCCCTTTCTCTCCCCGCGATCCTGCGGTCGCGGGCGACAACCGCGGCCGGGGAAACGCACCGCGGATGCGCCGATAGTATACTTCCGCTGACGCAAATGGGGACACGGCGGCCGTGGGGCGCTCATAGTATTTTGGATTAGTCGCATATCGGGAAGAACAGTACGCGCAAGACGGCCGTGAACGGTTACGGAGGAATGAATGAGCATGCGAATGCAGGATAATGAGTCGAGGACGAGTCGTTTTCGGGGGGCGGTCCCCCGCTTCGCCGTGGCTGGACTGCTGTGGCTTTCCATGCTGACGGCGGCATCCGGTCAGGCGAGCGGCGGCTCGGAGGTGAAGGAGACCTCCGATGAAGACGGCACCTGGATCGTGCATATCTTCCGCGAGACCGACGACCTCGTGGTCAGCTCGCCGATCGAAGTTGAATACCTGATCGTCGCCGGCGGCGGCGGCGGTGGTCCTTCAGGCAACCATTTGACAGCGGGTGGTGGTGGCGGAGCCGGTGGACTGCTGGAGGGGACCATCCACCTTGCGGCGGATACCTATTCGATTGTTGTAGGAGACGGCGGGGCAGGTGCACCCGGCGCTTTCAATTCTACTTCCGGCGACAACGGAACGAACAGCACCGCGTTTGATCTTACCGCTGTCGGCGGTGGCGGTGGCGGTCGGTATAACGACGCCGCAGGCGAAGCCGGCGGCTCCGGTGGTGGCGCCGCAGCACGGGGCAGCGGGGTCACTGATCCGCTTACGAGAGCTGCGGGCACAGAAGGTCAGGGTTTCGAGGGCGGTGCCCGGGGTGTAAACAGCGGTACGGCTGGTGCGGCTTCCGGTGGTGGCGCCGGTGGTCCGGGGATCGATAATGTCTCTAGTAGTGTTGGTCGGGACGGCGGTCCTGGCGTTACCAGGGACATAACGGGCGTAGACACTGTATATGCTGCAGGCGGCGGCGGCGGTGGCGGCAGTGGCTCGGGTAGCGCTGGCGGGCAATCGCAAACCGGCGGGCATGGTGGAGCACGAGACGAAGACGGTCTTGATGCTGCCGACAACACCGGTGGCGGTGGAGGCGGCGGAGGAAATAACACCCAGAGTGGCGGCCGCGGCGGTT
>PWTM01000213.1 GCA_003563855.1 PVC group bacterium | reverse complement strand
CCGGATGCGCCGCCGGCCCGCGGGTCCTCGCCGCCGCCCTCGGCGGCCTTGCGCAGCGTCTCGATCCGCAGGAAATCGGCGCCCGACCCATCGAGCGCGCGCTCCAGCTCGGCGTCGTCGGTGGCGACCGTGACCGCCTGCCGCTGGCGGCGGAGCTGGCGGACGCGCTGCAGGATCGTATCGCGCGCGGCCGGCCGTCCGCCCGCGTACCAGACGGTGACGCCGTCGAACGCGTCGCCGTCCCCGGCCTTGCGCAGGGCCTCGCCCTCGAACACCGCCTCGACGGGCCACCCCTCGCGCGCGCCCATCCGGCTGAGCTGTTGCAGCGCGCGGATCATGTCGCGCGGCGCGACCGATCCCGAGCCGCGCTGCCGGACCCAGCCGCGCCCGTCCACGAGGCAACACGGCGTTGCCGTTGCCGCGCCGCCGCCGATGCGGTCCCGAATACGATTCCAGAGGCTCATGCTTCTCCCTTGTGCCTGCGAGCCCCGTCGCCGCAGAGCCCGGGGCGTATCCTAACGACCGCCGGCCCCGCGGACAAGCGCCGGGTCCGCATGCGTCACCCGTCGCGCGGGGGCGCGGCGTCGAAGCGCTCGCGGCCGACCACGGTCTCGATCGGATGGCGCGTCTTCTCGCGCGGCCGGTCCGCCGGGTAGCCGAGGGTCATCAGCTCGACGACCCTGGCCGTGTCCGGCACGCCCAGCAGGGCGCGGACCGGGTCCTGGTCGAAGGCCCCGATCCAGCAGGTGCCCAGCCCTTCCCCGACGGCGGCCAGCGAGAGGTGATCGAGCGCGATCGCCAGGTCGACCGGATCGCCCGGGATCCCGCAGCGCATCTGCCGCTCGGGCGTCAGCCCCACGCCGGCGATGACGACCGGCGCCTCCGCGACGAAGCGCTGGCCGTTGGCCGCGGCCGCCAGCTTCGCCCGAAGCGCCGGCTCGGTGACGACGACGAATCGCCAGGGTTGTCGGTTGTTGCCCGACGGCGCCAGCCGCGCCGCCTCGAGGATGCGGCCGAGCACGTCCTCCGGCACCGGCCGGTCCGCGTAGGCGCGCACGCTCCGCCGCGTCCGAATTGCTTCCGCCACGTTCATCCGGCTCTCCTCCCTTCAGATTGCCCGCCCCGTTTGCCTCCCGCGTTCCGTGGGATCGGTCCCATCCTACCGCGCCCGGCGCAAAGCGCAACCGCCACTTCCGGAGAGGGACATTCCCCAGTAACGGGGCGGCCTTGCGAGGCCGCTTTCGTCCTCCCGCCGCGTCGCGACGCGGCGGAACAAAGCGGCGACACGTCGCCGCACTCCAGGGCGCCTGCGGCGCGGGAAGGGCATCCGCTCGCGCCGCTCAGCGCAGCATGTCCGCGTCGATGCCCTCGGGGAAGAGGCCGTCCTCTTCCGGCATCGCGAACTGGCGGCGGACCATGTCCGCGTAGCGGCCCTCGCGGGCCATGAGGCGCTCGTGCGTGTCCTCCTCGACGACCTGCCCGTCCTCGATCACGAGGATGCGGTCCGCCTGGCGGACCGTCGAGAGGCGGTGGGCGATGACGAAGGTGGTCCGCCCCCGCATCAGCGCGGCGAGCGCCTGCTGGATCGCCTGCTCGGCCTCGGTGTCGACCATCGAGGTGGCCTCGTCCAGCACCAGGATACGCGGATCGGCCAGGAACGCGCGCGCGATCGCGATGCGCTGCTTCTCGCCGCCGGAGAGACGGACGCCCCGCTCGCCGATGATCGTCGCGTACCCGTCGGAGAGCCGGGCGATGAAGTCGTGCGCATGCGCCCCGCGCGAGGCCCGGAGCATCTCCTCCTCGGTGGCGTCCGGGCGCGCGTAGAGGATGTTCTCGCGCACCGTCGCGTTAAAGAGGAAGGTCTCCTGGAGCACCATCCCGATGTGCCGGCGCAGCGAGACCTGGCGCACGTCGCGCACGTCGGTCCCGTCCACGAGCACGGCGCCCTCGAACGGGTCGTGGAAGCGGGCGATGAGCTTGATCAGCGTCGTCTTGCCCGCGCCGCTGCGGCCGACGATCGCCACCATCTCGCCCGGCCGGGCGTGGACCGAGACGTCGCGCAGCACGACCCCGCCGCGGTCGTAGCGGAAGCTTACGCGCCGCAGCTCGACCTCGCCGCGCACCGCGGTCAGCGCGCGCGCCCCGGGCCGGTCCTCGACGCTGGGCGGCGTGTCGAGCAGCTCGAAGAGCCGCGCGACGGCGGCCAGGGCGCGGTTGAGCGTGTGCTGCACGCGGGCGAGCCCGCCGATCGGGCGGTAGAAATCCTGCATGTAGCGCAGGAACGCGATGACGGTGCCGGGCGTCATCACCGCCGCCGTCGCGGCGGCCGTGGACAGGGCCGCGCGCCGCGCGCCGTACCAGACCAGCGCCACGAGCCCGGCCGAGGTGACCAGCGAGAGCATCGGGAAGAACGTGGTCCACATCCAGATGCTCCGGCAGCTCGCCGCGTAGTAGGCGCGGCTGCTCTCCTCGAACATCGCGGTCTCGGCCTCCTCGCGCGCGAAGGCCTTGATGACCTGCATGCCGCCGATCCGCTCCTGGAGCCGCGCGTTGATCTCGCCGAGCTCGCGCCGGATGCGCACGAACACCGGCCGGACGAACCGCGCGAAGCCCCAGAGCAGCCCGACGAAGAGCGGCAGCGGGGCCAGGGCGACGAGCGCCATCCGCGCGTCGAGCACGAAGAGCAGCCCCACGGCGCCAAGGATGTGCAGCGCGTTGCTGATGATGTCGTCCGTGCCGTGTACGACCAGGGTCTCGACCGCGTCGACGTCGTTGCTCACGCGCGACATGATGTCGCCCGAACGCTCGCGCTCGTAGAAGTCCATGCCGAGCGTCATCAGGTGCCGGAAGCAGTCCATGCGCGCCTCGTAGACGAAGCGCTGGCCGAGCAGGTGCATCAGGTTCGAGCGCAGCGCGCCCAGTCCCTGCGCGGCGACCGTCAGCCCGAGGAACCTCAGCGAGAGCCCGGGGAGCGGGTCGAGCTCGCCCGCCATGATGACACGGTCGAAGATGTCCCGCAGGACGAGAGGAATCCCGAGCCCGGCCGCCGTCGCCCCCAGCATGGCGAGCAGCGCGACGAGCAGCCGGAGCCAGTGGGGGCCGAGCTTCCGGTAGAACCAGGCCAGCATCCGCCGGTCGGTGATCGCCAGGCGCTTCTCCCCCACGGGCTCGTCGGCGCGGACCCGGCCGAGGCGAAACCCGCTCCCTCCTCCCCATCGCGGCACGAATCCACTCCTTCCCCGCCTCGCGCGCATCCGTCGCGGCACGCAGGCGCTTCTATCCTAGCCGGGCAGCGCTCAGCGCTCAACTACGCAGCACCGCGCTTCCGCCTTCGGAACGTCGGGCTTCGGCGACCACGTCGGCGCCGGGGTTGAGCCCTTGCCGCGACGCCGGACGCCGGACGCCGGACGCCGTGCGCGGTCGGCCCGCCTCGAATCGTCGACCGTACTCCTCGACCCTATTCGTCGACCGTAGAGAGCCGGGAGAGAGACGAGCGAGGATTCCCGCCGTCCGAGGACGGTCGACGAGAACGGTCGACGAGTAGGGTCGACGAGTGCTGCGCTCTCCGTTCCTCGTTCCGCGTTCGGAACATCCGGCATCCGGCATTCGGCATTCCCCCGCCGTTCCGCATTCCGCATTCCGCGTTCCGCATTCCAAACGGCAAGCTAGAACGCGTGCTTCCAGTTCAGGTACAGGCGCAGGCGGCCGTCCGGGAATCCGCCGATGGAGAGATCGATCGGGTCCAGCAACGCGATCCAGAGCCGCGCCCCGCGCACGCGCTCCGGTTTCCGGCGGATTCGTTCCCGAAGGGCATATCGCGCTTCGCCCACCAGCGCGCCCGCGAGCGGCGTCACGATCAGGTCCGTCGCCGAGGGCGGCTGGAGCAGGTTCTCCACGAAGAACTCGAAAAACGTCGAGCAGGCCGCCGAGTAGGCGAGGCTCCCCCAGGGCGTCCACCCGCGGTTGCGCGCGATCAGGTAGTACTCCGAGCCGACCCAGGGGTGCGCGACGTAGTTGTAGACCCACGAATCGTCGTCCCATACCGGCCACTGGGTGAACCCGTCCCAGTAACGGTGACCCTCCTCGACCCAATCGGGGTTGTTGCGGAACGCGAAGACGGTCGCGAACTGCACGATGACCACCCCGGCCGTCATCCACGACAGCGGCGTACGCTGGGGCGCCAGGGCCGTCTCCTCCCGATCGGGCAACAGGCTCACCGCGGGGGAATGTACCGTAACGGGCCGGATCGGGTTCACGGACCCGGCGAACCGAAGGCCGGGATCCCGCGGATCGATCGTCGTCGCCGGCGAGGCCAGCGCCAACCCGCGCCACTCCAGTTCCGGAAACGTTCCGGCGGGGGCGCGCACGGCCGCGCCCGCCACCCCGGCGGCGACGAGGAACAGCAACGGAGCTCTCATGGGGACCATCCTCTCTTCTCGTTCATCGTCTCTCCGCCCGGATCGCCCTTCCGTATCCCGGCGCTGTCGCCGAGACCGCGCGCGCGCGAGCGGGCGTCGGCCGCGCATCCTAGCGCAGCGCGGCCCGTCGGTCGATCCGCGCGGCGGGTGGGCTTTCCCCGGCTTTCGGCGTGCGGTGTCTGGCGGGGGCGAAAGCGGTGTCGCCGTCCCGGGCGCGCGACGCGCCCGGGACTCTGCCACCGCACTCCATATCCGGAGAGCAATATGGAGTGCGGCGGCAGAGGGCGAAGCCCGGCGACGCCGCTTTGGGTTGGTGGGGCGCAGGGGGGGTGCCGGGGAACCCGGCGTCTATCCTCGCGCCGGGGTCGGGGCAGGCTATACTCCGGCATGCACACTTCACGAAGAATCGGAAGGCCGGCGCGTTGGGCGGGATGGGGACGGGTCGCTGTCGGGCTGCTGGCGGCGCTGCTCCTGCTGGCGCCGGCCGGCGCCTGGGCGCGCAGCCTGCGCGTGGCGACCTACAACGTCGAGCACGGCATCGGCGAGGCGGGCAGCGAGAAGGGCGACGCGCAGCGCGCGATCCTGCGCCGGGTCGATGCGGACATCGTCGCGTTCCAGGAGCTGAACCGGCGGACCTTCGAGGAGTGGGTCCGCCTGGCCGACGAGCTGGGCTACCCGCACCGCGCGATCGGCGAGATGGGGCCGTTCGCGGGCGGCATGATGGTGGGCTACTTCAGCCGGTTCCCCATCGTCGAGTCCGCGACCGTCACCTCGCCGGAGGGCGCGCGCGAGTTCACGCGCGCGCCCCTGCGCGTCGCCGTCGAGGTCCCCGGCGCCGCCCGCCCGCTCACGCTCTGGAACATGCACCACAAGGCGATCTTCCGGCCGGTGGACGACTTCCGCCGCGCGGTCGAAGCCTTCCGGATCGCGCAGGACATCAAACGGGTCGCGGCCGCGCACCCGGAGCGCACGGAGTTCATCGTGCTCGGCGACATGAACGACGACCCGGACCGCGGACGTGACGGGCGGCACGCGCCGCAGTCGGAGTCGTTCGACGCCCCGCCCGAGGGGCTCCCGCAAACCTTCGTGCTGGGCCCCGATGTGCCGTTCCCGCTGCAGTACCGGACGTTCCCGTTCGACGCCTACCGCGACGCCGGGCCCGGGTTCGTCGCGGTCGACGCGGTGCGCGAGGGGACGGACCAGATGGTGACGCACCTGCACACGGTCTACCGGCTCGACTACGTGTTGGTCAGCCCGGCCATCCGGGACCATCCGAAGGGCCCGCCGGTCGGCGAGGTCTACCATTCGGACTGGGAGACCGGGGCCGGGCTCCGGAAGGCGGGCGATCCCCCCCCGCGGGGTGCGACGGATGCCGCTTCGGATCACTACGTCGTCTTCGTCGATCTCCACCTCGAGGCGGAGGAACCCGATTCTTGACGGCGCCCCCACGGGTCAAGCCCGTGGGGGCCGGGCCGGCCGGCCGCTCAGAACGCGCCCCCCACGGGCTTGCCCCGTGGGGAGCGGAAGGTTGGGGTAGCAGGCGCGACGCGTGCGCGGGGAGGAGAGCCGGGTGGGAGCGCGGATCGGACCTTCGGTCGTCTTCGCGCTCTCTTTCGGGCTCGGGAGAAGAGAAGGGGAGATAGCGCGGCTGCCGGCCTCGCGCCCAGCCTTTCCTCCCCCACGGGTCAAGCCCGTGGGGGCCGGGTCGGCCGGCCGCTCGGAACGCGCCCCCCCACGGGCTTGCCCCGTGGGGAGCGGAAGGTTGGGGTAGCAGGCGCGACGCGTGCGTGGGGAGGAGAGCCCGGTGGGAGCGCGGATCGGACCTTCGGTCGTCTCCGCGCTCTCTTTCGGGCTCGGGAGAAGAGAAGGGGAGATAGCGCGGCCTGCATTGCGTGCTCGTGCTCGTCCTCGTCCTCGATAATCGGGAAGTCGAGGACGAGGACGACGACGAGGACGAGGACGAAGAGTGCAGGAGCCGCCACCCTGGGTGTGGCCGCAGGTACGGAGCCGTCGCATGGAGTCCACCGCGATGCCGCCTCACGCCGACACGGCGCCGCCGTCTGAACGCGTACTGATCATGGTCAACGCCGGCGCCGGCCGGCGCCGGGCCGCCGCGGCCGCGGCCGTCCGCCTGGCGGCGGCGCTGCGGGCGCGGCGCATCCCGGTCGAGACCGTCGCCGGCCGGAGCGTGACCGAGGCCCGGGCAGCCATCGCTGCCGGGGCGCGCCGTGGCGGCGGCTTCGCGCTCGTCGCGGTCGGGGGCGACGGCACGGTCGCCGCGGCCGTGGACGCCTTGGACGCAGCCTCCGGCGGCGGCCCGCTCGGTCCGCTGGGCATCCTGCCGGCGGGTTCCGGCAACGACTTCGCCTCGGCCGTCGGCGCGGACGGGGACGCGGAGCGCCTCGCCGCCGCGCTGGCGGCGGGTCGGACACGCGCGCTGGACGTCGGCCGGATCCGCTGGAGCGGGCCGGAGGGAGCCGGGACGCGGTGCTTCGTCGGCGGCGCGGGGTTGGGCCTTGAGGCGCGCGCCGTGGCGCTGGCGCGGCGGCTGCGCGGACTCCCGGGCGCCCTGCGGTACAGGGGCGCCGGCGCGCTGGCGGCCCTGGCGGCTTTGCGTCCGACGGACTTCACGCTCGACGCGACGCCGGCGGCCCTGGGCGCGGGCGCCGGGCGCATGACGCTCCTGCACGTCGGCAACACGGCGCGGGCCGGTGGCGGGATCGTCTTCTGCCCGGCCGCGCGGCCGGACGACGGGCGCCTGGACGTGGTCAGCGCTCTCGTGCCCTCGCGACGCCTTCTCTTCCGGCTGCTGGCCCGCGCCTCGCGCGGCCGGCTGGACGCGCACCCCTGCCTCGAGCGATTCCGGGCCTCCGCGCTCACCCTCGTCTTCGCGCGCGGCGTGGCGCTGCACGCGGATGGCGAGCCGCTCGCCGGAAATGTCCGGCGCGTCGAGATCTCCGTCGAACCCGCCCGCCTCCGCATCGGCGGCGCCTTTGTATCGGAGTAAGCGTCGGCATCGTCCTCGTCCTCCGCGAGCGCAGCGAGCGGTCCTCGTCCTCGTTCTCGACGGAGAGACCATGGAGGATCGAGGACGAGAAGGGGCGGCAGCGGTCCCGTGGATCCCGCTGTGCTGGTGGGACTCCTCGTTGTTGTCTTCGTCGTAATCCTCGTCTTCTGCGGGGAGAGACGAGTACGACGACGAGGACGAGGACGAAGAGGGGGACGACGCGCGCGGCGGCTCGATCCACCATTTCCAAGCCTTGGAGACGGATGGCTGTGCCCTTTCCAGGCCTTGGAACGGCGCCCGCGCCAGACCTCGCGCCCCCCACCAACCCCGAAGGGGTCGACGATGCCTGGTTTCGCGCCCTGGGTTCTGATCTCGCATTTCGCCATATGACGACAGTAAGCTCCCCTCGATTCTGCCCGAGCATCGGGCACGACGGGCGCAGCACGCGACAACGCCGCAAACGGAGGCCGTCGCTGATGAGCAAGAATGTCAATATCCTGTTCGTGTTTGCCGATCAATGGCGGGCCCAGGCCTTCGGCTATGCGGGCGATCCGAATGTGAAGACGCCGAACATCGAACGTTCATCCGAACGGCCAGCCAAAGATCGCCTGGTCGGAACGCCCACCGGCGTGAGGCGAGGCGGCGGCTGACGGGATGCGTCGGTGTTGTGCCGGCCGGATGGATGAGCGGTGGATGGAGGAGAAAGGAACGCGATGACGACGATGCAGGCGTATGAACCCACGTG